>NZ_JCBDGK010000001.1:0-137454 GCF_059834005.1 Vibrio sp. R12-SW3-ISO1
AAAAACAGACATCTGATGGGTCGATAGAGCGCTCATAGGCTAGATTTGTCGGTAGTTTCATCGTTGATACTCCTTGGCTGTACCACTAGGTAATTTTGATGGTTATTTAGTGACCAAAAGATTGTGTTGGCATCGGTCGCTGAATCAAAGGTGATTGAGTTGATAAGGCCAATAATGCACTCGGCGAAAGCGTGTTTGTAACCTCTGAGGGAGTTTGGTTTATCTTTGGGCTCTTCTAACAAGTGGTAACCGACGCAGCTTGCCATGAGCTGATGGTCCTCTGTCATGGCTGCTAATAGATCACCTAGATTATTGTTTGACTGTGCGTAAAGTGACAACCACTTACCAGCTTCTATTGGCAGAGATTCGATCGCTGATTCTAATGTGGAGAAGGAGTTGATATGTTTAAAGTCATCAATTGCAATTTTTGCTGAACCTCGAGCCAATCGCTTTGGTAGTGATGTAACTAACGTATCTTGGTCAATATGTTGAGCAAAGTTGGTGTTCAAAATAAGGCTAAATACGACATCACACTGCCAGTTATCCCGGGTCGCGGGAGCGGATATAGTCCCGTTGCCTTTTTCCACAAACTCTAGTGTCAAACCTCGCTTTTCGACATGTAGTTGATGGACGCATATCGCAAAGGATTCAACACGAAACGATGAGGTGGTGCGATTTATATTCCGTTCAAATGCGTGAACGAAGCCAAAGAAAGCGGTAAGTGATGGAACCCCCACCGTTACAGGGGAGCTTAAAGCTGTTGCGCCACAAACCCTGATATTCGGTAGGACTAAAAACGATCCATTAGTGTGTTGCTCACCATTATTGATTGAACTTGATAACTCTCGTTTCAAAAGCTCAAGAAAGAGTTTGGTCATCGCTGGATCGTAAGCAAAACCCTTGGTGGCTCCAAGGCAAGATAAGTCATGATTCAAGCGTTGAACAAGAATGATTGAATCAAGGGTGTGGTCTTGCTTTGCCAACCAAGCGCGGACCATATTTTGAATCTCGATTTTGTATTGTCTGCGGAGCGCTCTTCGCGCATTTTCAGGGATGAGGCGTTTGTTAAGGCGCTGGTACTGTTTTAATGATTGAACATGTTCTGACGTCAACCAACTTTGTTTACTGTTTAATCGATGATGAGAGGTACTGGAGAACTTAGCGCTAGATTTTAACATTCTAAATGCTCCGCCACATGTCATTGAAGTGACACCCATGTTGGTGGTTCGGCTGAACCGCGTTATCGCGCTATGCCGATATTCATCTTGGAGCCCTTGATTAAAGTGGCTTTGCATCGTCTGAGATGCAATAGGTGACAGGGAAATATAGGACCCATCGTTGTCGGGTAGAGAGATTTGCGTCAAGTAATTTGGTGCGAGTGTCACATTGATGGTCGTGCGAGTAATATCAGCTAGTTGTTTTGCCATTGATTTACGAGTTTTTTGATAACAACCCAACTTTTTCAAAGTATTCCAAAGTGGATGCTCTGCATCTTTAAGAAGTTCACCCAAGCACGATATGACCCCATCCCAACAAAACTCATTGGTGAGGAATGCGCTTTTGTTGACGTATTTTGAATCATGGCTGTATGACCAATGGTATGGTGGCATTTTTGAAGACGAGAGTAGACAGCTCGGTAACTCACCGAGGGGTTGGCTTCGAATAACGCCTTCAGAACGGATATCTGGGAATTTGGGGTTATGGCTTTGTCGATAGTTAACGCAATTTACGCAGCTAGCCCACCATTTTTCATCTCGAAGTTTGTGCTTGCATTTGGCTCTATCGAGCAGGTCTTTCTGATCATCTGTCTTATCGGTTAAATTGACTAATATCGTCAGTGCATCAAGTTCATTACCATCAATTGCAATATGTGGTGTGAGTGGACGAAATGCTCGCTTAAGTTCAGCCGTTAGGTCGTCAGGATTGGATGCGATTAGCTCTTTCAGAGTTTGCATTTACCACCTCGACACATAGAACGAGCGGTTAAACTCATCGGTTTGGAATTCAGCTAACCAAAGACAGAAAATATCGCCGAAATGAAATAGATAATCGGTGACTTCAAGAGGGCTGTTGGGCTTGGTTCTTCGATTTGGCTTCAAGATGCGTTGTTCAACCATTGATGTTATCTGATCGAGGCTACAATTTAACATTACAGTCGCTTCTAACGCGTTCATTTTGAGGTTAGCGATTAATCCCTTGTCTTGCCATAAACGTTTTTCTAAATAGCAGAGCAGCTCACTAAGGATGATATTATGTTGAAGGTTCCGCTCAGGTAACCTAACTGACCCGAAAAATAACCGACCAAGAAGATCTTTTAGCCGTAATTCAGACGTACTGACAACCGCATGCTCAAGGTTGAACTCTATTTCATCTTCGATTATCGAGTGAAATGACCTTGGCCAGTTTGAGAAAAATTGAACGAACGAAAAGCGATCAAATTCGCTATCTTTGATTCCCATCCACCAATGAACTAAACCCCATCGGTAGCTTTTAGGAAGATTTGGCAGAGGTTTTGATTCATTGCCAGCAAGCCAGTTTGAAACAGTACATGCCGTCTTATGACCATTATCCTTGCTGGTTACGCTGATAGGCTCCTTGCATTTGCAGCAAATGCCTTTTAACCCAGATATTCGGTAGTCAAACTCGCTACCACAGCTACAAGTGGTAATTAAAGGTACGTTATGGATGTGGCAGTACTCGTACCCCTGAAAGTGCCAAAGGTAGGAGGCGTAGCCATTTTCTTGTAGGCACAATGGGCAGCAGAGTATGGATTTAGTCCGAAGTAAACTGCGAGGAAAGACTTCTGCACCTCTAACAAGCGCGTTAGTTGACGGCGAGTATTTCAAGTTTGTTCTGTTAATTGCCAATCCAAGCAACTCGGGCGGTTCATTAAACGTCAATTGCGCAAGTTTCAGGAATGAGGCAGTCCGAGAGCTGGAGCTATTGTTAGCGAAGCATGGGTTTATCCGGGTGATATCCGTAGGAAAGGTTTGATAGCCGTGATCGTCTATGTCTTGTAAGAAGCGTTTTGTGGCTTCTAGAAAGCGATGAACATCATAGCCATTTTTGTTAGCCACTCGGATAAAGAAGCTTTCTAAGCTTTCATCACTGTAAGGTTTGGGTCTTTGTAAAAACATAGAGCTCCTCCTGAATTCAATATAGGAGCTAACAGTATGATTAAGAGTGTTTTGTTTGGGATTGAGATACCTGACACAGTTTTTAGAGTTGAATGGTAGTGCATAGCACTTTGAACGGATTTAAATGTTTGTCCTCTGCTTTCTAAGGTAAACTCCATTCCCATAAGTAAAAATAGTTACGGACGTAAAAATGGCAACTTTACTCAGTTGGCTCGGTAGAACAGACCTTGATCAAATGAAGCTGGACAAGCCTGCTTCAATTGCAACGATTGCTCTGAAAGGTAAAACTCTCGATAGTATTATTATCCTTGCCAGTGCATGGGAAGATGAATGGCACGAGTATCAAGAGTGGTTGGAGAAAAAGCTCGCTTGCGTGGGGCGCTCTAAGACCTCAGTGACTATCCAACGAGTTCGATTGGCATCACCAATAGATTATTCGGCGATAACCAAAGTGATGCAAAAACAGCTGAGTAAGGTTTCTGCTGGTTCTGAACACATATACTTGAACCTCACATCCGGAACGCCAGCAATGACGGTTGTTTCTGTCTTACTCGGTAAGGGCATTGGGAAGTGCGAGTTACTTCAAACATCGCCCGAAGGTGAGCTAATTGAAGTGGATATCCCCGTTGATTTCGCGACGGAATATACCAAATCCTCTACTAGCGCTATACAGTCCCTGACATCAGATACCCCTCAATTAAGCTCGGCTTTTGATGCTATAACAGCAAAGTCAAATATCATGCAGCTTCTAGTGAAAAAAGCTCACAGACTCGCTTTATCTGATTTGCCTGCACTTGTGCTTGGTGAAAGCGGGTCAGGAAAAGAAGTCATGGCAACAGCCATTCACAACGCAAGCTCTCGCTCAGATAAACCATTCAGAGCCGTTAACTGCGGTGCATTACCAGAAAACTTGGTGGACTCAATTCTCTTTGGCCACGTTAAAGGTGCGTTTACTGGAGCAGATAAAGATCATTCAGGGCTATTTGAACAGGCAAACGGTGGCACCTTATTCCTAGATGAAGTGGGCGAGCTGCCACTCAATGTCCAAGTTAAACTACTTAGAGCGTTGCAACAAAAAGAAGTTACGAGAGTCGGTGACGTGAAATCTCACGTAGTTGATGTTCGCATTATTGCGGCTACCCACCAAGATCTGTTTCAGATGACATCGCAAGGAGCCTTTCGGGAAGACTTATTCTACCGACTTGCCGTTGGGGTAATTGAAATGCCACCGCTCAGAGCGAGATCGGAAGACATTCCAGAGCTCATATCAACTCTGATGAACGACATCAATCAACAGGCCGAAAAACATCCTCTGTTTGAAAGTAAGAAAATTTCCACCGATGCAATTAATTTTGCACAATCATACTCGTGGCCCGGAAATATCAGGGAGCTTTGGAATACACTGAATCGAGCAGTGTTATGGTCTGAATCGACCACCATTTCTGTCGAAGACCTTCAATCGTCAGTGTTAAGTGCAGGCAAAAACCAATCTTCACAGGGTGAATTTTCTGTACCTGGAGATATACAGCAATACATTGATAATATTAAGAAAGATGCGGTCCAATCAGCTTTAGAGTATAGTCGTAATAATAAATCCAAAGCGGCGGAAGCACTAGGTCTAAAGAGTCATCAAACGTTAAGTGGATGGATGACAAAATTAGGTATTGAAGAGTAAACGAGTAGGCTAGAACACGGTTGGCATAACCATTGCTCATTGAGGTCAGGAGAACAAAAAGAGTGAAAACGTCAGTGAACTTTGAACATCTAAGAAAAGACTGGCCAGAACTGGCTGAACTGGGCGTATTTGCTGAAGCTTATGCGGTGACTGATCCTCAAAGCTCGATGGTAAAACTTCGTTGCTATGTCGAAAAGATTGTAGGTTACCTATATCGAGAGCTACGTTTACCTGTATTACCAAATGCCTCGGTTCACGACAAGCTGACCAGTGCCTCGTTTACTGCCATTATTCATAAAGATATTCTCGATAAATTTCATGCTGTGCGCAAAGGTGGTAACAAAGCCGCCCATGACGGATATGTCAATCAGCATGACGCACTCTGGTTACTTAAAGAATCCTACCTAATTGGTTGCTGGCTTTTTATCGCCTACGGCGATGGCTCCCAAGAAGAATGCCCTCGCTATATACAGCCTGATAACGCTCCGTTAGAGGGTGAGTCCAAAGCAGATTTTAAGCGAAAAAACAAACAGCTACAGCAAAAGCTTGCCCAGAATAGTGAGCAGCTTGCACAGGCGTTAAAAGAGCTTGAAGAGGCGAAACAAGCCCAGTTGTTGGCCCAGCAGACTGCCAGTAAGCTCAAGTTGGAAGTTGATCAAACCAAAGCAGACAAGCTAAAACGCAACACCCTCGAGTTGAAGAACAGCTTTGACCTTAACGAAGCGGAAACTCGTAAACGTCTAATCGATTCTGAGCTAAGAAGTGAAGGCTGGGACGTGGCACTGGCAGAAGTCAGCACTGAACAAGTATCCAAAGAGTACGAAGTTGATGGTCAGCCAACTCAAACTGGCAAAGGTCGTTGTGACTACGTGCTTTGGGATGACAACGGTAAACCACTGGCGGTTATCGAAGCGAAGAAAACCAGAGTGGATGCGCGAGCAGGGCAAGAACAAGCCAAACTTTACGCTGATGCGTTAGAAAAACAAACAGGCCAACGACCAGTAATTTTCTACACCAATGGCTACGATATCTGGCTGTGGGATGACGCTCAGGGCTACGTACCTCGCAAACTGTTTGGTTACTACTCTAAAGACAGTCTGCAACACCTTATCCAGCAGCGTGCGCTGAAAAGAGATCTTAACAGCACTCCGATTGATACCGACGTAGCAGGCCGACTCTATCAAATGGAGTCAATCACTCGTGTCTGTGAACGATTTAGCGACAAGCATCGTAAAGCGCTGATTGTGCAAGCAACAGGCACGGGCAAAACGCGCGTTTCTATTGCGTTAGCCAAGCGTTTACTTGATGCAGGTTGGGCAAAGCGAGTGCTGTTTTTATGTGACCGTAAAGAGCTACGCAAGCAAGCGGCCAACGCATTCAATGAGTTCACTAAAGAGCCGTTATTCGTAAAAGGTAAAAGCAAGAAAGATCTCGCGAGCAAAGCGCGTATCGTGATCGCGACTTACCCAGGCATGATGCAAACCTTCGAAGAGTTTGATGTCGGTCATTTTGACCTTATTATTGCCGACGAATCGCACCGTTCCATCTACAACAAGTATGGTGAGCTGTTTAAGTATTTTGATGCATTGCAAGTGGGCTTGACCGCAACGCCTGTTGAGATGATCTCCCGCTCGACCAGCCAGCTGTTTGGTTGTGACTACAAAATGCCAACGGCGAATTATCCGCTAGAACAAGCGATTGAAGAGGGAAACCTTGTTCCTTTCAAAGTTGTCTCTCATACCACCAAGTTCTTGCGTGATGGTATTAAAGGTAATGAGCTCACTGATGAGCAGATAGCTGAACTTGAAGATCAAGGTATTGACCCGAATGAGCTCGATTTCGATTCAAAGCTGATTGATAAAGCGATCTTTAACAAAGACACTAACCGCCAGATCATCCGCAATCTTATGGAACGTGGTCTTAAAGATGCCGACAATCAATTGCCAGGAAAATCCATCATCTTTGCTCGTAGCATCAAACACGCAGAGCTTATTGCTGATCTGTTTGCTGAAATGTACCCCGATCTGGGTGGTAACTTCTGCCGAGTGATTCACTCGAAATATGAACGTGCCGATGAGCTGATCGACAGCTTCAAAAGTGCCGAAGGCAACAAAGACGAAATCACTATTGCGGTATCTGTCGATATGCTCGATACCGGTATTGATGTTCCGGAATGTATCAACCTTGTGTTTGCTAAACCGATTAAATCGAAAGTGAAGTTTTGGCAAATGGTAGGTCGTGGTACCCGTTTGTGTGAGAACTTGTTTGGCCCGGGCGAACATAAAAAACATTTCTTGATCTTCGATCACTGGAACAACTTTGAATATTTCAAAATGAACCCAGATGAAGATGATGGTGCAAAAGGTAAGTCTCTTGCGCAAAAGGTATTTGAAGCGAGGCTAAACTTGGCTGATGAGGCACTTAAACGTGCAGAAATGGATATCTTCGATTCGGTGGTGCCACAGATTAAAGCCGATATCGAATCGCTTAACGATAAAACCATCGAAGTGCGTGAAAACTGGCAAATTAAAGCGCGACTAAGTGATGAGAAAACCTTGCACCAAATGGCTCCGGATACCAAGGAGCTACTGCGCTCTACGATGGCTCCGCTAATGCAGTGGAAACCGATTACTGGCGAGAGCGAAGCGTTACGCCTCGATCTTCAGTTCTTAGAGCTTGAGCTTATCAAACTCAAACAACCTTCCAAGGTCGATATTGTTGCGATGCCGATTATGGACAAGGTCACCACACTTTCTATGCACCTTAACGAAGTGCGCAGTAAGGCTAGTACTATTAAGCAAGTGCAGCAGCCGAACTTCTGGAATGATGCTGATCACCATGAACTAGAAGCTTGCCGAAGCGAGCTTCGAACGGTAATCCATTTGCGTGATAAAGGCGCGACACCGCCTCCTAAGCCAACACCCGTATTAGATGTGAAAGAGGATGCGGCTGAATATCGCACTGAAGAGGTGAAAACCGATATTGTGACGGTGGACTACCAGATCTACAAGCAAGAGGTCGAAAAAACCCTGTCGCCGCTGTTTGAATCGAATGAAGTATTGCAAAAGATACGCGCAGGGCAATCAGTAACAGAAGCGGATTTAGAGACGCTCAATGCGCTGGTGCATACACAAAACCCAAGTGTCGATCTTTCGATTTTGAAAGAATTCTTCCCGGAATCAACCGCTGGGCTCGACCAGATTTTGCGTACCATTGTTGGCATGGATGCAAAGGCGATTGAAAATGAGTTTACCGCCTTTGTACAGCAAGTACATACCCATCTTAACTCAAGACAACAGCGCTTTATCGGCATGCTCAAAAATCACCTTTGCCGCTACGGTAGCGTTGATATTGAACAGTTGTACGACGCGCCATTCAATCAAATTGATGATGCTGGCTTAGATGGCGTATTCCCAATCCCTGCTCAAGCGGATGTGGTGGAACAGTTTGTTCGCCGCTTTAGTGTCCACTTGGGTGAGAAACAAGCAAGTGTCGAGAAAGTGGTGAATTAACCCTTTGGCAATGGCTACCGGCTAAGTAAACTACAACCCATTACGATTGACGCTGATTTTTTCAGCAGCGTCAATTGCCATAAAAGAATATAGAGAATAGATAATGATTACATCAGGCGCATTAAAGAGCCAAATTGACAAACTATGGGAAGAGTTTTGGACGGGCGGGATCACCAACCCGTTAACCGTAGTTGAGCAAATTACCTATTTGATGTACGCCCGCATGCTAGACATGAACGAGCGTAACGACGAAAAACGTAGCGCACGAACGGGCAAACCATTTAATCGGCGCTTTACAGACAATAAGCAGCACATCCGTTGGGAAAACTTCCGTCATCTTGGCGCAGAAAAGTTATACCCATTAGTAAAAGATGAACTCTTTCCGTATTTCAAAGAACTCACGTCTGATGACACTCTGTTTGCTGATTTTATGAAAGATGCGCAGCTAATGATTCAAAAGCAATCGCTATTGGTTAAAGCGGTTGAGTTGGTGAGCGAGCTGCCGCTAGAAAACAAAGATGTGAAAGGTGACTTGTACGAGTACTTGCTGTCTAAATTGACTACCGCAGGTATCAACGGCCAGTTCCGTACGCCGCGCCACATTATTCGCGCTATGATTGAAATGCTTGATGTAGAAGAGACGCACCGCGTTTGTGACCCAGCCTGTGGTACTGGTGGTTTCCTGTCTTCAACATATGAATACCTGTTAGAGAAATACTCCTCACCTGAAGGCGTAGAGAAAGAGCAAGCGTTTGATACAGAAGGTAAGCCTGTTTTAGATGTACACGGTAACCCTGTGTTTAATCACTTATACGCAGGTGATTTGCTAGAAAACCGTGCTCATATCGATTACGACATGTTCCACGGCTTTGATTTTGACTCTACAATGCTACGCGTGGCAGCAATGAACTTGGTGATGCATGGCGTTAAACAACCAGACATCCATTACCAAGATACATTAAGCCAAAGCTTCATAGAGCGTTATCCTGATGAGGCGAAAAACGGTTTTGATATCATTCTAGCGAACCCACCGTTTAAGGGCAGCTTAGATGAAGAAGATGTCGACCCCGCGATTCTAAAAGTGGTCAAAACCAAAAAGACCGAACTGCTGTTTGTCGCGCTGATCCAACGTATGCTAAAAGTGGGCGGTCGCACTGCCACCATCGTGCCTGATGGCGTGTTATTTGGTAGTTCTAAAGCGCACCAAACTCTGCGTAAACACCTAGTGGAAGATAACCAACTAGAAGCGGTGATCTCACTACCAAGCGGCGTATTTAAGCCTTATGCGGGCGTTTCAACCGCCATTCTCATTTTCACCAAAGGTGGCAGTACCGATAACGTTTGGTTCTACGATGTGCAAGCCGATGGTAAATCGCTGGATGATAAGCGTACCCCAATCAAAGACAACGACCTGCCAGACTTGGTTGAGCAGTACAAAGCGTACCAAGCTGCGGTAACCGAAGGTCAGTCAACTGAGCAGTGGTCAGACAAAACCCAAAAAGCCTTCTTGGTTACGAAAGATGACATCAAGTCGAACAAATATGATCTGTCGATCAACCGCTATAAAGAAGTGGTGTATGAGCAAGAAAGCTACGAAGAGCCAAAAGTGATTCTAGGCAAACTCAAAGCACTAGAGAATGAGATTCTAGCTGACTTAAATGAGTTGGAGTCGATGCTATGAGTTGGCCTCTCGTAAAATTAAAAGAAATCACAGAAGTGATTGACTATGGCTTAACTGCCTCTGCTCAAAAAGATTGCGACGGCCCACTTTTTTTAAGAATTACTGACCTTGTAGAAAATGGTGTTGATTGGTCGAAAGTTCCTCGCTGTGTCTGTGACGAAAAGAAAAAGCAAAAAAATCTCTTACGGTCGGGGGATATAGTTTTTGCTCGCACAGGCGCAACTACAGGAAAAAGCTATTTAATAGGGGAGCTAGCAGAAGATACTGTGTTTGCATCCTATTTGATACGCGTGCGACCAAATCCTAACGTCTGTTCTTCATATTTGGCTCATTTTTTTAAATCACCTAATTATTGGCATCAAATCGAAGGTATGTCGACTGGAGCTACTTTACCTGGAGTAAATGCTACTAAACTATCTGAGTTGCAATTTCCACTACCTCCACTAGACGAACAAAAACGCATTGCTGCCATTCTGGATAAAGCCGATGCCATTCGCCAGAAACGCAAACAAGCCATTGACCTTGCCGATGAGTTCTTACGCAGTGTGTTTTTGGATATGTTTGGTGATCCGGTAACGAATCCTAAGGGGTGGGAACAAGTTCCCTTAACGACTTTATCAGATAAAATTCTTAATGGCACAACCCCTAAAGGGGGGAGTGATGTGTATGTTGAAAAAGGTATTGCATTTTTAAGAAGTCAAAACGTGTGGAAAAAGCGTATTGATCTAGATGACATCGTTTATCTTGATGATGAAACACATACAAAAATGTCCAAAAGTAGTTTGAAACACAAGGATATTTTGATAACTAAAACTGGCCGTATCAATACTGAAAACAGTAGTTTGGGACGAGCGGCTATTTATTATGGAAAAGATGACGAGGCGAATATCAATGGGCATGTGTATTTGGTTAGGCTTAAACCAGATAACGTACATGAGTTTATTGAATTTATACTTACTACGAAAGAGTATCGAGACCATATGAGATCCGTATGTGTTGGCGGAATTGATAAGCGACAACTAAACAAGAACCATATTGAAGAGTTCCCGATAATCTGTCCGCCTAGCAATCAACAACAGCGGTTTGTCAAAGTTCTTCATCAAAGTCAAAAAGTAATGGACAACTATAAAGAGCAGTTAGTAGAGGCTCAAAACAACTTCTTTGCTCTCGCCCAAAAGGCCTTTTCAGGTCAGCTATAAATTTCAGAGGTATCTTCGGATGCCTCTTTTTTGATCAAAGGTTAGGTTAAAAAATGAAAATAACATCACTTACCATTGGCGGGTTTAAAGGCATTAAAAACAAAGCCACGATTCCACTCGCACCCATCACCTTGTTCTTTGGCGCGAACAGTACAGGCAAAAGCACAGTATTACATGCATTACTGTACCTGTATGAAGCAGTCGCCAAACGTAATTTCGATGCGCAACACAGTTCAATCGCGGGTGAGTCACTCTACTTTGGCGGTTTTCAGAATTTAGTTCACGGAAAAGATTTAGATGGCGCCATCACTTTGGGTGCAACACTAGACTTTAGAGGTGGTGCTGCGGATATTTGGGATGATTATTTATCGGAGTCCGAGCACTGGCTATTAGAGTCTAACTTGGGTTTAACACCTGATTCAGACGCAGACGTTATATCCTTTGAGTTAGACATTAAATGGGATCATACAAAAAACCGTGCGTTCATCAGCCGATATGTATGTAAAAGCCATGGTATTGAGTATTTCAAAATAACCGCTCAAGCAGGTCGACCAGATTGCCAAATTACTCACTATCAACCATTGCCGCATTGGGAAGTAGATGAATCATTTAAAGTCGAGAATCTCTTTGATTCTGGCCAGTGGGAAGATGTTTCAATAAACGGTCAAAATGCGTTGCCTGACATCTATAAAAGACTTGATCTATCAGAACCTCCGTTCGAGTGGTCTGATGTTTTCGAAAGTCACCCGTTAGCTGCCCAGTTGTTTGCTGAAGCTTCACTCTCTCAAGCAGCGTTTGCACCACTAAAACTATTAGTGAAAAAACTTGAAGACTTGCTTCATATTGGTCCGCTACGTATTGTGCCAACACGTGCAACCGTATTAAACAAAAGCACGAACACTCAGCGTTGGTATGACGGCACAGCTGGCTGGGAGACTTTCGCCTTTTCGAGTGAAAGGGTAAAAACCAAAACTAATGAAAAGTTTACTAGTGGCCAGTTCTTTGGCACTAATTACCGCTTTGAGTCTCCAGCTTACGGTGAAGCTAGTTTGAGTGAAAAGTCAGTCATCCTTAAAGACTCTCATACTGACATTCCGTTATTGCCATCAAGCGTTGGTGTCGGCGTTTCCCAAGTATTCCCATTTGTAGTTGCGACCTCAATTGAGCAAGATCTTATCGTATCGTGCGAGCAACCCGAACTGCATATTCACCCGAAATGGCAGTTAGCTTTGGGGGATATGATGCTAGAGGCAACTAAGAAAAATACTGACCGTATGTTCTTGGTTGAGACTCACAGCGAACATTTGCTATTGAGGTTGTTAAAGCGCCGCCGCCAAACCGCAGATGAAGAGATCGAATACGAACCATTTGGTTGTAAGAAAAGTGATGTACAGATAGTTTTCTGCGAGCAGTCCGAAGGTAAAACTCGTTTAATTCCAATCAAAACAACTGACGAGGGTGAGTTTGATGCACCGTGGCCAAATGGCTTCTTTGAAGAAAGAAGAGAGGAGCTATTCTGATGTTGCATTTGGAATTTGCGGTAGCGCCTACAGAAGTCAACTCTTTAGCAGATTTGGCATTGCTGGATGCAAGGCTTGGATTTGATCGCGGCGCAGTATTATCTGGTTTTCCTAAAGCTTGGTTTAGGGAAGTTTCAGACCAATTGAGAAGAACTCATCAAGGCGATACTTTAGATCGTGTTACAGAAAGACTTCGAGCGTTCAAGGATAATAAAACGGTAGCTTTTAATCGAGCATTCGAAGGGGCAAACTGGATTAATTCAGCAACGATGAGCCATGGGAACGAGCCGTTTCATCGAGTGGTTGAGCAGTCACTCAATTCTATACCTGTGTTCGTAAGTTCTTTTGTTGATCTGGCTGATGATGATTTCTCCTATCCTTCGCAATTTCCTCGAACTGCGGTGTCTCTTGCTAAAGCAGCAAAAGCACTTTTACTTGGTGCAGAAAAGGTAACTATTTACGACCCGTATATCTGTTTCACCAGACCTGGTTATCGAAAAACACTACTTGAAATAATGAAGCTATGTAAAAAAGCGTCAGTAGATTTCCATATATTTTCTGAAGAAGATGGAAAACCATCATGGCAGGTTACGCGACAAGCTCTAGAAAGCTTCAAAGAAACAATGCCAGACAATATTAATTTATATTGGTATTGTGCTGATGATGAAGGATCTAGATTTTTGCATGCGAGGGGGCTTTTTACCAGTAAAGGAGGGTTGATCTACGATGGTGGTTTTGAAGAGCCGAATGATAGAGATCAACGTCAAGAACTCATGGATATACTTCCGATGCCTAAAGGCTTACTACAAGCGAAATCTATGTCTTACAATACTTCTTTGCAATATGAAGACTTTAAGCTAGTGAGAGATGTTTGGTCTTCCCACCCATAATGAACAATTGGAGCCTGCAACTTGATGCGATACATGTGGCGGGCTCTATTGAATATTGTTTTGAGTAGTTTAGGATTCATTTATGCAACTTCAACTCAGTGCCACCAACGCACTCAACAAATGGCTGAAAGCTGACTTCCCGCGTTTGCCAGTTGGAGAGGGTAAACAAGCAGGTGTTAATAAACTGAGCTCGGATGACACTACCATGAGCTGGCAGGTGCACCTGATTGAAAACCGTTACTGTTCGCTAGAAAAAACGCTCATCGTCTGTGAAACCAACAGCCGCTTCACCTATTTTATTCCGCTCAATCGAATGATTTTCACGCCCGACGAACTCGCTGAACGGTTAAAAATAGAATGGCAGTTTGCCTTTGTGGAAGCTTTGGAAACGAGCGGCTTAGTTAGCCGTTATGACATTGCTACAATGCTATCACAGCTTAGCGACATTGAGTTCGCGCCGCACTGGATAAAGAACACCGACCTGAGTGTTAACGGCCATATCGCTGACGCCGCCCAATGGGTCACTCAAACCTTGGACGATAGAAACCTCGATCGTTTAAACCAGCCTCTGGCATTTGAGATTTCTAGCTATATTAACTCTCAAACCAAAAGTATCAAGGTCAACAACAAGAAACAGCGCTTCATCCCAATCGAGCGATTGTTCGATTATGTTCAACAAATCACGCAAGCTCCACAACCAACGTGCGATACGAGTAACGTAATTCCGTTTAGGCGTAGGTAAAATATTTATCGTTATTTCCCAAACACCCAGAAGTAAAATAATTTACTTTTGGGTGTTTTTTTACTAATTCAAATGCAAGCTAACGAAAAAAATTCAATAAAAACAATAAGATAAATTTTGGCACATAAGTTGATTCGCAATTGATATCGATACACATAAGCACGTTTCTGAACGCTTTCATTTTAAGCGTACAGTTCTAAGTAATATCGATCACAGAATGGCAAGACAAGCTCCGACCAAACATCAACCATATTGCATTTAAGTGCATAATGATGACTTGCTCTTTTTACTAACGATAAACCGAAAGAAGGAATTTTTTGTGACCACAATAGCGCCTGCAACAACGATGAATAGAAAAAACAAGCTCCAAACGTTGATGACTCAGATGAGCGATGGATTATTGGAAAGGGAGCACCAAGTTCGACTTATGATGCTAGCTGCACTTTCTGGTGAGCATGTCTTACTCGTTGGACCTCCTGGAACGGCTAAAAGTGAACTGGCAAAGAGATTGAAAAGTGTCTTTGTTGAGGCTAATTACTTTGAACGATTAGTTACGCGTTTCTCTGTTCCAGAAGAACTGTTTGGACCGCTTTCGATCAAAGCACTGGAAGAGGATCGTTATAACAGGCTTATTAGTGGATACTTGCCTGAAGCATCGGTGGCTTTCATCGATGAAATTTTTAAAGCAAATAGCGCCATTCTAAACAGCCTACTAACCCTATTGAATGAACGCCAGTTCGACAATGGCAATAGAAGAGTCAACGTTCCATTGATCTCTGTTGTGGCGGCAAGTAATGAGTTACCGGAAGGGGAAGAGCTCAGCGCTTTATACGATAGATTTATTTTGCGTTCTTATGTTTCACCTGTATCAGATGAGTCATTTGAACAACTTCTAAGTGGCGCTTTGAAAGAGTTTGATCCTAAGTTGAATGTTCGCTTGAAGATTGAAGACCTAGATGAAGTACAGAAGTTAGCTGAAAAAGTGGAGTTAACCGCAACTACGATTGAGGCGTGCAAAGAGTTCAAAAACTACCTGAAATCGCTAGATATTAAGGTCTCTGATCGCCGTTGGCGAAAACTCGTGAAATTAATGAAAGTGTCAGCTTTTACTTCAGGCTTTAATGAAACCAGTATCTACGATACTTGGATTCTTCCTCATTGTTTATGGGAGCAACCGGATCAGTTTGAAGGCCTACAAGAGCTTTACAAACGTTTGGTTACTGTTGATGGAAAGACGCCGTCATCGCGTTTAATGCAGATTATTAAAGCATGGGAAACGAAACTGAAGGAAGATCAACTTACTCATAAACAAGATTCTAAAGGGCGTCCCTTATATCTTGACCGAGAAGGTGACGAAGTCGTAGAAGAGGTTAGTCAGTATCACAAGAAAAATAACTGCGGTGATTTGTTGTACTGGGATGATTATTATAAAGAAGAGACTACTGAGAAACGCAACTACGGGAGAGGTGGAGAAAATAAGCCTGTTTTAGAGGAAGTTAAAAACACACCAATTCCTCTAAATCGTTCATTTTCGAAAGCTCATATTGATGGTCGAGTTAGCGAAATCAGGAATCTAAGAAGTAGTGTTGAAGATCATTATAATAATGTGAATAAAGAACTAGCAGAGGTCTCAGGGTACTTTGATAACCATCTGTGGTTAGAGAAAAACTTACTGTCTGAAGTATCCACTGCACTTCAAACTTCTCTCAAAGAGGGTGACAAAATACTTAAAAGGGTTTCTTCGTTGGAGTCAGGATTTAAAAATTTACCTCTAGAACAATCGCCAACTCTAACCCTAACCTCAGATAATAGTGATGCAATTGAAGGAGAACTCTGTGATTAGAGAGTCATATCAGGTTCAATCTCCGTTGTTCAACTTGGATAGCCAGTTCACTTGTCTCGATAATGTGCCGGAGAAGTTTCTTCCGGCAGTTATTACAAGTACTAATGGTGAGCTAGTAGCGCGGTGCGAGTCCTTAGTGAATTCCAGAAATGAACTTCTACAAGGAGAAAGTCCAGCAAGTCTATTTCCCTTGACACCACAGCCACTTACCAATGCGATTTGCAAAGAGGTAGAAGAGTCTGGATTAAGCCAATATTGCGCACAGAATGAAGAGGTCACTGATGCCTTGCTATCTGACATTCTCCCGGCAATAGACCAGCTTCAATCTAAGGCATCGCCTATGATAAGTGACTTGATTAAGCAGCTAGAAGATGAAGCGTTAAATCAAATCAAGCAAGCTTTAGAGAAGAAAAAGAGCAAGCGTAAGTCGACGAAACCTCAGTCTTTGACTAATGCTCAGCAGGCAAGCATTGCCGAAGTTGCCTCTGAAGAAGTTTGGCAGCAATTACTCTCTGAACAGAATGGTGTTGGTATCTTGCCTGATGTATGGCAAGAAAGGCTAGCGGTATGGGCTCAATTGGAAGAAGTGTTTACTGAACTTGGGCTGATCACAGGTTTAGGCTTTGACTTATCAAAAGGCGTTTTCCAGAGTCATGGTTGGCTCGATATTGTTCGGTTAAACAAGCTTGTAAAAAAACTTCCTAAGTTAGAAAGCTTGATTCGAGATTTAGGGCGTGATGACCAAGCAGATGGCTCAGTTCTTGAGGAAATAGTGATCAAAATGAGTGTTGCGACTAGACACGAGAAGTATGTAGCAACACCTCTTGTTCCAATGGAGACTAAAGGCATTACTCGGTCAGATTCGATCTCTAGAATGTTACCCCAAGAAGCGTCACTGTTAACCAATCCTGTGCTTAAAAAACTGTGGCACGCTAAGCGAGCCGAGCATTCTTTACTTTCTTACTCAGTGGAAGGGACCGAGGTGCTGGAAACAGTAGAGCAACTAGAGCAAGAATCCGTTAGTGAAAAGCAGGGCAATAAAAGCAATAAGAACCGAGGTCCGATGGTGATTTGTTTGGACACTTCAGGCTCAATGAAGGGATTACCAGAAAACATTGCCAAAGCGACCGTTTTGGAATGCTTGAAAGCGGCCTACAAAGAGCAACGGCGTTGCTACGTTTATCTCTTTGGAAGTAAGAAGGAGGTTAGTGAGCTTGATTTGACGTTAGATGCTTCGGGGTTTAATGACCTACTTAACTTCCTCACGATGTCTTTTGGAGGTGGTACAGATGCTGAAGGGCCACTCAACAAAGCGCTGGAAAAGTGTGATTCAGAAGAATGGCATAAAGCCGATGTTTTGTTAGTGAGTGATGGTGAGTTCCCAGTGACTTCGGGGTTAAGTCGGAAAATTAGCAACCGAAGAGAGAAGCAGGGGCTACAGGTACACGGTATACAAATCGGTAATTCTAACTACACATCAATGAGCAAAATTTGTGACCCTATTCATTACTTTTCGGAGTGGGTTGATTTAAAGCGTTAGCCGCTCGTTGGTGATGCCAGTCTGCTTTCAGCGCGATTAGCAACCAAAAGTCATTAGCTTATTGAAGTAACTCAACTTTATTGAACCTAGTTGTCATTGATTTAGTCCTAGATATGGTAAATTCCACTTTATGCATATAGTCATGATAACTAGGAAAAAGGATGTCACAAGCGAAAGCCAATTTTGAGTACGCGATCTCAGACGCTGAGCAATTATTAGAGTGTTACGATCAGTTAAACGGATGTCACTCCAACTCTCAGCCTCCAGAGGTGCTTAAGAGAGCTACTTTGATAATGGCCCTTACCGCATGGGAAACCTATGTAGAAGACATAGCAAAAGAGCTTGTTGATGCCAAGTATAGGGTAGTAAAAGGCTCTCAACTTGGGAGCATTGTGGAGAATCGACTGAAAGAGCATCTAAAGTATTTTCACAACCCTGGTTCAAAAAAGACCAAAGCACTTTTTGCTGAGTTCTTTGGAATTGATGTCACCGAAGCTTGGATTTGGAACAATTTTCAAACCGCTGATGAAGCTAGAGAACAGCTCAACAAATGGTTAAAAAAACGAGGAGAGGCAGTTCACCGCGCTCAAACGGATATAACTGAAGCTCACATCGTTAAGCGTGAAGAACTGGACAAATGTATTAGGTTTTTTCGAGAGTTAGTTACTGTTACCGATAAACGGTTGGCGGAACTGTAAACTTGTCTACGGTTTTCAGATTACGAAAATGGGTCGTCAAAGCTTGAGCTACCACACCCAAAATTATAATCGAACAAATTTGAGACATCGAAGCAACTGCTAGTGGAGTCATCGAATATTGATGAGCTGAGTAAGGAATCTGATGAATCCATGCCATAAGGGTTACCTTCAGCGTCCAAGCCACCAATACCGCCAATCATCGGCAGGCCTGATGGGGGGTTATTGTTAAATCATCATCAATTGATGAAGATGACCCTAGGGATGAAATGTCTAAGCCGTCAGAGCTGAAAACGTTGTATTCGTTTGAGAGCAAGTCTGGTTCTTGACTTGATTGTTCATTTAGTACGTTTTCGGTTTCAAAGTTATTCGATGTCTGAGCGCGTGATAGCATCACATAACTTGCTACACCTAATACAATGCCCAATGGTATGGCGAGAGAACCAACAATAAATCCGATAAAAGGAAAGAACAGTCCGATCAAATATTTTATGCCTTCACCCCACGAGTAATGATTTGTTTAAGCTTAGCAGCGTAGTAACGACCGCGACTTTGATGATGCGTAGCAGTAATGAAGATCGAATAGTTCTTTAGTTTATATTTGTGACATCCATGCTGTAAAAATGCGTGACAAGGTGATATCACAGTATGTAAGTTGCTGATCTAATGAGTCACATCAATATCGAGTACTACAGGCAGTAAAAGTTAAGTATGAAGATTACCAAATTATCTCTAACCAACTTTCGTTCTTTCAAGCAAACCCAAACGATTGATTTTGCACCTGTCACCTTATTATTTGGTCCGAATAGTGTGGGCAAAAGCACCGTGCTAATGGCGTTGTTCTATTTGCAACAAGTGCTAGAAAAAGGGCAGTGTAACCCGCAACGCCTAGAGGCCATGTCCAACAAGTATGTCGGTGGTTTTAAGAACCTAGTTCATGGTAAGGATCTATCAAATAATATTACCCTTAAAGTGGAATACCAGAAGCCCGAGGTAACGTCGGGGCACAGTTATGATGATAGCCTGTTTTTTATCGACGATATCCAAGAGCGAGAAAACAAGCTTCAAGGCAACCTTAAGCGCAAACTATTGTCCATTAGCAGCCCAATTGAGTGGGCAAATACCATTGCTATTGAGCTGGAGATCAAATGGTCGCATGCCGCCAACACGGCATTCGTATGTCGTCAGGCAGTTTGGCTCGATGATGAGTTTATTGCTGAAACTGTCAACCCGGAGTATTCGCCTAATGCCCAAGTTCATTTGGTGAACTATTTACATAAGTTGTTGATAACGGACCAGCAAGATGAATGGTTTGAATCATACTGTGCTGACGGTGAGCTGCATCCTTTGTTCGACTCGTCACTTTGCGAAATGACCAAGGGTGATTATGCTGAGACTGAACATGACCAAATATTTAATGATGCAGGAGCATGCGGTGAGTTTCACGACTTAGTTTTGAACTCAGCAACCTCTGAATCGGAGTTGACCGAAATTAGCTATCTTGGTCAAAAGCAGCAGCATGCATTGTTTCAATTTAGCTCGCTTGGAGGAGTGTTGCCTAAGTTGGGGCAAAGGTTAACGACGAGCATTGAAGCCGATGATGCCCTTAATACCAAACGCATAGAAGAAGTGTTCAGCGATATATTTGTTGCCAGCTTAGATAATCTCCGAGAGCTACTCCAAGACAGCTTAACAATAGGGCCATTGCGCCACATTCCAGATTCAACCTTTGAAGCTGATGCGAGTATTAAGCAGCAAGATTGGTACAACGGCAAAGCCAGCTGGGATATGGTTTTCAACGCCGACCAAAACCTGCTTTCGAAGATCAACTATTGGTTGGCAGGAAAAGAGCAGTTGGATCTAGGCTACGCACTAGTTAGAAAAACTGAACAAGGAAAAATAGAATACATTCATGATCCTGATGGCTTTAGTGAAGCCACTAGAGAGCTAATAGAGTCGGGAGGGAAGGACTCGTTACCTAAGCCATATGTTTCGAAATTGGAATACAACAAAGACAATATTACGCTTTGGGACCTTCACAACGATATTGAAGTATCGGCTGCGGATGTCGGGGCTGGGGTATCTCAGGTTTTTCCTCTTGTTGTGGCTGCTTCACTGTCCAATAAAGGGCTGATCTGTATTGAACAACCAGAGCTACATATTCATCCTAAAGCACAGGTAGGGCTTGGTGATTTATTAACCCAAGCTAATGATAAAAATCAGTTTTTGATAGAAACTCATAGTGAGCACTTAATATTAAGGTTACTCAGACGAATAAGAGAAACGACCGAAGGGACTTTAGCTAGAGGGTTAAAACCCGTTAAAAAAGAAGATATTTCGATTATCTATCTTGAAACATCTGAACATGGCGTTGTTTCCCATAGAACGTTGTTGACTGACGATGGTGACTTAGCAACCAATTGGCCTGACGGATTTTTTGATGAAAGGGATGAGGAGCTGTTCTGATGTACAAGGAGATAGCGCTTGATCCTCATTGCCTTTCAGAGTTTCACTATTACGCCTTATTAAAAAGCGCATTTGGATTCGAAAGTGGTCGCTATGTTGTTGCCCCAACCAAGCAATGGGTCAGAGAGGCTTATCAAAGCGTTAAAGCTTCTGGGATTTCTCCCAACAAACAAAAGTCCATAACAAATTTTCTTAATAAGATGCAAAGAGAAAAGGCACAGCCACTGATTATATTGCCCAGAGATCGAGCGAGTTTAACAGAGCAGAGTGGTTATGGTAATTGGTTTGAATGGGTTGAAACACAGCGTTCAATGAGACAATTCAATGCTGTTGTGACTGAAAAATATGGCGTAGCGCATACCAACTATGAACAAATAATTGAAGGTGATAAAGCGTGGGCAATCCCTCCTACACTCTGGATCGATAAAACTGATCGAGAGATCATGTCTGTGGTTAAACCGTTATTAATGGTTGGTAGGGAGCTTACAATCGCCGATCCTTACTTCAAGTTACCTGGAAATAACTTGCTCAAAACGATTTTGAGTGAAGCAAAGGTGAGCAGCATAAAAAAAATCACTATTGCTACTTCGATGGAGTGCGGCAACCTCTCTGGCGTATTTGAGCGAGAATATAAACAACTGCTTGGTGGTCAAATAAAGCTACTTTATGTCCGAGTGCCGAATCAGTTTATTCATGATAGGTACATGCTGACCGACATTGCTGCGATTAAAGCAGGGCAGGGTTTCGCTGTTGCGCCAGAGAAGGGGCTTCAATCAGATCATTTGAGCATTAGCTTATGTGGTTTGGAGGAATATAAAGATACAAGAACTCGTATCGAACAGTATCAACATCAAAAACCAGAAAGTTGCCAACTTTTGGGTTAAAGAAAGATAATAAAGGCTTAACTAATACATGGAAATTCAGTTTAAAAATGTGTCTGGAAAAGACAACGTTGGGGATTTTACATGGATACATCAATCAGGGAGCCAGGCAGTAATAGCCGATATGGTGTCTGGGTGTGACGTCCATAAAGGTATCGATTTATTACGTAGCTGGCTAGCGGTTAATCAAATGAATGAGCTTTTTGATGCTGGCTATGTGATTGAGCAATTGCATGAGCTTTTTAAAGCAAATGATGTGCAGTCAACACTAGGTGTTATAACCCAACGGCAACGTCAATTCGATCTTCATTTAGTAGGGAATCTTCGACTTTTTAAGGTAGAGCAAAACGTAGAACAGATGAAGGAGGTAGGAAACGAGATTCACCCCTTGTCTGTGGTCGGTAGCCCTGCAACGCCAATTGTCCTACGTAAAACGTTAACCATTGACCATACAACGAAGTTCATTTTGACTAGTGATGGGTTAGACAGCTCTATAATGGACTCTCTAGCGCTCACATCTGATGCATTAAACTTCGGGCAGTTATTTCAAAAGCTCTTACCAGCGGTATGTGATGATGACTGGTCTGCATTAATATTCCCAATGGCTAGTTCGCAGTCTTTTACAGATCATAATTGGCCATATAATCCTTTTGTAGGCCCTCAAGAAGAACGACTTCATGAGCGTAGAGGCTTAGCAGAAATCGCGACGGAGTTATTCAAACAGAAAGCGTTTGATGGGTTTAGAATTGTCTCTTGCCCGCCTATCTTAAGTGAAAACTCTTCTCGCTTGTTTGATGGCCTGCTGGTCTATCCGTTCGGTGTGATCCCTCTTGAGTTAAAAGATCATCATGGAGCGATTATTATTGATATGGGAACCAATAAACGAAACAGCTTATTGGTTGATAACGACATGGGACGAAGTTTTCTCTCTAATCCTGCTACAAAATTAAGAGAGGCACTCAAACGCTTTGGCGACTTACCCCAGCTAAAAGCCTTGCCCCCTGAATTGAAGAATACTGGTCTCGTGATCTTTACCTCGCACAATGCAAATGTTGAGTGTTTGTATGATGGTCAATCTACTCCTTCTCCATTTATGAAGGCAGGAGAAGTTCTAGTATCAAAATCAGAACAGTTGAGTGACCTATTGTTTACGTTTTGTCGGTCACGATTTGGCAAAAAGCCAAAAAGAAGGTTAACCGATTCTGAAATTAATCACTTGGTCAAAGACCTAACCACATTACAGTCGGAAACCGTCCAGGACGTAATAACAGTGGGTGATTACGATGTTGAACTAAAACCGGTTGACAACGAATCTACGGATTACTTCACGGTTTACAATGCGAGTTTGTTTAAAGAACAGGTTTGGGCAAAGTGCTTCAATTTAGATCACTTGAGTGCTGTACATCGACAAAGTGAGCTAAAGAGCATAGGACGAGAGGCTCTTGTTTTAAAAAGGCTAAGCCGAGTCGACGGTGTACAGCGTTATCAAGATAAAGAGCTCGTTGACGATAGGTTTTTTGTATTCGTAGAGAAAGCGCCTGAGCAAAATCTTGCCAGCTGGCTAGAGGAAAATCCAAGTCGCGAGCAGCGGATTAGTTTACTCATTTCCTTAGCAGAAACTATTCAACAAATTCAGAGTATCGGTGAGCCTGAAGTCATCCACCGTGCAATCAATCTGTCTAATGTTCGTATAGATGCGAATGGCAAACCTGTCTTGATTAACTTTGAGCTTTGTCAGCAAGAGATGGTAGCAACTCTGCCTTTAAATGCACGCAGAACATTTGAGCAAAAATACCAAGCTCCTGAAGTGAATGAACCCGGGCAATCTCTAACTTTTGCTGCTGATGTTTTTAGTTTTGGCCTTATTACGTTTTACTCGCTGGCTGGTGAACTCCCATTTGAGCAATCAGCAAAAGAATTAGTGACTAAAGGGCGGCGTCCTGCTTTTTGGAAGCAGCTATGTACGCAACTCGACATACCACAAGCTCACGTAGAGTTCTGGCAACGTATTTTACATATCACTCCCAAATACCGACCAAGCATTAGACAAGTTTTAGAGGTCCTAGAGACATGGAAATGACAACAAACGGCTACGTAAAGCAGTACCCTATTGAAAAGACGATATATCAATGTGATGCAACCAAACGCTCTTTCTATCGAGTTAAGCTTCCGCAGCTTGGGTTATATTATGGCCTGAAAGAAATAGAAGCGTCGGATATTAGAGCCGTTAAAGAAATCAAAAATGAAATTATTGCTTTAAATCGTCTGCCATTCGGCATTGCAGCTAAATGCCATCAACACTGGCGAGAAGGAAACAAGCATTACTTGTTGATGGATTGGATCGAAGGCACTCCGCTCAATGAATTTTTTCCATCAGCTCCCAAGAACCGACGCGAGCTAGCTCAAGGCCTGAAAGTGGCTGAGAAGGTCGGCTGGAAGCTCGTTGAACTGCATCGTTACAATGTAACTCATAGAGATTTAAAGCCCGAAAACGTAATTGTGCACAGTGACAAGAATGGCAATGTAAGGGACGTTAGCCTTATTGACTTTGGTCTTTCAAATCAGAAGCGCCAACTAGAAGAAGGAACAGCTCACTACCGTTCTCCAGAACAAGAGTTCGAAAGGCATGTTAGCTTAACTCATTCCTCAGATGTGTTTTCTTTTTCTCAATTGATTCATTATTTGATAACTGGCGCTCCTGTGTTGCTACAACCAAACTTTGAGGGTTCTGATTGGGATGAGGTGGTATTAACATTACCAGATTTCACGCCACTAAAACTTAAAGATACCTTAATTCATGGTTTACAGTTTGACTCAAGAAAGCGGACTAAGCAGGTATTCTCAATCGTTAAAGCCTTACAAGAGGCTTCAAAGAAACTTAATAGCAGAGGATAGGTGTCATGTCGGTGCATAACCAAACGGTTCCTTTTTGGCCCGAGGAGAAAATGGCTAAGTATCAATCTGTCTTGCCATTACTCTACAGATTGGAAAATAACTACCTAGATAAAAACTGGCCTGACAATGGTGGCAGTCAAGATTCGGTGATAAGCCAACTTAAAACAGCGAGACGAGGGTGGATCTCTTCTTTTAAACCGAAAGATAAAGACTCCGTCATCGTTACGTTATTAATTGGGAAATATAAGGTCACTATCAACGTTGCAAAAAGTGAAAGTAACCCTCGACTTTGGCTGAGTCGACTGTATTTCGCAAACAATCAGGATCGTCAACGTATGTTGGAAAAAGGGACGCTTTTGGAGTTTGAGGGTGTTGATTTCCTAACCGGACGAGAATTTGGCTCAGGGCTGGAAAACAGTTCTAGCTGGTTTAAGTTCGGAGAGTATGCCTCAGAGCTTCTTCGTGCTATTAATTCTCCATGGAATGTTGATGGTGACGAAATTGAACCAGCAGAAGAGCCAGAAGACACTCTCTCTTTTGAAGAGCAAGAGATGGTTGATGTGCTTCGCTGTTTCATTGATTCAGAATACGAATTGGAAAGAATCGCTGCGCAACAATGCATGCCCTTTGAAGCGACATCTATAACTGCCAGGAGTGAGAGGACGACCTATCGACTTCATTATGAAGTAACAATTGATGAGCTTGATTATGCGCGTTTACTTGAGACACAACCGACTTTACTCGAAATGCTCAATGAGATGCGTGAACCTACTGACGTGTTGATGGAAATCGCGGATCTGAACCCTATAGAGAATGAACCGATCATCCATGTCAGTATAGAGAAGCAAGCGCTGGACTCACAGATCCCGGCTCAAGCTCTACTTACCATCGCCGCACTACCAACACTAAAGAAGGTAAGAAATGCGGTTGTTGATTCTTTGGAATCTGAAGGGTCAAAAAATCCGTGGTTATTACCATTAGCCGCTGGTGTATATCAACATAAATCGCTGACACCGGTAAGTGTTCCCGTTCCACCTAGTAAATTTCCACCGACACCTTCGCAAGTTAAAGCTATAAATAGTGGAGCAGGCAGTGATGACTACACAATGGTTCTAGGCCCTCCCGGTACGGGAAAAACAACTGTGATCCTTCAATGGGTCAAGTATTTTGCAGCGCAAGGAAAGCGTGTATTGGTGACATCGCAAAATAACAAAGCGGTTGACAATGTTCTTGAGCGTCTGGCAGAGGAAGATGACTTTGAATGTTTAAGAATTGGCAATGAGAACAAGATCAGTTCTTGTCTGGAGGATATTACTTTAGACAACAAAGCTGCCGAACTTCAGGAACGTATGTTTGGAGCTGGGGATGAGACGCTAAGTAATCTCGAACAGCAGTTGGAATATATAAGAGAGCTACTTGTTAAGAGGAATGAAATCCTTGAGCACATGGAGCGAGCTGAAAAGGCGCAAAGCGATCATATTCATTGTGCTAACTTACTGAAGACATTGAAAGAGCGATTAACAGAAACCGAGTCTGACATACTTTCTCAGGACAATGCTATACGTCGATTGAACATCCAGTTGACTGAAATCGAACAAAAAGAATGGCCAATATTCAAATCAGTGTCGCGTTGGTTAAACACCAAGAAGACCAACTTAGTCAAGAAAAAGATCGAAAAAGCAAATCAAACTTCTGGTGCACTGGTTAACGCCAGAATCGAGACAATCTCGTCAATTGCAAATACTGAAAAAACAGTAGCAGAAACTGAAAGCTTATTGCATATATGCAATGATACTGTTGATAGCTATTTTAAGAAGGTAGCTCCACTTATTGATGAAATTGAACTTCCGGGCAACTCCGCCGAAAGGGTAACTAAACTAGATTTGGTTCAAATTGATGAGCTGTTAAGTAAGGTTTCCAGTATTCATAGTAATCTAACCCAATGGTTTAACAAGCTTAAAACGGAGCGGCAGCAAGCACTGTATAAGATCCTCATAGAGAACGTTAACGTGGTTGGTGCTACGTGTATTGGCATCAACACCAAAGCGCTGTTTAGAGAGTTAGATTTTGATGTTGTGATTGTTGATGAATCAGGTCAAATTCAACTACACAATTTAATCGTACCTTTATCTCGTGCAAATAAGGCTATTCTGGTTGGTGATCATAAACAACTACCTCCAGTGGTTAGCGATGAAGTTCTCGAAGAAATTGAAGCGAAAGACTTTGGAGATTATAAAGATCTCTATCGTCTAAGTTGGTTTGAACATCTGTGGAATGCCGCGCCAGATGATCGAAAAATCATGTTGGATACGCAATTCCGTTGCCCTTCAATGATTAGTGACTTTGTTTCGGATGCCTTTTATGAAGGTAAGTACTTTGCGGGCGTTGGTATGGATAAAAAGAAACCATTACTTTCATATTGCCCGCAACCGATGATCTGGATAGATACTACATGGCTAGAGGAAAAAACTGAGAAGGCAACTTCAGAAGACGGTCGAGCTGTAGTTCAAGACAATGTTTGTGAAACAAAGCTAGTTATCGAACTTCTTAAATCTTCTATCCGAGAAATGCCGGATCTAGCTGAAAACCGAGAAATTGGGGTGATCGTTCCTTATGCGAATCATGTTAAGGCAATTCAGAAAGCGATACGCAAAGAGCAAAAGCGTGGAAATCTAACAGAGCTTACCATGCCATTAAACGAACTCGTTGCGTCAGTGGACAGTTTCCAGGGACAAGAACGGGATCTCATCATATTCACGTTCACACGATCAAATCGTCAAGGAAAAGTCGGCTTTTTATCTGATTGGCGCAGATTAAACGTTGCTCAAACAAGAGCAAAAAAACAGCTGATAATGATAGGCGATTCTCAGACTTTAACCAAAGGTGCTGAACGCGAGGGAGCTCATGATGCCGGCTTTAAGCAGGCGATGGTCCTGCTGAAAAAACAATGTCATCAAAAAGGTGCTCTGCTACAAGCAGTGCGTTTCTTGCCAGATGCGAAAACTGTCAAACGTCCTCAAAACGGCAAATCTTCGACTAAACGAACTACCACAATTAATCACAGTACAAATAAAACGTTGGTGAGTGAAAATGGCTAGGAAGAATACGAATAGTAACCCTTATTTCAACGTATTAAAGAGTTATGGTGAGGTGCAGAGCTCTCACATTCAACCAGGTGAAACTCTCTTCTATGTGCGTGATAATCTCTTACCTATTTTAAATGTGAAGATCTTGGTTAAAGAGCGTAGTAGGGAAGAGCTTAGTGATATCGATTTGATGATATTTAAACTCATTGAACAGGGAATCAGTTCAGTCAAATCTATAGTTACTTTAACTGGACTTGCTGAAAAGTTGGTGATGAAACACCTAAGTGAAATGTCAGGAAGATCGTTCATCGCTTTCGAAGGTGAGCGGCTTAAGCTTACAGAGCTTGGTGAAGAAACGCTAGAGCATGGTGTTCCCATCAGAACCGTTCAGCGAGCATTTCGCTATTGCGCTGTATCAGAACAACTCCTTCCCAGAGAAGCGTATAAGCTGCCTTATACGGAGTTAGACAAAATCCGAAGCAATGATTTTACTCGTAAGGTTAAGTCGAATCATATCTTGGAAGAAAGTCAGCTTGTCAGTTTAAAAGGCTTGGATTTGTCTAAAGTCGAATCCAAACGTTCGCTCGGTATTACCGATGAAGCTATAGCGTTTGGTGACGTGGTCGGGTATTCATCCGGCTACCTTCAAACAAAGATATTTTTAATTGGCCGGCATTCGCCGGAAAGAGCCATTGTCGCGTTTGGTAAAACCTGTTTGGAATATAATCTCCACGAAATATTGGAATCCATCACAGCATTAAATGACGGTGACGTTGTTGCAAAATTGAATGAACTTTTCCAAAGAGAAAAACTCTCTTTTGGGGAAGGGCAAGTAGTGTTAGACGAGTTTGGCCTGCCTATTGTTAATATCACTAAAGCCAACCCAGAGTGGCTGTCAAAAAACTTAGAATCAGGTCAGAAAGCAATTCTCATGTGCGGCACAGATAACTTAGGTGCTAAGCCTGTTGGTATAAAGGGTTGGGGAAAATCCTCAAACCTATCGGGCTTAACTATCCGATACAATCTGCATGAAGGTTCCGTGCAAAACGATGCACTTAAATTAAGACGCTATGTTGAAATGTGCGATGCGTATATGGCTACACCCAGAGACAAGAGGGATTATCCAACACTTACTCAGTATATTGAGAATACAATATCTCACGAGGATGTCGCGGAGCTTCATTTGCTGGCTAAACATTACTCAATTACAAGAGTAAGTAAAACGTTACCTCAACAAGAAGTGGTTACAGATTAATGACTGAATACAAGTGGCATGGGTGGGGATTGCTGCCCCTTTTCATTTCCAAAAAGGTGTTTTCTCAGATAATTAGTTCAGCAGGTTGGAGTCATTGGGCAAAAGGTCTTAGTACGAGCGAGATCAAAGATGTACGACGTTTTTATACACGTGCAAGTGCTGATTTGCTTAGACCCTTGAAATCAGGGCGTTTTACATTAACAAACGGCGAAGAGCCGCTGTTTACACTTGCAAACAGTTCTTCATTAGATAGCGGCCATCAGATCAATATCACCAAATTGCAACTTCTGGAGTTGGGGGAGATATATTTACTTTACATACACTATGAATCTCCTTTGACATTTAGTGCCGATAGTATATCTAAGCTAAACAGAAGCGTATTCCAATGGGAGCCAAAAACTGAGAAGCACAAAGTAAGTCAATGGATGAGCTCTGGGCAGGAAGCTAAGGGATTGAAACAGCATATTAGTGAGCTCTTAGATATTTCATTAGACCAAGATGCCCACTATGGAGAAGATGCATTTGGGCATGAATTGGTGAATTGTACTTGGGTTAAGCAAGTCACCAGCTTTGAATCAAAAGAAACGATTTGCGTTAGTGAGTTAAGCGCTGGAATAAACGTTAACGATCCAAGGTATAGACTTTCAGCGAGTGAGAAGCAAAGGCTAATAGAAACTCAATTTGATTACTGGGCTGATTGGCGATGCCAGTTCAATTTGAATCGCTTGGTATTCGTTGATCAAACACCAGAAGAATCATCACTAACATGGAACTTATCTAACAACAATTATTACCTGGACTTGTTCGCTGCGGTAGTTTGTCAGAGAACGGCATTAAAAAGATTTAAGGATGAAATGATACTTTGCAGCCATAAGCGCAGAGGAGTTTTGTATGAACGCATTTCCAAATTCAGACGACAGTACAAAATTGCCCATATATCAACATACCCATTTGCAGAAAAACTATACGGATATTTTTGCAACCAAGCTCGTCTATCGGAGATAGAAGAAAGCACCTTTGTTGAGCTGGAGCATAACCACTCTCTATGGAAACAAGAGAGAGAGGAGTCGTCAAATACGGTATTGTTATTAGTTTCCCTTGTTGCTGCGCTTCTTGTTCCAGCAAGCTCCATCGCGACAATTATGGCGTTAACGGACGAACAAATGAACTCAGTGTTTTGGTCTTTGTCTGGTGTTATTACCTTATTGACTGTATTAGTCATGATTTGGCCACCGCTAAAACGATATTTAAAAACGAATGCACGGGATCAACTATAAGCCGTATTGACGCTGTTTAGTTTGTATCCGCCTATAAGGCGGACACAACTAGAGCTCTTTGCTTGGTAGGTATGCCCAGATGGCTTCTACAGCCCGAATTAGTCATGCGGAGTTATGATCACACAAATCACTTACGACTCAATTTGGTGGCTTTATCTACCAGGAAATGGTTCTATTGTGCCATTTTTTTGTAAGAAAATTTCTTACAAAAAAATTCAAAATCAATTGGACGCAACACAAAAATATCAACTTATGGTTGTTTTAGATGATATCAATATATGGTTGTTTTTTGAGTAAGTTATTGAAATGAAATAAATAATCAATATCAATTTATGGTTGTTTCAACATAGTGTTTGTAAAAACAGCCATACATTGATTTTACGAAACCATACGTTGAGATAGAGACAACCATACCTTCAAACGTTTTATAAAGTGTACAACACTTAACGATGTTTGCCACAGGTATGGTTTTTTATTCTGAGCAATGCATTATTAGACATTTCTCAGAATATCCATTTCCCAGTTTATTGGCCGCACATTACCACAAGTATCATTTTCGAAGACCCATCTTTCCGGCTTGAGTTTTTATCTAGGGTGCGCTGCCATTCTCGATGCGCATTTTGTTCGCCTTCTGGCTATTGCCAGTTAAAAGCGTAAGATAAGACATTTCAACGTTACCTCTCCTGCTAAAAAGTTTGAAACCGATGTTCAAATCAAAAACCACGACTTTGTTGATGATTAGCGTGCTGCTGCTTTCTATCAATTTACGCGCACCGTTCACCAGCTTAGCTCCGCTCATTTCGCAAATTATGGACTCGTTACAGATTTCAGCGGTCAGTATGGGTGTGATTACGTCAACGCCGTTGATCATGTTTGCGTTGGCGTCTCCTTGGTGTCCCAAGCTTGGCAGCAAACTGGGTTTAGAGAAGTCGATTTGTTTTGCGTTAGTTTTGATCGCGGTTGGGGTAGTATCTCGCTCTTTTGGGCACTTTTACTGGTTGTTCATTGGAACAACACTCATTGGCCTTGGCATTGCAATCGGCAATGTGTTGGCTCCGGCAATCATCAAGGCGTCATTTCCCGGCCGAATTGCGACAGTGACTGCACTGTATGGTATATCGATGGGTATTGGCTCAACACTGAGCGCTTCGGTCATGGTGCCTGCCACCAACGTTATTGATGACCTCTCTATCGGTTGGCGAGTCGCATTGGCGGGGAATTTGATTTTTCCTTTGCTCGCTCTGGCTTTTTGGTTGCCAAGGTTAGCGGAAAGCAAAACTCGCAGCACTGCGAGTAGCAAAGATTACTACCCATTAAACAAGCTGATGCGCCAGCCTATTGCTTGGTACTTCACGTTTGCGCTTGGCTTGAACTCTTTTATTTTTTACACGTTTGCAGGCTGGCTGCCAAAAATTCTCGCAGCTTTAGGCTATAGCGAGTTAGAAGCGGGGTATGTGTATGGCTTTTTGCAGTTTTCCACTATGGTTCCGGGGTTGCTGCTCATTCCTATCATGGCTAGAAGCAAAAGTATTGCGCCTTTATTTGTCGGTGCTGCGCTTTTAAACGGGGTAGGTGTGACTGGTCTAATGCTATTTCCTCAGTGGGCGATCTTCTGGGTTGGTGTGTTTGGTTTGGGCAACTGTTCTACCTTTATTCTCGCGTTGTCGATTTTGGGGCAGATATCCGGGACCTCAGCACAAGCGGCGACGTTGTCAGGGATGGCCCAATCAATCGGTTATGCTCTTGCGGCTGTTGGCCCCGCTATTGTTGGCATGATTTACTCACAGACTCAAACCTGGTCATTGTCACTCACCATTATCGCTTTTGCGGCCTTTTTATGTGCGCTATTTGCTCTTCTAACGACCCGCAAAGGATGTTTGGTTGTGGATTAGGCCAAGCGTTTATTTAACGGCTGAAACCGCTTGTAGATGTCTCTGAAGATCGCAATCAATAATACGATGGCGCTTAACCAAACGAGGCTCTCTGGGATAAGCTGACTGCTGCTGTCGAGTTGCGCTTGGATGTCGATAGTGAGTGTATCCACTAACGCGTTTGTCATATATCCAAACACCATTGCCACGCCCACAACACCGATCAGGTAGCTCACAAGAACGCGCTTGCCTAGCTGGTGATATACCACACCCAATGTCGCCATGTTGGTGGCAGGGCCTGCAAGTAAAAAGACAAGCACGGCGCCAGGGGAGATACCCGCAAGCATAAAGCCTGCTGCGAGAGGTGTTGAGGCTGACGCGCAGATATACATAGGCACGCCAATCAGAGCCATAACCAGCATCGCCCAAGGGCCGCGGCTAAGTTCACCGAGAGATTCAGGAGGAATAAAGGTCACGACTAACGCGGACATCGTTAGCCCTATAATTAACCAGATAGAGAGATCGGTAATCAAGTCGGTAAAGGCAAATCGCTGACCTTGCCAAAACCGAGTTGTCCATGAAGTAGGGCTGCTCTCCACTGGCTTACTGCTACAGCAGCTTGATGAGCAATGGTTGTTACTTGGCTGAGAGGGTGTCGCGGGTTGCGTTTCTTTGTCTGTCACTAGCACGAGTATCGCTGCGACTAATGCAGAACTCATTGCGGCAATAGGGCGGACAATGGCCATAAATGGCCCAAGTAACGCGTAAGAGATGGAGATGGAGTCAACGCCCGTTTCTGGTGTCGAGATCAAAAAGGCGACGGTCGAGCTTTTGGAGGCGCCAGCGCGTCGAAGGCCCAAAGCCGCGGGGATCACGCCGCATGAGCACAGAGGCAATGGCGCGCCTAATACTGTCGCTTTTACCGCAGGCCACAAGCCAGGGCCTCTGAATAGCAGCCCCAATTTGTCTGTGTTCATCAAGCTTTTTAGGATGCCCGCGACGATGAGGCCGACAATAATCCAAAAGGCGGAGTCGAGCCATAAATCAAGCAACGTCATGAAAAAGGTATCAATTCGGCTCATGCTATCTCTCCTCGGGCTTTGTATGCGCAAGTGCTGTGAGTATGGTGCAGTGTGTTGCCGCATGGGCGCCGCCACAACAACGCTGATTGATCACTTGCAGCGCATCGTGCATGTGTTGCAGGCGCTGTATCTTTTGTTCAATATCGTCCAGCTTAGCTTCCGTAATACTCTTTACCTCTTGGCAGGTATGTTGCTCAGGCTTGATATGGATGGAGAGCAGCTCTTGGATGTCTCCTAGTGTGAACCCCAACTCTTTTGCGTGCAGAATAAACGAGAGCTTGGCGACGCAGTCACTATCGTATTGACGATAGCCGTTGGCGGAACGTTGTGGCTTTAGTAGCCCTTGCTGTTCATAAAATCGTATTGCTTCAATGGTGATGTTCAGCTGTTTGGCCAACTGACCGCGGGTTAACCGTTCCATGTTGATAGACCATGTTGAAGAAATCATGGTGTGATTATAAACCCTGTAGTTGCCTACAGGGTCAAGAGGTTTATTCTAGGATGAGTAAACGGTGAGGATAGGCCACCAGCGTCACCACTGGCAGCGACTCGTTATGCTTGGTTGAGGCTTGAGATACTAACCAAGACGTCTTCAAGTTGTTGCCAAGGTAATAACTGGCTGTCGATGACTTCTAGGCGGCTTTCAAATCCCTCCAAACTGACTTGATTGACGGAAACCACGCCATTGCTGACGTTAAATGCGAAGCTACCATTGTTGGTATTCAACACGCCTTTGACGCGCTCAGCGGTGAGATCAGACAGCACTGAAAAGAGGTCATCAAAATTAAAGGTGACTTCAGCACCGAAAATCCAGCCGCAGCTGTAGTAACCTTGGCCTTGGTTTTCTTTGCGAGTCATCACTTGATCGGGGGCAAGGGCGAATTGAGGCTCTTGCTCGGCATGTTCATGGTGATGAGCGTCCATTGGCGCGCTCGACGGTGCTTTACTACGGCGCTGGCTATCGAGCAACTCAATCGGGAAGCGACCTTGTTTCACCAGTTGACTGTAGATTTTCGGTGGTGTCTGAACCGTGACCCAATCGTTGAAGGCATCTACATCACTGACCTGACATTGATCAACCTTGTTGCCAATAATGATGTCGGAAATGGCCAGTTGGTCAATAAAGTTCTGGTTGCTGGTGTATTTATCCTTAGAGAGATTGCGCGGATCGACCAGCCCGATGGTCGCTTTCAAATCGATATAGTCAGCAAACTGCGCAGAGGTGAGGGTAGCCAGTACTTTGTGCGCGTGCCCAAGGCCCGTAGGCTCAACAATCAGCCTATCTGGTTGGGTACGCAAAAGTGCCGTGACCGCCACTGACATTGGTACGCCAGCGGCACAGCACATGCAGCCGCCGGGGACTTCTTTGATGAGTGCGCCTTGGTCTGTGAGCAGTGCGCCATCAATCCCTATTTCGCCAAACTCATTGACCAATACCGCCCAATGCTCGTTTGCCGGTTTCTCTTTGAGCAGGTTCAAAATGGCAGTGGTTTTTCCTGTGCCCAAAAAACCGGTAATAATATTCGTGGGGACTCTCATCGACACTCTCCTAAACGCCTTAACGTTTGTTTTTCAGGTAACGCTTACGACGCTCTTCTTTCTTCTTAGCTTTTTCTTCTGCTTTGCGGGCCGCTTCGATTTCGACTTCGATCAACTCTTGAGTGATCATCTCTGGGCGCTCCAGAGTCAATTGACCCAGTGTTCCGCCGCGCAGCTCATGCAAAAGGATTTCTGAGCATTTGTGTAGATCAACGCGCCCACCCGTGCGCAATGCGCCGCGGCGTCGACCGATCTCTTCCATCAGCTCAATATCGGTTTCTGGTAACTCTTCAATTTGGTAACGCTCTTTTAAGCGCTCTGGGTACGCTTTGGCTAAGTACTCAACGGTGTAGAATGCGACTTCATCGTATTCCATTGCCGTGTCTTTCACAGCGCCCGTTGCGGCGAGTCGGAACCCACTGTGCGGGTTTTCAACTTTTGGCCACAAAATTCCCGGCGTGTCAGAGAGTACGATGCCATTTTGCAAGTTGATGCGTTGTTGGCGTCGAGTGACGGCAGGCTGGTTGCCGGTTTGCGCAATCACACGACCAGCCAGTGTGTTAATGATGGTCGATTTACCAACGTTAGGAATGCCCATGATCATGGTACGAACGTTTTTTCCGATCTCTTCACGATGTGGCGCTAGCTTACGACAAAGCTCTAGTATTTTATGTACTTCTTGGGGATTTTGTGTGGTGATGGCCATCGCCTTCACGTTGTGCTCTTTCTCAAAGTGCTCGATCCACAATTGAGTGAGCTCAGGATCGGCAAGATCGCGCTTGTTGAGCACTTTAACCACAGGTTTCTCTCCGCGTAGTTGAGAGATCATCGGGTTCTCGCTGCTAAACGGGATACGAGCATCGAGCACTTCAATAATGACATCCACTTGCGGAATGGCTTCTTCGATCTCCTTGCGCGCTTTGTGCATGTGGCCAGGAAACCATTGAATTGTGTTGTTAACCATTTGAATACCTTGTAATTACTCTTTTGTGCTTGAGCCAGATGAGAAATGAGTCATCCCATTCATCTCAGGTTTGGCACTGATACCGCGGGCTGACGATGTGTCTGCTTGCTCAATACAACTTTATCTATTGGCGCGATGTTACCATTTTATTCTACTGAGCGTTATGGCTAGCGAGCTTTTTACTGAATCGGGATGTGGAGATGTAATAAAAAGTCGCGGCCTATTTACCGCGACTTTTAGAGCATGAGTGCTTAACTGGGGGAGGTCAACACGTTGGCGGAGGTAGGGGAGCTCTGAAGTGTTTAACTATCGAGTACCGCGAGTGCGCGCGCGTTAGCTGAACGATCAAAATGGACTTGAATTTTTGTGCCCAAGCGTTCGAAGATCACTTGGTCAAAGTCGGTGTTGATAATCTTGAAACCGTTCATGGCAAATAGACTTGTCACTTGGGTACGCTGTTTGAGTTCCAGTGCTGAAGCGAAGAGTTTTTCCATAGGTAAGCCCTCATTATGTCGTTATTTTAGTCATCCTAGCGCGTGCGAATCAGCGACTCAAATGACGAAAAAATAGCAATTTGACATAGTTTGCTGTCTATTTATCGATCAATGATGACAATAAATATTACTGAAGGCTTTTAGATGAATTTCATATACATTGACGCGGTTTTTGTGAACTCAGTTCAAGTTGTTTAATAGTGTGTGGATTTATTTATGTCGTGAATGACAAGCTTGGTTACAACTTTTTTGTTCGATAGGTCGATTTTTTATCTTACCGCTAAAAATGTGGGGTTTTTAGGCCAACGGCAGTGCGCTAAGGCAGCGGCGACATAAGCAAAGATTACGAGAAGTATCGTCATTGAGCGTCGATTTGTCTCGTTCTTCGAGCGAAAAGCACCAACATGTTGATTTTCCTAGGCTAATGTCACACTGAGTAGGGCTAGCACACTGAGGACACGTGTGTGTACTCTGTTGCCCGCTGATTGAGTCCATGATGTGATCACGTTGTTCATCAGAGTGCTGAGACCACTGAACGATTTCGTCCATAGTACGGTGACAACCGCTACAGATTCCGCCATTGTTTTTACATGCTGCAATGCAGGGTGTTTTCATAAATCGCTAGGTGTTAGAAGATAGGTGCGCAGAGGATAACACGTTCGAATCGCGCGTAAAAATGACTTGTTTTTGATAATGGTTCTCATTAATATTTAAGACAAATCATAATAAAGAGTCACCTATGTTGTCTTTGTTTGCTGCTCTACTTTTCTCACTCGCGCTCGGGTTAAAACTGCACTTACCGCAATGGTTTATTATCGGCTATTTGGTGGTTATCGCTTTAGTTGAGCAATGGGCACCGGGCAGCGCCTTGTTGGTACTGATTGGCTTGTTTGTATGCTCACCCGTACTCATTCATCAAAAAGGTCGTTGGATCCCTTTATGGGTCTATGGGCTGTGCGTGGTCATTCCCGCCGCGTTTATCAAACTTTCTGTCTAACGCTTGTCCACTTAGGTGCATTAAGGTTGCTTGGCGTTCGCTGCCTTCGGTTTGACAGTATAGGGTTTGACAGTAAAAGCGACCGACTGATCATTTTTTAAAAAGATGTTGCTGCCGATAATACTGCCAAGCGATATACAGCCGAGGGCGAGCAAGCTCACCGCGTTAGCACTTTCTTGCAAGAAAAACCAAGCTAAGAGCGTCGCGATAACAGGTGTCGTCGCTGCAAACGCCGCGCTGCGTTCAGCGCCAAGGTGAGCAATGGCATGAAGGTAGGTAAAGGCGGCAATAATGCCCGCTCCAACGCCTTGCAGTAAAAGATGGCGGAGTAATTCATCGTACGGCCACAGGGTGACATCGAAACTGGCTAAGGTGCTCGGCGCGACGCCAGTCCCTATTAAGAGTGCTAACGTCAAGCTTGAAAACAATGATACCCATCCGGCGACGGCTAAGGCGTTGAGCGCGGCGACTCTGGCGCAAATCGTAAACACACTCCACATGAAACTCGCCACAAGCAAGACAAGGTAACCATTAAGCTGATGGTGGCCCGCACTGGCCCCATAATGCAGAAATATCGCGATGCCAACCACAATCAGGCATAAGCCTATCACTCTATGGTGGCTCAGTGATTGACGATAAACCAACACCGCAAGCGCCGTGACAAAAAGCGGTAAGGTGCCGGGGATGAGTGCGCTGCCATCGGAAACCGGCGCAAGCTGCATTCCATTACCTGCGACCCATAGATAGGGAAGGCCGCAACCGATCAACAAGCCTAGTTTCAGCCTCCAAGGCGTATGTCGAATTGCCGCTGTGTGTTTGATGACAAAGGGCAACAGGACAATTGCGGGCAGCATAAAACGCAGCAGCGCAATATCAGCCAGAGTCAATGTAGATTGAGCGCCCATACGTAGCGAAAGAAAAAAGCCTGACCACATCAGGAGGGTTGCCAGCATGGCAAGATAGCCTGTGAACATAATGCTTTAACATTTAATTATCATTTGCTAAGTATGAATCGTATGATGGGGTTAAAGATGGCAAAGTGAGTAGAAATCTACTTAATATGTGCCAAATTTTGCTAATGATAAACCATTTTTTGATTGATATGGGCAACGTAGTATGGATCGAATTGATAAACACATTCTCTCGCTATTGCAGCGAGATTCGCGTCAATCTGCGGCGCAAATAGCGGAGAAAGTCGGATTGTCACCGTCACCTTGTGCGAGGCGAATTAAACGCTTAGAGGAGACTGGGGTGATCAGCGGCTATCATGCAAAGTTAGACACGGGGCATATTGGGGTTGGAATGACCGTATTTGTCGAAGTGAGCTTAAACAACCATCAGGCGAGCTCTATCTCCAGTTTCGAACAAGATGTGATTGAGATGGAAGAGGTGGTGAGCTGTCATGTGGTGTCAGGGGCGTACGACTATCTACTTGAGGTCGCGGCGCGCGATTTGAGTGGCTATGAAGCATTTACACGCAAGTTACAGACTCTCAATCATGTGAAAGACATTCACACCCATTTATCGATTCGCCAAGTGAAAGCGTCGAGTGAGTGGCCAATCTACCGTTAGCCACTCCCCTTGATCACGGTAAGTAACGCGGCAATTATTCTGGCTTGATAATGCTACCTAGCTCTAGCACTGGCGCCGCTTCGATGTCTTCGGCATTCATCATGGCGGAAATGCGTTGGACGGACGAGAGCAACAACGACTGTTCCCACTCCTCCAGCGTTTGAAACTTATTGATGAAGCTTTGTTGCAGTGGCATTGGCGCTTCGCTGAGCACTTGGCGGCCTTTGTCAGTTAAATGAGCGTGTACTTTGCGTTTGTCTTGCACGCTGCGCACGCGCTTAACCAGATCATTGCGCTCGAGGCGGTCAAGGATGGTAGTGGCCGTCGCCTGACTCATGTTAGTGTGGTTAGATAGCTCACGAATGGTCACTTCACCGAGTTCTCGAATCGAACGCATAAGTATTAATTGTGGCCCGGTTAGGCCTGACTCTTTACTCAGTTTCTTCGAGTGCAAATCAATAGCGCGCATGATTTGGCGGAGTGAAACCAAGACTTCTTCGTGCTTATCCAACTTGATACCTCTATTAACGTCGCGATGGAGCGGGGAAAATACCTTAATTAGTGAATCATTTGAAGTGTAAAGATCAACGTTCTTTCAGGCGTTTGACTGACCACCCATCGTGTAAATTATCATTAAGAAGAAGTGTAGTGATGAATTTAGTAGAGTTCAAATGTTTAGAATTCAAACAAAACCATGTCAGCGTTGAGTAAGGGTTTTGTTTAAAAATTGAACTTCTGCTAACCTTTTTGGGTGAAAAGTGAACGTTTAACCGAGGTTTAATGGAACATTTTATATGGGTGAGTACAATATGTGCGTTCGCGACGAGCTTGAACTTCGTTAGGAATGCGTCGTAAAGCGCAAGATATTAGTTTTACGACTAATGATTTTTATGTCAACAAGCTCGAACACACGCACTAATCATCTAAGAGAGGAACGATGACTAAGGGTATAGATAAGTACAGTATCGATAGCACCGACTACACCGTCGGGCAAGATAATGTGCAAAAATGGGGGTTTGATGTTCACAACCCTGTTTTTGGGATCAGCGCGGGTTTGATCGCGTTGTTCTTGGTAGCGACGCTAGTGCTTGATGCGGAGTCGGCTAAATCTGCGTTAGATGGCCTAAAGTGGCAAATCATTGGCAGCTTTGATTGGCTGTTCATTTGGTCGGGCAACATTTTCGTGATCTTCTGCCTGGCGTTGATTGTCTCACCGCTTGGAAAAATCCGACTGGGCGGTCAACAAGCGACGGCGGACTATTCGTTCATCTCCTGGCTCTCTATGCTGTTTGCTGCTGGTATGGGTATCGGACTGATGTTCTGGAGTGTGGCAGAGCCCGTTGCGTACTTCACCGGATGGTATGAAACGCCACTGGGTGTGGAAGCCAACACAGAAGCCGCCGCCAAACTGGCTATGGGCGCAACCATGTTCCACTGGGGTCTGCACCCATGGGCTATCTATGGCGTGGTGGCACTGTCACTTGCGTTCTTTGCGTACAACAAAGGCTTACCGCTCTCAATTCGCTCAATTTTTTATCCACTTCTGGGCGATCGCGCTTGGGGCTGGGCAGGTCACGTGGTGGACATCCTCGCGGTTTTGGCTACCTTGTTTGGTTTGGCAACGTCTCTTGGTCTTGGCGCGCAACAAGCGGCCAGTGGTATTCACCATGTCTTCGGTATTGATGCCGGCCTAGGGCTACAGATTGTCGTGATTACTATTGTGACATTACTGGCGGTGGTATCGGTTGTTCGTGGTATCGACGGTGGCGTAAAAGTGATCAGTAACATCAACATGTTGGTAGCGTTCGTGCTGCTGATTTTGGTGGCTCTGATTGGTTATGCGGTTACGTTTGGCAACATCGGCACAACGCTGATGGCGTACGTTGAAAACATCATCCCGTTAAGTAACCCGCATGGTCGTGAAGACGTTGCTTGGTTCCAAGGTTGGACTGTTTTCTACTGGGCTTGGTGGATTTCATGGTCGCCATTTGTCGGTATGTTCATTGCGCGCGTTTCTAAAGGTCGTACTGTGCGCGAGTTCATGACCGCAGTATTGCTTGTCCCTACCGCCGTTACCTTGCTTTGGATGTCGGTCTTCGGTGGCATTGCGATTGATCAAGTGGTCAACAACATTGGTGAGCTAGGTGCCAACGGCTTGACGGATGTGTCGCTAGCTATGTTCCAGATGTTTGATGTGCTGCCAATGGGCACGATGCTCTCTGTGATTGCAGTGGTACTGGTCTTGGTGTTCTTTATCACTTCATCGGACTCAGGCTCACTGGTTATCGACAGCATTACCGCTGGTGGTAAAGTGGATGCGCCTGTCCTGCAACGTGTATTCTGGGCCTTCATGGAAGGGGCGATTGCGGTTGCGCTACTCTGGATTGGTGGTACGGAAGCGATTCAAGCGCTCCAAGCGGGTGCGATTTCAACCGCGCTGCCGTTCACGATTGTCCTGCTGTTGATGTGTGTCAGCTTGATACTCGGTATGCGTACTGAGAAATACAACCAGTAACTTATTCCACCAATAAGTGAAAATAAAACGGGAGACTCGAAGGTCTCCCGTTTTTTATGCCTCGCTAAAATCGAAATCCACGACTTAAAGCCAATTAAATCCACAGTTTGCCAATGGGCGTTGAAGGTGCAAAGCGATAGGCGATTTGCGCTTGAAGAAGCTCAGCAGTTGCGATCGCATCGGTCAGGGCATGATGTGGCGTGTATTGTGGCAGACCGTAACGTGTGCGACTGGCCGCTAAACGGACCGATTGTGGTTTTTTGCCTTTAATCCGATTGATGATGCCCTGGGTCTGTTTCTTCTGCCATTCGATTTCAAGTTGCATGGTATCGACCACTGGAAACTCAATGCCTTCATTGATGCGAGTGCGCAGCGCTTGATCGAAAAACTCACGTTCGATTTTTTGATAGTGAACCACGGTGATCTTACCCGCCATTTGCTCTAATACTTGATCAAACACAGCAGACAAATCCGGAGCGTCCAGCACATCTGAGTGGGTAATGCCATGAATGACCACCGACTCTTCCGCTAACTGCTGACGGGGGCGAACGGTCCAGTGCTTGGCCTGATTCATGTAGATTCGATTAAGATCAAAGGGCACAGTCCCTATGGTGATGATGTCATCTTGATTGGCATCAAGGCCGGTGGTTTCAAAATCCATCGCAAGAAACTTCACCTCGCTAATTGGGGTGTCGAGCGCAGGCACACCCGCTTGGTAGTAGCGCAGCAGTCGCTCATCTTGAGTCAGTGCGAGCTTTTGTTGGAACTTGTTCGGCCAGTCTATGCTGCCAGCGAATTTGAGTCGATTTAGCATAGTGTCGCCTACTTAAAGTTGTTGCTCGCTTGATAGCGGAACTTGAGGAAGTTCTGCGCATTACTCAATATCTGAAACGCATCTTTGAGGTTGCGTCGTTCAAAATCAGACAAGTGCTCAGGCTCGATGTTGTTGTCTGGTTCAATCTCATTTTCCACATCATAGGCTTGGTGGCGGATACGTACCATGGAGATAAATTCCAACGCGTCACGCAAATCTCGCGCTTTACCTTTTGGCAAAATACCCGCTTCTTGAATGTCATCAAGACGTTCGAATGAATTTCTTGAGCGAGAGCCAACCGCCAGTGCATGCACACGGATAAGGTCAGCGAGTGGCGCGGTGCCACGACGTTTTAAGTTGATCGAGTTTTTGTGCTGACCGTCTTTTTCCATCACAAAATCTTTAAAAAAGCCAAGTGGTGGGGTGCGGTTCATGGCATTGCGCGCCAAACACGCGAGAAAACGGTTGTTCTTACGGGCGCGGCGGACGATAAAACCATTGAGCTGCTCAGCGAACTTGAGCCTGCCATACACGCCATCTAAGTCAAAGAAAATAGAGGCATTGAGCAGCGCCTTAGGGTTTGGATCGTCAATCCAATCGGCAAAACACTCTTCCCATTCGGTGCGTGTCATTCGCCAGTCGGGGTTTGTCGCCATAATGTCGCCGGTGCAGTATTGGTAGCCGCAGCGATCAAGCCCATCACAGACCCGTTTGGCGAGCTGTGCAAAATAGTCATCGTGCAGATTTTTATCGAAACTGTTATCGAGAATAATGGCGTTGTCTTGGTCGGTAACTAATAGCTGCTCATCCCGCCCCATCGATCCCAGTGCGACAAAGCAGTAGGGAATGGGCGCTTCGCCGAGCTCTTCTTCCGCCAACTCGATGATACGTTGCTTAAAGCTGCGACCAATCACCGACATCGCGCTGCCGACCATGTGCGAGTTGGCGTCTTCGTTCACCAGACGGACGAAACTGTCCTTCACTTGTTGGGATAACACCGTCAATTCATCAATGCTTTGTTGCTGGAAGATGGTGCTCACCAGTAGCAGAGAGTTTTGCGACTCGTAGCGAACGATATCGGTAGCCTCGATGATGCCTATCGGTTTTTTGTCTTTTAGCAGAGGTAAATGGTGCACGTTGTAGCGCAGCATGGTGAGCATGGCTTCATAAACGTAGGCGTTGTGATCAAGGGAGATGAGTTCGGTGGTCATCACGTCCGCCACTTGGTCTGCGGGGTTAAGACCCTGCGCGAGCACCCGTGTGCACAAATCGCGATCGGTAATGATCCCGACTAATGGGTTGGTGTCTTCTTCATCGCTCTCGACGATATCAGCATCATAAATCAACAATGAAGAGACATTCTCATCGGCCATCTTGATTGCCGCATTTTGAATCGACTCAGTTTTGTAGATGTACGGTGCTTCACCGGTCAGCAAGGTGCGCACTTTGGATGTGGTGAGATCGTTTTGCTCGGTTGAGGTGGAAATCGCATGGCGCAGACGTGCACTGTCTTGCACTTCAACAAAATCGGCAAAGGATTCATAGTTGTCGTAGAGGTGCTGGAACACCGCTTCGGGAATGCAATAGAGTAGGGTGTCGGTGATCGCTTTCGCCGGGAAGCGGACTTTGTTGTTGGTCAGTAGCCCCATTTGGCCAAATAAGGCGCCCTCATCGATTCGGTTATAGAGCTCCCCTTTGCGGCGGTAGACTTCAATGACGCCACTGCGAATCATATACAGGTCGTGAATTTCATCGCCAAAGTGAATGACAGGCGTATCTTCACGAAAATAAGAGATTTCTATGCTTTTCGTGACGGTGTTGAGCACCTCATCTTCGAGTTCATCGAAAGGCGGGTGTTGGGCGAGGAAGTTTTTGATTTCGAGTAGTTCGGCTTCCATGACGGGATCCACTGTTGGCTGACTGAATGTCAATGGTACAACATCTAGGGTGGAAAGTGGCGCAGTGGCTTAAAAAATAAAGGCTTAGGCACAGTGCCTAAGCCTGGTTACAACTAAAATGAAACTCTAACTCGCTAAGGTTTAGCTCAGCCCGATGATGTTGCCGTCATCGTCGAGATCAAGATTCATAAACGCCGGTTTATCAGGGAGACCAGGCATCGTCATCACATTGCCACACAGGGCGTAGATAAAACCGGCACCTGCACACAGCTTGAGTTCCCGTACTGGCACATCAAAGTGACTAGGCGCCCCTTTGACTGCGCCATCAGTTGAGATGGACATGGGCGTTTTTGCCATACAGACGGCAAGGTGATCAAAGCCCTGCTGCTTGAACTGGGCCAGTTGCGCTTTCGCCAGCTCACTGAGCGTGATGGACGCCGCGCCATAGCCTGTTTCTGTTACCGCCATCAGTTTCTCTTCCAGTGATTGGGAGAGTTGATACAGTGGCTTAAAGCTCGCGTTCGTCTGCGTTTGTTCCACCACCTTGGCGGCAAGCTCACGAGTGCCTTCACCACCAAGGGCAAAGCCTTCGCTGATAGAAACGGCGACATTGTTTGGCAGAGCTTCGATCAGCGCTTTCAGCTCAGCGAGCTCTTGTTCGCTGTCTTGCGGGAATCGGTTGATGGCTACAACGGCCGGCACGCCGTACTTGTTGACATTGTCGATGTGCCATTTGAGGTTTTCAAATCCAGCGTGCAGCGCGTCTTTATCATCATGGAACAGGGCGTCGGGCAAGGCTTGGCCTGGCTTTAAGTCGTAACAGCCAGAGTTGGCTTTAAGTCCGCGCAACGTTGCCACAATGACGGCGCAATCAGGGGCTTTGCCAGAGAGTTGCGCTTTGATGTTGCACGCTTTTTCAAAGCCCATGTCTGAACCAAAGCCGCCTTCGGTGACCGTGAAATCGGCCAACTTGGTGGCGATATTGTCTGCGATGATGGAAGAGTTACCGTGAGCAATATTGGCGAAAGGACCTGCGTGGATCAAGGTCGGTACGCCTTCTAGCGTTTGCATTAATGTGGGTTCGATGGCGTCTTTCATGCAGACCGCCATAGCGCCGGCGACTTGCAAATCTTCTGCGGTCACGGGCTGCCCATCGAGGTCATAAGCTAGTACGACGCGGCCGATGCGCTGACGCAAATCGCTCAGGTTGCTGGCAAGGGCTAGAATGGCCATCAGTTCCGATGCGGCTGAGATGTCAAAGCCATCTTGGCGCTCAAACCCGTTGATGGTTTTACCTGGCTCGTTCTGACCCACGCGGATCATGCGCAGTGCACGGTCATTATGATCCATTACGCGTTTCCACACGATGCGCTCTGGGTCAATACGCAGTGCTTTGAGTCCACTGCGCGTTTCGAAATCGTCATAGCCGTTGCGCTGTTCATGATACAGGCGCGCGTCAATGGCGGCCGCCGCGAGGTTGTGAGCAGCGCTCACAGCATGAATATCGCCAGTGAGGTGCAAGTTCAACTCTTCCATCGGCGCGACTTGAGAGTAACCGCCGCCCGCTGCGCCACCTTTGACGCCAAACACGGGCCCCATAGAAGGTTGACGAATGCACGCCATTACTGAGCGCCCCAACTTTTTCAAGCCTTGCGCAAGGCCAATCGTGGTGACGGTTTTGCCTTCGCCAAGAGGGGTTGGAGTAATCGCGGTCACGACGATTAGCTTGCCTGTAGGTTGATCATCGAGCCTTTTCAGTGTGCTCAGTGAGATTTTGGCCTTATATTTTCCTTGGCTGTGAAACTCTGATTCCGTTAATCCAGCGTTAAGCGCAACCTGATCGATAGATTGCAGTGATGTCGTGCGACAGATTTCAATATCGGACAGCATAAAACCCTCAAAATACAGACTCAAAAAGTGAGGCAAACGTTTGCGCACGAATGATAGCGTGTAATCTTGCGTTGTAAAGCGCTTTTTAGTGACGGAATATTTTAGCGGATTGGGCGAAGAACGCCTAAGCAAATTGGGTTGCGCATGTAGGCCAACAACTCAACGAACAATGTTGCAACGAACAGAGCGAGTAGCAGAAAAATAAAACGCCCTGCAAGGCAGGGCGAGTGAGGTGGCCCAGTTGACTGAGCAACTATAGTTAGTACCAGTCGTCTTCCGGATAGAGCTTCCCTTCGGGTGCATAAGGGGAGTCATCACGGGTGTGAGATGACCGGTTTCTCAAGCTGTCGAGTTGGTGCTCTAACATCTGTACGGTGTCGTAATCACCTTCGGAGCACGCGACATAGATTTGTTGCTCCAATGCTCGGATATTGTCTTGAAGTCCCATAACTACCTCCGATAACACGTTAAACCCAATTAAAAGGTTTATCTGTTTTCAAAACGATTATAGTCCAGCAATCCAAATTCGATCGGTTGATCCGCTTTATACCACTCGTGCACGCGGTCACTGAACGGCCAGAATTCATCAGAACTGCGGCGAATCGCGAATTGATCCAGTATCTTAATGTAATCGTCTTCGGTTCGCAGTGCTTCTAATGATTCGACCAACTGATCGACCTCAGATTCCTCCAACGATAGGTACGCAGCCGGATAGCTACCGATCACTCCGCGCACTAAGGTTAAATCATCATTGGCGAAATCACGGTTACTCTCCTCATTAAACAAGCTGGAAATATTGGTGTGAGCGTTATTGTGTAGCAGAGTAAACAACTGCTCTTGTCCGCTTGGCGCGCGCACCATGATCATTAGGCTTTGTGGCAAATGGACCAGACCTTCACCTTGTATTGCATCGATACGTCTCAGGCTTGCTTCACTGCGCTTGCTTAGACCTGTTTGCTCAATCTTGAAACGGTTAGACAGTACGGGGCTGAGTTGGGTTTGGAGAATGTCATACAGCTCCGCTTTCGGATCATCGCTGGCATAGCGCACTTGCGTCGGTTGGTTGAAGGGTTCGACGTTGCGTTGTAAGAAATCACTCAACTGAGCGCTCTGATCTTGATACCAGCTCGAATGCTCTTGATGACGAACCTCTTGAGGAAGTAAGGCGACAAAATTACTTTCTCCCTCTAGGCGCAGGAAGTCCATAAACATGCGCGTCATCAATTGGTGGCCAAAGTTGCCATAGACATCAAAGCCTGCCACAAGGAGGTAATGAATGCGCTCCAACAAGGCATAATCAAGCACCCAGGCGGTTTTTGGTGGCGTGCCGACTAACCCTTGGACCACCGACGCACTATCAAAATGGCGAAATACCGTGAGAGCGGCATTGGGGTTCGTGCCACCGCCTGTCCAGATGATATCGGTGGTCAGGTGTTTGCCGTCTTTAAACCACTGATTGGTGAACTCAGATTTCGCTTTCAAATAGCGCGCTTGCTGCTTGGAATAACTGACCCAATTGGCAATCGGCAGCGTATTGCTTTCCAGTTCAGCGGGAAGTTTTAGGTTGTCGGCTTGCGAGCGATAAAACTCATTCACTTGCGGAATATCCGATTTATCGGGATCTAAGAAAAACACCCAAAATCGGTCATTGATGACATTGAGCGCCAATTGTCCTCGGCATACCGGCCCTTTGATGAAGGCGTTGATGGTATTTTGTGCGCTGTCGAGCAAGTAGTTGAAGCGCGCTTTGACGGGTAGATCGATAAAGGCCGTCATGGGATTCGCCGCGACATCAGGCTCATAACTGGGTAAGGTCGCGACGTCATACTCAGCATCAATAAACCAGCTTTTCCAGTTGTGGAAGCGCTGCTGATTAAGCGCATAGGGCATGTGCGTCTTATCGACAATAGTGCCTTGCTCAGGGATCAAGCGGTAGTATACGCGCGCCACGCCCGGATCATCGTACGGCCTGCGAGTGGCAATGCGCTGAACCGGCTCGCCCGGTGGGGTTGCTGAGCGTACGATAGTGAAAAATCTCGGCTGCGCATCGTCTATCTCAGAGAAATAAAGATGGAAGAGAAACAGGTGCTCATAGAGATAGCGCGCAGTCAACTGACCTTTACGAGAAGGCAGATTAAGCAGTGCTTCGTACTGATCAACATGTTGCTGCTGCTCGTGGCTAAGCGGCAGCGGAGCGCTCATCGTCGCGCCGCCTTGCAACCAGGCCATGAGAGTCGCGTATTCCTGTTGGGGTAAATTCGGCATGCCGTAGGGCATTCCCCAAGTTGGGTGATCCGCTTGGTATTGCTCAAACTCATCCATGGTTGGGCACACTTGGCTTCGGTCAATAGCAAAATCAAAACCTTCAAGTTGAACTTGTTTGGGTAGTGGGTGCGCCTCTTTTTGCATCAACATTTTCGCCATCAAGCCCGCCTCTAGGTTGGCGGTTGGCGTTTGATTGCGCTCGTTTAAAATCGGGTGAAAGCCGAGCTCGCGCCACTGTTGTGTGGTTTGCGCGTCTTCAAACAGACGCGTCGGGCTTGCGGCAGTCAGTCGCGTACCTTGATAGACCAGTTCTTTGCTGCCACCTCGTTCTATTCCTTCAACTGATGACATCTTGAGCTGGCAAGGGGCGTCGTAACAGGCGTGGCAAACCACACAGCGTTTATCAAGAATAGGTTTGACTTGAGCATGAAAGAAATCGTGTCGTGTATCGCTCGCGTCGACTCGGCGCTCGCGCACTTGCTCTATGCCAAACAGCTGATCGTAATTCAGGCCAGCATAGGTGGCACAGCCGGCAAAAAAGAGTACGGTAAGTAGGCTCAAGATCTTTTTTGGATTCATGATTTGGATGATTCCGCTGGTCAGTGATAGATGAATTGCAGCAAAAACTGAGCGATAGTGCAAATTAATGCGCATTTTCGCTCGAATAAGGTTCCGTCTGGTGCGTGACATAACAGACCGAAAAAGGTACTTCAAGCCGTGTGAAGTGTTCAATCCAGCGCCATTGGTTATCTTGCAGTTTGTCACCGGGTCCTTTGACTTCTATCCATTGATATTGACCCTCTTTAAAGGCAATCAGATCCGGCTGGCCATTGCGATACAGCTTAAGATCGCTCAATAAAATGCGAAACAAAGCGATCAGTGTGGGTGTTGGAATGGTGTTTAACGCTAGGTTAAGCAGTGCGTCGTCCAATAGCGACCACTGTACAAACGCATTGTTGGTGGCGTATTTGTCCCGATAGGTCGTGAGCAGTGCTGACCAGTCGCGCCCTTGCAGAGTTTGCATCACTTGCTCAATCTCTTCGCGGCGTTTGCTTGCGAAATCTGAATGGTAGAGATCAAGCGGGCGATATTGGTAAGCATTGATGAATGCCCCTTCGACGGGCGCAAAGATGACTGGCCAAAATGCCAAGCCGAACAAGCCATTGAGGAGCGCATTTTCACAAAAATAGACCTGCCAACCTTGCGCTTCTAAGTGAGCTTTCACCGCCAACTCAACCCGTTCTCGAGAGAGGTCAAGCGCAACGTGCATCGCATCGTGCGCAGGCTTTTGCGCCCTGGGTACGCGCTCTCCCTGCTTGCGCTTTAATCGTTGTTGCAACTTGAGCGCGACTTCGTACTCAGCTTGGTCTCTTGGTGTATGTAACATTTTAGTGACAACGTCACTAAAATCTCTATTCAACTTATCTAGAATGCGCGCTTGTCGCTCACGGGTGGGAGGAAGCTCAGTTTGCTGATACAGCGTCAGCGCATCGTCAAGACGCTGGACGCGCTCAAGATCGCGCGCGATATCGTTGATGAGGTGCTGACGTTTGCGCTCCACGTAAGGGTGAGTATGCGAAGTGGGGATCTGGTCGGCTAGCGTGACCAGTGTGTCGGCGCATTTTCTGTCGCCTTGTTGGTATTGCTCACTCAACTGACTGAGTTGCAGCAGACTATCGACATCGTCTCTGATTGGAAAAAAGCGCCGCTCGCGGCTCAGAGGATAGGGTTCGTAACGATGAAGGCCCAAGTCATCGAGGACAAATTGACTTAAATCTTGGTGGGTATTGGCGAAAAACAGCGTGAGAAGCAGATCGAGCATGCTGCCATGCTCAAGCTTGATCCAGTCAAAATCTAACGCGGAAGCGGTGAGAAAAGGCTCGCGGGGCAGCTCAGCCACCAAGGCTTCTTTCTTTCGCTGCTTATTGAGCGGTGAAAACAGAGCGACGATTTCGGGTTTGGTCAGTAATGACGTGGCTAAGGTTTGCTTATCAATCGGACCATTAATAAGGATAAAACCGTGTTGCTCGAGTGTGCTTAACGCCTCGGTGATACTGCTGATTTCTGGATAGTGTAACTTATCACTGCGAAACCATTCGCCTTTACGGCTCAGTAATCGAACCAGCAAGCACTGAGCATCGCGGCTCTGCATATTAAAGCGAGCCAACCACGCTTGCTCGTCCTCATGTAGCAGGTCGCTGTACCACTGCTGAGCATGCGAAGTGAGCTTGATAAAATTGTCGAGGTAATAATGGGGCGCGAGCGTGGGTTGAGCGTCCATAGCAATCTGTCTCGTCCTACATTACTTTGAAATACAAAAAAGGCTTACCGATCAGGGTAAGCCTTTTGCAAAACAAATCAATGTTTAGGCATTTTTCAACTCAGCAACTTTAGCTTCAGATAGCGGTTTGGTCACTAGCGCTAGCACGATACAAACCCCCATCATGACTGCTGAGATGGTGTAAGCAAGGCCGTATGCTTCGCCGTGCGTCATAGAGAAACCAACGACTGCCGCACCAATTGCACCGCCGATACCCCATGCAGTGTAGAGTACGCCGTAGTTCGTACCGTAATTTTTCAGGCCGTAGAATTCCGCTGTCAAGGTTGGGAATACCGCTAGCAGTGTACCGTAACCCACCGCTGCTATCGCCGTACCGATGATCAGTGTGAACTCTGATTTGAAGGTGGCGAAAAGCACCATGTTGATGCCTTGCAACACGAATGCGAGAAGCAGAGTGCGCACACCACCAATTTTGTCAGCCAAGATACCCGCAGCAACACGACCCCCAGAGTTAAAGACCGCAAGGATAGACGCTAGGTAAACCGCATTTGGCAGGTTTGCTTGAACACTTGCGATGGTGGTGATGTTACCAATGATCATCAAACCTACAGATGCGGCAAACGCGTACATAACCCAAAGCGAGTAGAACTGAGGCGTTTTCAGCATTGCTTTCCAAGACAAGTTCTCAGAGGTTTTTACTGCTTTTGGCGCCGCGCCCGCTTTTACTTTTGGTTCTGCTGGCGTGTAGCCTGCTGGTGGGTTGTTGATGGTGGCAGCAAGAGGAACCGCAATCGCGAGTACGCCAGCACCAAGCACCATAAAGCTGGTCTGAATGCCCATGCTGTCAATCAGCGCAGACGTCACAGGAGCAAGATAAATCGCTGCCAAGCCAAAGCCTGCTGCGATCAAACCATTAACCATACCTTTCTTCGACGAGTGGAACCACTTCATCGCCGATGGAGACAAACATGCATAACCAAAACCGATACCGGCACCGGTAATCACACCAAAGGTGATGTTAAGCATCAGCGGGGTGGTCGCAAAACCAGACGCAATCATACCTAGACCAGTCAGTACTGTACCTAGAATTAGGATCAGACGTGGACCCATGCGATCTTGAAGAATGCCTGCAACTAAAAGACAGATAGAGAAAGTGATGGTTGCAGTGGCATAAGGGGCAGAAGCTTCAGCGGCGCTCCAGCCTGCTTCTGTGACGAGTGCCTTGTTAAATACGCTCCAAGCATACAAGATGCCAAGGCAGAGGTTGATACAGAAACCTGCTAGCAGGATGCGTGATGCTTTATCAATCTTGCTCATTATTCTTCTCTGTGAGTCTCTTCTGGGGGAAGAGGCGGGTTAATGGCGGAATACTCAAATTTTGTTTGCGTTTATCAACATAAGACGCAACGGGCGCGAATTATAACCAATCTATATGTGATTGGAATCTCTTTTTGGGACAAAATAGAAAATAAATATTGAGATGTTAAGCGTTTGTTTTGTTGTTAAAAATGACGCAACAATTGATGACTGTTCTGGTTACAATTTGCGCGGTTTATGATCTAAGTTGTCAGTGGGCTATTGGTGTGACGTGTAGGATAAGCACTAATCATCTTGTCGGAATAATAGAAGTGCTGAGTAATTAGACACTTAACATGTCAGTATTCGGTAAAAAGTTGATGCGATCTCTTTCAAACCGATGACTCTGTCGTTAGCATGCGCGCCATCATCAACAATGGAACGACAATAATGAAATCAAGCAAAGTAAAAGTCGCGGTGATTGCCGCGTTAGGCGTTAGCACACTGACGGGTTGTATGGGACAAATGGCGACAACTGGGCTTGTCACTAAATTCAACCTAGAAGCGGTAGATAACCGCTACGGCCGTGAAGGTTTGTTTGTTTTGCTGTCACCGGTTTACGGTATTGCCAGTGTCGCTGACCTGTTTATCGTCAACGCGGTGGAGTTTTGGACGGGCACTAACCCAATCACTGGGAAGTCTCCTGCGGTAGTGGATACGCCAACCGACAACTACATCAAGGTAAACGATAAGTTGGACAAGTCTCTAACGGATGTCCCGCTTTCCAGTGCGAAAGAGATTGAAAGCACAACGATTCAATCCATTGACGCCAATACCGTACAAATGGACATCGCTTACCTAGATGGAACAAGCAAAACGATTACTGGCGTCAAAGTTGATGAGAGTGTGGCGTTTTACTTGAATGATGAGTTGATCACAACTGTATCAAACCAAGAATTAGAACAGTACGTGGTGAGCACGCACATCTAATCGAGTCTCGCCTTAGAATCTTCTGGGGCGATTTTTGGGTTCTATCACGTCTATAAGTCTATTATCCGAGTCAACGCCTGCCACACTGGTCCTCAGATTTAACGCCTTTTCGATCGCGCATCACTAATCCCACCTAAAACGAAAGTAGTAAGTTTTTGTTCACTATTGTTTAACAATCCGGTTGAACAGGATATAGTTGCAGCGAAACTAACTTTAGGAGTTTAAGGATGAAACTCACGATATCAGGGAAGTTACGTCTTAGTTTTGTGTCACTTGCAGTACTTTTTATCGTATCCGCTTTGTTTATTTTTCGCAGTGTTAACACTGTCGAACAGCATACCGATTCGCTGCTATCGACCGACCTTCCGACTGTCGATGCTGCGCGTTCCATTCAGCAATCACTTCAAGCCACCGTATCGACGTTACGTGCCTATATGCTATTGGGTGGGGACGAGCGTGTTGGAGAGCAACAATCCCAGCAACTACAGCAAGCGATGGAGGGACTTAATAACGCCTTGCCTACACTTGAGCCGTTAGTGAGTGAGGCGCAATACCAGCAGATCAATGCGGCTTGGCAGAACACCAGCGCACTGTTTTCACGTATCGCCCAACTCAGTCACAGTGACGAAAATTTACCGGCTCACTCATTGTTTATATATGAAGCGGCGCCGATTGCCGAAGTGGCGTTGGATCAGTTGCAGGGTCTGATTAACGATGAAGCGGGCAATAAAGAGGGCGGAGAGCGCAAGCGCCTATTCCGCTTGTATGCAGACAGTTATACCTCATTTGCAAATGCGCTGTCGGCGATGCGAGATTTTCTCCAGTACGGTAAACAAGAGCACTTAGACAAGTACCATGAGTGGCTTGACCTGCATGCCAAACCGGTCAAGGAAATCGAATCCAAACTCACCTTACTGTCAAGCAGTGATCAAGGTTTGTGGGAGCTGTTTAAAGAGATGCAGCAGCTCTACTATCCACTAGCGGATCAAGTGGTTGCTCAGCGACTCTCCACCGATTGGAATCAGGCAAACCAAGTGATGGCCAATGAACTGATTCCCGCGGTGGATGATCTAGACCGTCAGCTTGAAGCCTTGATCGAGATACAACAGCAAAAAGCGGACATAAGCGGTGAGGGGATATTTACCTCCGTGACGACAGTCATCAGTGTTTTGGTTGGTTCAATCATTGCTGTAGTGATTGTGGCGGTGAGCTTGTCACAAGCGATGGGCAATAACATCGGCCGCCGTTTGAAAATTGTTTCCAAGCGCGCGCAGGCCATAGCCTCGGGGGATGTCTCTCAATCCCCATTGCGTATCGAAGGGAGCGATGAGCTCGCGAGCTTGATGCTATCAATCAATACCATGAACACGGCGCTGAATGAGATTGTTCATGGTGTATCAAGCAAGGCTCAGTCGGTCAACGACAGCATGAATGACCTGCTCAAAGCCAACCAAAAAACTGCGTCTCAAGTGGCGCTGCAAAAAGAGAAAATGAGCGATGTTGGCAATCAACTGGCCGATGTCAGTGAGAGTGCCCAAACCACTTCAGTTCAAGTGCAGCAATCGGCTGAGAGTTTGGCGCAATCACGCCAGCAGATTCGACTCGGTGGTGAAGCACTCGAAAATAATCGCACCACAGTGGATGAGCTGCATAGTCGTATTGAAGCGGCCAATCAGCGAGTTGCTGAGTTGAGTAAAGAGAGTGAAGCGATTGGTCGCGTAACAGAGGTGATTGAAGGACTCGCGGAGCAGACCAATCTACTGGCGTTGAATGCTGCGATAGAAGCGGCGCGAGCGGGTGAGTACGGGCGCGGTTTTGCTGTAGTGGCTGATGAGGTGCGTTTGCTTGCCTCAAGAACCACGGAATCGACCTCTGAAATCAACGCTATCGTCAATGCGATTCAGACGTCGACCTCTCAAGTGGTCAGTGAGATAGAACAAAGCCGCCATCTAGCGCAGCAAGGCGCAGCGCAAACCCAACAAGCCTATGGGACGCTGAGCCAGACTACCGACCAAATCGAACAGGTGAGCCAACAAATGAATGCCTTGTTGGATGCCGCGCAAAGACAATCTTCAGCAACGCAAGAGATACAGTCGATCATGGCGCAGGTGATCGCATCCGCAGAAGACGTGGCGACGATTTCTGTGTCGTCCTCACAGGTCACGGATACCGTCAAGCAAGGCATTTCTGATCTTAATGGCGAGATGCAGCGTTTTAAAACTGAGTAATAGACGCGTAGCGCAAACGTGCTGGGGTAATGCCCCCACTTGTTTAGTGAGATCCAATTCTCAATTATGTGTATTGTTGCGCTAAGTTTGTGGGTAATTCACGATGGGCGCAGGAAAAGCGCGCTGCCACGTGACTGTGAGCGTGGGCTGCGTAATGTACTCGAAGACCCACAAGGGCATTACTCTATCCGATGCGGACCACTTAATGTATGAGGCAAAAGCCAAGGGTAAGGACTGTGTCGTGAGCCGAACGATAGAGGCGTCGACCACTGAGCAAGAGTAGCGAACTCACGATGGGCAAGTTCGCTGTTTAGGTTGGCGTTAATTACCACATTAAATCATCAGGGACGACAAATTCTGCATATGGGTCGTCTTCTGCGATGGTCTCTTCATCCGCTTCTTTTTGATCAACGATGACACTCTCATCACGCTGAGCAATTTTGTTTGCAACGCTACTTGGAATCACAACGTAAGACTCATCTTCGCGTACAATCGCAAGAATGCCTTTACTAAGCTGGGTTCGCACCAGTTCCGTCACATAGAGAGATTTGACCAATGTGCCATCGGTAAAGTTGTACTTAATGTCACCATCGCCCAAGTCTAGCTTGTTCATCTGGATCAGTTGTTTCACTTGGGCACGAATCTCTTTGCTCAAGCGCTGTTCGTTTTGTTCTTTGCTGAGCGCTTTATCACGTTCAACTTGCGCTTTTTTTTGCTCTTCGACGGCGGCTTTCACTTCACGCGCTTGAACGCGCGATTTTTTTGAGCCTTTCTTGGCTTTCTTGAGTTTCTTCTCATTGACTAAGCCAGCTTTGAGCATTTGCTCTTGAAGGGTGAGTTTTGCCATGGCAATCGGTTCTCGGATAGCTATCTAAAATTGGCTTTATTCTAGCGAGCAAAACACGACAAATAAAGGATACCGACCGAATTGGGTGAGCCGCCCAACGCAGAAAAAGGGCAAAGAGACGATGCGTCGATGAAAGTTTGCCCGTTACGTACAAAAAGCGTCCGAACGAGCTAAATAACTGGAAATTAGGCTTTTCTTTTTCATCGGATATGGCATAGTAAACACGCTTTCCGAAGATGCGTACTTCGTATAATGGCTATTACCTCAGCCTTCCAAGCTGATGATGCGGGTTCGATTCCCGCAGTACGCTCCAATCATTCCCAAACAATATTTTTACCCCAATCTATTGAATATTAAGCGCTTTATTGCGTGTTTTTTCATGTCTGAAATTCAAGCTCGGGACGTTGCTTATTATGCCGGTGGCCAAATGGTGGCCAATTTGGTGTCCCCTATCGCGAAGAGGTCTTAGGTGTCGTTTAGGTACTATAACCTCATATTCTTCAGCCCATCATTACTTACATTTATCGATAGCGTGGAAATCATCCCCTCGGCGTAAATTGAAAGCGTCGGGAAACATGTTGGTCATCGGCAAGCTACTATTCATACTGGACCAAGTTGAGTGGTAAGGACGTACGGCTAGAGTGTTGCGATCGCGCGCCTCACACTTTTGTTGGATATTATTAGCTAAAGAGAAATTATGACCAAGATCTATTTCGTATGCGGTTTTATCGGCTCAGGTAAAACGACTTACTCCAAGGAACTAGCAAAAAAGTATGGGGCTTTTCGTTTCTCCATAGATGAATGGATGATTCCTTTATATGGTGAGCATATGGAGCGTGAACTCTTCGACAGTCGTTTAGCTGCGCTTCAAGACTTGTTTAAAGATTCTGCTCTTCAGCTTTTTACTCTCGGTGTACCAGTTATTTTCGATTTTGGTTTCTGGCGCAAATTTGACCGGGATACTTTTATTCGCTGGGCATCAGAAAAGGGGGTTGAGAGTGAAGTGCATTACCTTGACGTACCTTTTGAAACATGTCGGCAAAGGGCGCTTTTGCGCAATTCAAATTTGGATGCCAAGTCGTATGAAATGACACCTGAAATGTTGGAGTTGTTCTGGTCTTGGTTTGAAATACCACTATCGGATGAAAATGTTGTTTGGGTTTATCAGGATACTCAATCATGCATGGAATAAGGCGTTAAAGAGTGACCGGATTGTCAATGCACCAATGTAGGGCTTATGCACCAGCATGATCTCATTTAGAGAGGTTGAGTGAAGCTAATCGATTTTAAGTTGTTGATTTTATATACCTTAATGGTTGGCATGAGTTTTGTAATACTCTATATCAGTTCACAAGAGCGCATAGTTAGCGGGTAACGTTGTCTGGCTAACATACAATTTGGGAAATAGACATCTAGGGTTCCGGCTGTTGAAACAGTGTCTGGGTCAAGAGTTGTCAACCTCGTAAGAGGTCACACGGAGGGATAGAAGCCCGGGAGATTGAACCAAACTAATTGGTTGCGTCTCTTGTGTTGATATTCAGTGACCTCATGGAGGAGATTCAAATGAAAGCTCAAATCAAAAAAAGCCTACTCGCATCGGTTGTTGGTACCTCGCTACTGGCATCCGCTTTTTCACCTATCGCACTTGCTCAAGAGAAAGAGAAATTTACGCTGGCTTGGTCCATCTACGTTGGTTGGATGCCGTGGGATTATGCCGATCATGCTGGGATCATAGACAAATGGGCAGACAAATATGGCATTGACATCGATGTCGTGCAGGTGAACGACTATATAGAGTCGATCAACCAGTTCACGACAGGTCAGTTCGATGCCACTGTGATGACCAACATGGACGCATTAACGATTCCCGCTGCAAGTGGTGTGGACTCTACTGCTCTTGTGGTCGGTGATTTCTCCAATGGGAATGACGGTATTGTCCTTAAAGGGGACAAGCAACTTGAAGACCTAAAAGGCCAATCGATCAATCTTGTCGAGTTGAGTGTGTCTCACTACTTGATGGCTCGTGCATTAGAAAGTGTCGGTTTGAGTGAGCGTGATGTGAAAGTGGTGAACACCTCTGACGCTGATCTTGTTGCTGCGTTTAGCACAAGTGAAGTGACATCGGTTGTGACTTGGAACCCCCTTCTTAGCGAAATTACTTCTCAGCCAGACACCTCTTTTGTTTTTGACTCTTCTGATATTCCTGGCGAAATCATTGATCTACTCGTCGTCAATACAGAGACGCTACAAAGTAACCCCGCATTAGGTAAAGCATTAACAGGCGCATGGTATGAGATCATGTCAATCATGCAATCACCTGAACAGGGCGATGAAGCCAAATCATATATGGCGCAAGCGTCAGGGACAGATCTTGATGGCTACAAGTCTCAACTCCAAGCAACCAACATGTTCTACTCAGCAGATGAGGCGGTCAGCTTTACGCAAAGCCCTAAACTGGCAGAAACGATGCAAAAAGTCAGTGAGTTTTCGTTTGAACATGGATTACTTGGCGAAGGTGCACCTGATGCAGGCTTCATTGGTGTAGAAACACCAACGAGTGTGTTCGGTGACCCTAGCAACGTCAAGCTTCGATTTACTTCTGAATACATGCAGATGGCAGCGGACAACACGCTGTAACCTCACCATTCGGTCGTTGTAATTGGAGTCATTATGACCAAAGTAATTAACCGTCACCCGTCTAAACTTGGGCGGGTTATGCTCGGCGTGATGCCTTTTCTTATCCTGCTTGCCGTCTATGTGACGGCATCGGATGCGAGATTGGCGGCGAACTCCGCAGACAAATTGCTGCCAGCCTTTAGCAGTTTTGCTGATGCCATTGATAGAATGGCATTTACCCCAAGTCGAAGAACGGGCGAATACCTGATGTGGACGGACACCTTTGCAAGCCTAGCACGGCTGGGCTGGGGGATTGGTCTCAGTGCCCTTATCGGTCTGTCATTGGGCATTGCGACCGGGATCGTTCCTTTAATGCGCGCGTCGCTATCACCGGTGATCACGGCCGTATCACTGATACCACCTATGGCGATTTTACCGATTTTGTTTATTTCATTCGGAGTGGGTGAATTGTCCAAGGTCGTGCTGATTGTCATCGGTGTGTGTCCAATCATCATTAGGGACATTCAACTTCGAGTGCAAAGCTTGCCGGATGAACAGCTCATAAAGGCTCAGACTTTAGGTGCGAACAGTTGGCAAATAATCGTGCGAGTGATCCTTCCGCAGATTATGCCCAAACTGATTGAAGCGGTTCGCCTAACCTTGGGTAGCGCATGGCTGTTTCTGATTGCTGCCGAAGCGATAGTCGCTACCGAAGGCTTGGGCTATCGTATCTTCTTAGTACGCCGTTATCTATCGATGGATGTGATTCTGCCGTATGTGTTGTGGATTACTCTCTTAGCTTACAGCATGGACTGGTTGCTGCGTCTAGCATCAAAAAAGCTCAGCCCTTGGTATCACCAGTCACAAGGAGAGAGCCATGGTTAACTCCACTACGAACAAAGAAAACACCCCTCCGATCATTCAAGTCAAACAGGTCTGGAAAGAGTATGGCGACAACATCGTTTTAGAGCGTTTAAACCTTACGGTTCATGAAGGGGATTTTGTCAGTATTGTAGGCACCTCTGGGTGCGGTAAAACCACATTCCTCAATATGTTGCTCGGTACCGAAACACCCTCAAGAGGACAATTACTATTGGATGGCGAACCTTTGACACAAGAACCTGGAGTCGAACGAGGCATCGTGTTCCAAAAGTACTCTGTATTCCCACACTTAACAGCACTTGAGAATGTCATGCTCGGTTATGAGTTTGAGTCGAATAGTCTTTCTAGCCGCACGCTGGGACGACTGTTTGGCTCGAAGAAGCAGCAGGCCAAAGAGCAGGCATTAAAGATGCTCGATCAGGTTGGCCTTGTAGCGGCTCAAGATAAATACCCGCATGAGCTATCGGGTGGTATGAGGCAGCGACTCTCCATCGCTCAGGCGCTGATAAAAAGACCAAGAATTCTGTTGTTGGATGAACCGTTTGGCGCGCTGGATCCGGGGATTCGAAAAGATATGCATGTGTTAGTGAAGTCGCTGTGGAAAGAGCAAAATTTAACGGTGTTCATGATCACGCACGACCTGAGTGAAGGCTTCCATCTGGGCAACCGTTTATGGGTGTTTGATCATACTCGTCATGATGAGCAAGCGCCGGAGCGTTTTGGCGCGCAGGTGACATTTGATATCTCAACCGAGCAGTTGGACAACACGCCGCCAGACCAACTTTTTTCCAAAATTGCATAAGGAATAAAACATGTTAGCAAAACAGGATGTGATTTTTTCAGACACTCTGCCAGGGGCCGCGCATTGGTCAATGGTGGTACCCAAAGGGCGAACCGTACGCTTCATAGATATCGAGGGTGGTGCGAATTTGAGTGTGTTGTTCTACAACCCGGCTAATCTACTTGAGCGCTACAATGCGCCCGATACCTTGAAATGCCAACATACGTTTAAGTTAACCCAAGGCCACTGCTTGTACTCTGATATGGGACGCATCTTCTGCTCGATTGTGCGCGATGATACCGGCTGGATTGATACGGTGTGTGGGGTCAGCAACAAACAAAAAGTGGCAGAAAAATGGGGTGAACGGGACTACCAAGCCCAACGCAATCAGTGGAAGCAAAATGGTTATGATGCGCTGTTGGTCGAGGTGGCTAAATACGGTTTAGGTAAGCGTGATTTGGCTGCGAACTTAAATCTATTTAGCAAAGTCGCCACCGATGAGGAGGGTAATCTTAACTACGACCCACAACACAGCAACGCGGGCGATAGCATTGAACTGCGATTTGAAATGGATACGTTGGTTGTGATGACCACTTGTCCACATCCACTTAATCAATCAAAAACCTACCCATACCAGCCCGTTGAGGTTTCAGTATGGGAATCTGAGTCAATGCAAGATGGCGATGCCTGTCTCACTCATCGGGAAGAGAACGAGCGAGGCTTTGAAAATAACCGCCGCTATGCTGCAACGGCAAGTCGAACGTTTGAAGCATCAGCCACCCGCCAATGTTGCTAAAGGAGCAAACCATGATTGTAGAGAGCCAATTGCCACTTAATGAAGCCCTATATCGTGACACCGTGCCAGCGGGTGATTACTACATGAAAGTCGTCAAAAAAGGGCAGACTGTGCGCATTCTTGATATTGAGGGTAACCAAGCCGCAGATACGCTGTTTTACAACGCCAATGATCCTTCAGAGCGTTACAGCGCGATGGATACGATTCGAGAGCAGGCCAATGTTTATCTAACCGCAGGCACGAAGATTTTATCTGATCAAGGCAACGTAATGCTTGAGATAGTGGCGGATACCTGTGGTCGACACGATACCTTGGGCGGCGCATGTGCGACTGAGAGCAACACAGTACGCTACTCGATAGACAAAAAGTGTATGCATGCTTGTCGTGATAGCTGGTTACTGGCGGTGGCTGAAAATGAGCAGTTTGGTATGTCGAAGCGCGACATCACCCATAATATTAACTTCTTTATGAATGTCCCCGTCACAGCCGAAGGCGGTCTGACTTTTGCCGACGGTATCAGTGGTGCAGGTAAATACGTGGAGCTAAAAGCTCACATGGACGTCATTGTGTTGATGTCAAACTGCCCACAATTGAACAATCCATGTAATGCCTACAACCCGACCCCCGTTGAGGTCATTATCTGGGAATAAAGGTTTTGGCGATAAAGTCAGCAAGCACGCTGTCGAACATGAGCAAGGGACGACCCTAACGAATGCTCTTTGTTGTTCCGGGACGACCCGGATTTTAGGGACGAAATTATGTTTAGTAAGGTATTGATTGCTAACCGTGGAGCCATTGCCTGTCGAGTTATCCGCACGTTAAAACACCTCAATATTGGCAGCGTTGCGATTTACAGCGAAGCCGATTCACACAGCCTCCATGTCGTCGGTGCTGATGAGGCGTTCTCTCTAGGACAAGGGGGCGCGACCGAAACCTACCTTGATCAAGATAAAATACTCTCCATTGCTAAAGAGTCGGGCGCGCAAGCGATTCATCCTGGCTACGGTTTCCTGAGTGAAAATCCAGAGTTCGTTGAACGCTGCGAAAAAGAAGGGTTGGTCTTTTTAGGGCCCACAGCAGAGCAAATGCGTGCGTTCGGACTGAAACACTCTGCACGCGACATTGCCACTCAAGCCGATGTGCCACTTCTCCCTGGCACGGGGTTGCTTAACGACAAGCAGCAAGCACTGCGTGAAGCGGAGAACATTGGTTACCCAGTGATGCTCAAAAGCACGGCAGGTGGTGGTGGTATCGGCATGCAGTGTTGTTTCACAAGCCAAGAGTTGGATGAGGCTTACGACAGCGTTAAACGATTGAGTGAGAACAATTTCAGCAACAGTGGCGTGTTTATCGAGAAGTTTATTCAGCAAGCACGCCACATTGAAGTCCAGATTTTTGGCGATGGACGGGGTCATGTGGTTGCCTTGGGCGAGCGGGACTGCTCGGCGCAGCGTCGCAACCAAAAAGTCATTGAAGAAACCCCCGCGCCTAACCTAGACGATGAAACCCGAATTAAGCTGCAAGAGACCGCAGTGAAGTTGGCCGCTCAGGTGAATTACCGAAATGCAGGAACGGTGGAGTTTGTATTGGATCAGCAAACACAAGCCTTCTACTTCCTTGAAGTCAACACGCGTCTTCAGGTTGAACATGGTGTCACAGAAGAAGTGTTTGGTGTGGACCTTGTCGAGTGGATGGTTCGCCAAGGGGCAGAGCAACTCGACTTAAAAGCGCTGGGCGCGCACCTCAAATCACAAGGTCATGCGATCCAGGTTCGTCTCTATGCGGAAGATGCCAACAAGAACTTTCAACCTTGTGCCGGTCTATTGAGCCATGTTGAGTGGGCAGAGCAAGAGAATTTGCGCATTGAACACTGGATTGAAGCGGGCGTTGAAGTATCACCATTTTTTGACCCTATGCTGGCGAAAGTGATCGTTCATGCTGCCGATAGAGACACGGCACTGGCTGAACTTAAACAAAGCTTAGACAAAAGTACTATTTACGGAATAGAGCACAACAAAGCGTACTTGAGCCAGCTCTTAGCGAGCGAACTGGTTAAGAAAGGCGAGGTGCTGACTCAATCTCTCAATAGCTTTGAGTTCAAGCCCAATACCTTTGATGTGATCAGCGGAGGTACCCAAACCACCATTCAAGACTACCCAGCACGAACAGGTTACTGGGACATTGGCGTGCCGCCTTCAGGCCCGATGGATAGCTTGAGCTTCCGGTTAGGCAATAGACTGCTGGGGAATGAGGACTCAAGTGCCGGTCTGGAAATGATTGTTTCTGGTCCAACGTTAAAATTTAACCAAGACACTCGTATAGCTCTAACGGGCGCAACGATTCAAGCGACGCTTGATGATCAATTGGTTGCGATGAATGCGGCCATCGACATCAAAGCAGGACAAACGCTCAAACTCGGTAAAATACTCGATGGCGCTCGAACTTATCTCGCTGTTCAGGGGGGCATTGATTGTCCTCAATATCTTGGTAGCCGTTCAACCTTCACTTTAGGTCAATTTGGGGGCCATGCTGGGCGCGCATTGCTAGCGGGCGATGTGTTGCACATTCATCCCGTCGTTCAAGCGGGTAGCACTGAAATTGGCTCACTTCCTCAGCCGATTTTCAACGGCGAGTGGCAGATTCGAGTGATCTATGGGCCGCACGGTGCGCCTGATTTTTTCACTCAGGAAGATATCGATAAATTTTTTGATGCGCAGTGGAAAGTGCACTTTAACTCTAGCCGAACTGGCGTTCGCTTAATTGGACCGAAACCAAATTGGGCTCGCGCTGACGGTGGCGAAGCGGGCCTTCATCCCTCTAACATCCACGATAATGCGTATGCGGTTGGTACTATCGATTTCACGGGTGACATGCCGGTCATCTTAGGGCCGGATGGGCCGAGCTTGGGAGGGTTCGTTTGCCCTGCCACCATCATCAAAGCCGATCTATGGAAAATGGGACAGCTCAAATCAGGGGATAAGATTCGATTTATTCCGGTTACGGTAGAAAACGCCGAGTTAGCCGAGCTCGCACAGCTGGCTCAAATTGAAGTCGGCGCTATTGATGAAATGGCGCTGCCAAGAGCAGATCTCGGCTCGCCCGTCATTAAAACAATACCAGCCAGTCAATATGGAGAACAGGTGGTATATCGACCCTGTGGCGAGGATTACCTGCTGGTGGAATATGGACCACAAAGACTCGATATTCGTCTGCGATTTCGAGTTCATGCTTTGATGCTGAAGCTTCAAGAGCGGCGGTTGCTAGGTGTAGAAGAACTGACTCCGGGTATACGTTCCCTGCAAATTCACTACGATAACCTTATGTTGCCAAGAGCGCAGTTGCTTGAAGAGCTGGAAAAAATTGAAGCAACGCTGGATAACATCGATGATCTCGCTGTTCCTGCTCGCGTAGTGCATTTGCCACTCTCTTGGGATGATGAAGCCACTCGGCTGGCGATACGTAAATACGATGAGATCGTACGTAAAGACGCACCTTGGTGCCCAGACAACATTGAGTTTATTCGCCGCATCAACGGGCTTGATTCCGTCGAGGACGTTAAGCGCATTGTGTTCGATGCCAGCTACTTAGTGATGGGCTTAGGGGATGTGTATCTTGGCGCGCCGGTCGCAACACCAATGGATCCTCGTCACCGCTTGGTCACGACGAAATATAATCCAGCACGTACTTGGACGCCTGAAAACGCGGTAGGCATTGGTGGCGCCTATTTGTGTGTCTACGGCATGGAAGGCCCCGGGGGGTATCAATTTGTCGGTCGCACTTTGCAAATGTGGAATCGCTATCGTCAAACAGAAGCCTTTACCAAGCCTTGGCTATTGCGCTTTTTTGACCAGATTAGGTTCTATGAAGTGAGTGCACAAGAGCTATTGGATATCCGTGAAAAGCATCCTCTAGGTCACTACCCAATTAAAATTGAACAGACAGAGTTTTCACTCGCGGACTATCAATCCACTCTTGATGACCATGCCGATGAAATAAAGCAAAGCAAAGCACGCCAGCAACAAGCATTTGAACAAGAGCGCCAACGCTGGGAAGAGTCTGGACAAGCGAATTTTGTCGCCACTGAAATTGAGCAGTCGAATGTACACACTGAGCTTGCAGAGGGACAAGAAGCCATTGAGAGTCATGTTGCTGGCAACATCTGGAAAGTGCTTGTTAAGCCTGGCCAAACGGTAAAAGAGAACGACGTCGTGATGATACTAGAAGCGATGAAGATGGAGCTTGAGGTGACCGCGAGTGTCTCTGGTGTGATTGACTCGATATGCCACGAGGCGGGCGCACAAGTCCATGCGGGTGAGCCACTGCTTGTCGTCAACACCTGCAAGGCATGATTCGGTTTTTGAGGATAGAAAAGATGACAGATTCAAATACAAGGTGTCAGGCAATGGAAGAACCAACAACGATCGGCCGCTTACTTGAAGCATACCGTAATGGTGATATAGAGGTAGAGATGTTTTTGCGCAGCAAACTGGCGCAAGTGAGAGCGGATCAATCCAATGCCTGGGTGTCAGTGATTTCTGACCAGCAACTGGGGGAGTATCTCGCTCAACTTTCAGGGCAAGAGATTGACCAGCTACCTCTGTTTGGTGTTCCTTTTGCGATCAAAGATAATATCGATTTGCAGGGCTTAGACACCACCGCGGGTTGCGAGGCATACCGCTATCAACCAACGGAGTCGGCTTACGTTGTTCAGCAGTTGATAAAAGCAGGTGCAGTCCCCTTAGGTAAGACGAGCCTTGACCAGTTCGCCACTGGCTTAGTGGGTACACGCAGCCCTTGGGGAGCAGTGAAAAATAGCTTTGATCCTAAATACATCTCAGGTGGTTCGAGCTCTGGCAGTGCGGTTGCGGTTGCGAGCAACCAAGTTTACTTTGCATTGGGTACCGATACCGCGGGTTCAGGACGCGTCCCGGCAGCATTTAATAACCTTTATGGCCTCAAACCGAGCAGAGGGGTGTTGAGCTGCAGTGGCGTTGTTCCGGCCTGCCGTACACTAGATTGCGTGACGTTTTTTACCAAGTGTGCTGAAGACTTAAGCACCCTCTACCGAGTCGGCGCAAGCTACGATGAGAGCGACTGTTATGCGCGCCATGCCCTTAAACAAGGACAAAACACAACGACGCAATTTTCTGGATTGAAGGTCGGAGTTCCAGGTGAAGAGCAGCTTAAATTCTTTGGTAATGAAGACTATCGTAAGCTCTATGCTCAGTCGGTTGCTCGCTTAGAGTCTTTGGGCGCGCAGACTATTCCTTTCGATTTGTCACCCTTCTTAGAAGCCGCCAATCTTCTTTACCAAGGTCCCTGGGTTGCGGAGCGATACGCCGCGATTGAATCCTTTTTCAACGATAATCAAGAACAGTGTTTAGAAGTGATTCAAACGATTGTCGGTGGAGCGAAACAACTATCGGCTGCGGATACGTTTAAAGCCATGTATCTACTGCAAGCATTTAAAGTTCAGTGCGATAAGTTGATGGAAGAGGTGGATGTTGTGCTAACCCCTACGGCCGGCACGATTTACACTATTGATGAGGTGAGCAACAACCCAATCGAGCTCAATTCTAACCTTGGTTACTACACCAATTTCATGAACTTACTCGACTACAGTGCGATCGCGATGCCAGCAGGTTTCACCGACGCCGGACTCCCGTTTGGTGTGACTCTGTTTGCCCAAGCGTTTCATGACGAAGCCTTGGTTGCGTTAGCGACCGAGTGGCAGAGAACGATGAACTTACCGCTAGGGGCGACCGAAATAGAATTAGAGAGCAGCGAGAGTGTGGATCTATTGGTTTGTGGTGCACACATGAAAGATTTAGCGCTCAATCATCAACTGATTGAGTTAGGTGCGAACTTTAAACGGCGAACCACGACATCTGAACACTATTCTCTTTATTGCTTAGCCGGCGGGCCCCCACTGAGACCGGGCTTAGTCCGTCATTCAAACCAAGGGCAAAAGATTGAAGTTGAAATTTGGCGCGTGCCGAAAAAGCAGCTTGGTTCCCTGTTGATGCAAATTCCCCATCCATTGGGGTTGGGCCGCGTTGAGATTGATTCTGGTGACTGGGTCACTGGGTTCATATGTGAAGGGATTGGCATTGAAGGGGCTACCGACATCACCCAGACTGGAGGGTGGCGGTATTATCTGCAAGAGTTATCTGAACGCTGCTAAAATGTGTTTATAAACCCCCATGCCAACATCATGTGGTATAGGGGGTTACAAATTGATGAGAAGGCGTGAATGGACATCAGTATGATCTATGTACTGACCTATTCAGCCTGCTCACGATTGATCGATGGATCAAGAATCCACTCAGCGCTGTCGTTGAGCACGTCCATTTTTGTAATTTTACCTTTCCTGACTTCAAATCTATCTGTGTAGCGATTGCCATCGAAATGGCGTCCATCTGGCCACTGACCATACAAAAAACCTGTTGAATACACGACGCAGTGGTCCTCTTTTTCCATCGCATCGTATTGCTGAATGTTCTTTTTCACCCATTGGTATCGTTGTTGGTTAAAAGCCTTGATGGCGTGGGTATTCTCCATTTCTCTTCGACCTGTAAATGTGATTTTTACGTCAGGGGACATAAACGTCGCGGCCGTCTCCGGATCTGGCTTCATTGATGCTTCTAAAAATTGTTGGACGATGTCTACGGCATTCTCTAGTTCACTCATCGATTCATTTCCTTATGTGGATTGATTTGGTGCAAAAATGTTAATTTTTGTGCCTTTTTTGTGCAAAGTGCGCCTCTAATTGGCTGAAAACCGCACTTTCTCGTATGGCACCCAAATTGCTAGCAATTATTGTGCAATAGCTAGCAATCAATGAAAAGAGGGATCTTATGAAACATTCAATTATCAAAAAATGGGTCAGACAGGGACTTGGGATAAGCGCTTTGGCTGCTGCGTCTTTGACGGCGTTTTCAACCATTGCGCAAGAGCCAATTAAAGTGGGATTAGTTGCTGCTCTATCAGGCCAGTCGGCGAAATCAGGAGAGGCGATCACTCGTGGGTTAGAAATTGCGATTGATGAGATAAACGAAGGTGGCGGCGTATTAGGTCGACCACTTGAACTGGTGCGACGTGACGATGAAAGCAACCCATCAAAAGGGCTGTTAGCGGCGCGCGAGTTGATTCAAAAAGAAGAGGTCGCGGTGTTATTTGGTGGTTTAGACACGCCCGTTTCGCTTGCGATTGTGCCTGTCGCCAACCGAATGAAAATGCCCTTTATGGGGGTGTGGGCGGCGGGTACACCGATTACCAAAAATGGCGCTAAGGAGAACTATGTGTTTCGTGTCTCTGCGGTGGATGAGGTGGTCGACGAAGCGCTGGTTCAGTATGCCATCGATAAGTATGCGGTGAAAAAGCCAGGCATGTTGCTGATCAATAACCCTTGGGGCGAGTCGAACGAAACAGGTTTTCGCCAAGCTCTCAATAGTCGTGGCATAGAATACACAGGTATTGAGCGTATTGAATCTGGTGACGTTGACTTAGTCCCACAATTGACCCGTTTAAAAGAGAAAGGTACGGACACGCTATTAATGGTCGCGAACGTGGCGCCTTCCGCTCAGGTGGTCAAATCACTTGAACGTATGGGCTGGGATGTCCCTGTAGTCTCCCACTGGGGACCGGCGGGTGGACGTTTCGGTGAGCTTGCTGGTCCAACGGCCGATCGAGTGCACTTTATTCAGACGTTTACCTTTACGGATACTACAACCGGAAAAGGCGGCGAGGTATTTGGCAAGTTACAAGCGAAATTCCCAGAGATACAAAGTGTTGCCGATGTGACTCCCGCGGTTGGGATTGCCAATGCGTATGACGCGATGCACTTAACGGCGCTCGCAATCAAGAATGCTGGATCTACGGAGGGGAGCGCGATTCGTGAAGGGTACTACCGCATTGATGACTATCAAGGGCTGATCAAGGATTTTAAGCGTCCGTTTACAGAAACACAACATGATGCGATCGGCCCCAATGACTACGTGTTCACACACTTTGTGAATAACCAAATCGTTCCGGTTCAGTAACGATCAGTTTGGGTTATACATCCATCACCATGTAAAGGAGAGCGTAGCGCCATGTTAACCGCCGCGATCATAACAGGCCTTGGTCTGGGGAGCATGTATGCTCTCCTTGCTTTGGGTTTCCATATTACCTTTATCGTCAGTAAGACGGTGAATTTTTCTCAGGGCAGCGCGATGATGCTTGGTGCTGTGCTGGCTTACACATTATGTATCACCTGGGGTATGCCGTATTGGGTTGCTTTTTCTATCACACTGCTATTAAGCGCATTGTATGGACTGGTCATCGAGCGGTTCTTAGTGCGTCCGTTTGCCAGCAAAGGGTCCGATGCGTGGCTTATGGCGACGGTTGCAGGAGGGATATTGATGGACAACACGGTTCTGTTCAGTTTTGGCAAGGAGCCAAGACAGTTCACCAACACGTTCGCGACGACAAGTCTTGAGCTATTTAGTAGCGGCGTTTATGTATTGCAAGTCATGATCCCGGTTGTCGGGGTGATCATTGCGGGTTTACTTGTCTTGGTAGTAAGGCATACCCAACTTGGTAAGGTGCTCCAGGCGAGCGTTCAAAACCCCAATTCAGCGCAGTTGATGGGGATTAATGTTAGTCGCGTGGTCGCCGTCAGTTTTGCTGTCTCTACGGTACTTGCGGCAATTGCAGGCATTCTAATCGCGCCGCTCTATGCCGTGCATTCCGACATGGGAACATTGTTTGGCTTGAAGGCGTTTGCTGTTGCTATCCTTGGCGGGATCGCGAGTGCTTCCGGCGTATTCAGCGCAGGGCTTATTTTTGGTTTAGTCGAAGCGATTGTCACCGTCTATTTTGGCTCTGCATTTACACAAATTATTACCTTTACTCTGGTCATTATTGCTTTGGCTGTGAAGCCGAATGGCCTGTTTGTTAAAGGTCAGGAGGTGAAGGTATGAGCGCTATCAATACCAAGTCTTGGTTATGGGTGGCGCTGTTCACCCTAGTAGGGGCGATATTATGTTTCCTACTCGACAGTTATTCTCTGCTGGTTTTTACCCTATGCGTGTTAACGGCTATCGTCGGAGTCGGGCTCAACATATTAATGGGGATGAGTGGTCAGATAAGCTTCGGTCACATTGCGTTTTACGCCATCGGTGCTTACGTGAGCGCATTATTATTGCTCAATGACGTGCCGTTTGTGCTCGCCTTAGCTGCGGCATGTTTAGTGTGCGCAGCCATTGGAGCATTACTCGCCATTCCAGCTATGCGTGTTACTGGCCCTTACTTGGCAATGGTGACGATCGCTTTTGCCTTTGTGGTTCATCATGGTTTGATGGAGTGGAAGAGCCTCACTGGAGGCGCCAACGGATTGATGGGTATCATGATGCCGCAATTCGGAGAGATGGAACCTGAACGTCTACTTGCCTTAACCAGCACTGCCATTTTAGGCTTGGGGTTACTCACCTATCAGCTGTTTTATTTCAGTGGCTGGGGCAAAGCGATGCGCGCGGTAAAGTCGAGCCCTATTGCCGCGAGATCGCTAGGATTTAACCCAGTACAGACGCAAACGCTCGCGTTTTCTTTGTCTGCGGCATTTGCCGGTATCGCCGGGGCGATGATCCCTCCGCTGATGATGTACATCAGCCCAAGTACATTTCCGTTTACCCAGTCAATTTTGTTCGTTCTCGTCGTTATTTTGGGGGGAGTCGGCACGCTGTGGGGGCCGGTCATTGGCGCCACTGTGGTCGTGTTATTGCCTGAACTCTTAGCGCCTCTGGCGGAATATCGCCTGCTGATATTCGCTGTTTTGCTATTGGTGGTTCTATGGGTGGCGCCAAGAGGTTTGATAGGAGAGGTCGCAGCGAAATTTCGTCGCTCATTCACCCAACTTCCACCTAATTCTGTCAATCGTCATCTTATCGCGACGTTTTATGATCGTGCTGACAACGGGTTGAGCGCGCTCAAAGTCAATAATATCGGTATCACGTTTGGTGGTGTGGTTGCGGCCAAAGCGGTGAGTTTTGAAGCGCCGTTAGGCAAAGTGACGAGCATCATCGGCCCTAATGGCGCGGGCAAAACCACCGTGCTCAATATGATCAGTGGTTTTTATACGCCCGATCAAGGCAGTGTGATGTTGAATGAAGAAGTCGCGGGGCTTCCTGCACACCGCATTGCCCGAAGTGGTGTTGCCCGCACCTATCAAACCACACAACTGTTTGAGGATATGTCGGTCATTGAAAACCTGCTTGCTGCAATGCAGCAGGGTACACTAGGTCACCCGTTTTATGCGGAGCAATCCGGTCAAAGAGATCTGGCGTTAAACCTATTGGCTTTGGTGGGCTATCGTGGCTCTATCCACACACCAGCGGAAGACTTGCCACATGTCGATCGACGTTTGGTCGAGATTGCGCGTGCGTTGGCGACATGCCCGTGGGTGATACTGCTGGATGAACCTGCAGCTGGGCTGAGTAGAGAAGACACCGATCAGCTTGCTCAATTAATTAAGTCGATTGCAGGCTTTGGTATTGCGGTCATCTTGGTTGAGCATGATATGAAATTGGTGATGGGTGTCAGTGATGACATATTAGTACTGGATGCAGGTACGCCCATTGCCTTCGGCAAACCTCAACAGATACAACAAGATCCCAAAGTCATCGCCGCTTATCTTGGCGCAACCCGTTATACCGCACCGCCGCGTGAAAACAGATGGAAAGCGGAAAAAGAAGCCGTGTTGTTTACCAAGCAATTAACGATAGATTACGGTGCCTCACCGGTTGTGCACGAAGTGGACATTGAAGTGAACCCAGGTGAGTGTGTCGCCATCTTGGGCGCCAATGGCGCTGGAAAGAGCAGCATTTTACAAAGCCTCGCTGGTTTGAAAAAACCGCGCAGCGGTACGATTGGTCTTGACGATGCTTATATCCATCACCTCGATGCGAGTCAAATAGCGAAACGCGGATTGGCTTTGGTACCCGAAGGTCGTCAGTTATTTGGTGAGCTCTCCGTCAGAGATAATTTGTTAATGGGAGCACACAGCCGTCTAGATGAAGTGGATAAAGAGTCAGAAATTGAGGCTATTTTGGCGCGATTCCCTCGTCTTCGCGATCGTATCGACAGTCAGGCGGGCCTTCTATCCGGAGGTGAGCAGCAGATGGTGGCGGTAGGCAGGGCATTAATGGCGAAGCCACACATTTTGTTGTTGGATGAACCGTCACTTGGGCTCGCACCTTCAATGATCGCTGAGCTCTATGATGCGCTTGCGCAGCTCAGAGATGACGGTGTGACCATCTTACTGGTTGATCAGATGGCGAACCTTGCCTTGCAGATAGCCGATCGCGCGTACCTGCTTGAAACGGGCACCATTGTACAAACCGGCAGTTCGGAACAGCTACGATCAGATTCTGAGCTAGAAAAAGCGTATTTAGGAGCAAGCTCATGATAGCCGATACTGTAGTGACCAATTGCCGCTTGGACGGCGAGCCACAACTTAACTGCGCATTTATCAACGAGGGGGTGTTTGTCGGCTTTAAACGGCAAGTTGAACTTGAACCCAGTGAACTGACGGGTAGGAAAGAGATAGACGCACAAGGCAGGTTGATGCTACCCGGTCTGGTAGAAACCCATGTACATCTTGATAAAGCATGCACGGTATCTCGCTGTGCCTTGCAAAAAGGCACACTGCAAGAAGCGATTGAACAGACCTCACGGCTAAAAGCGGAGTTCACTTATCAAGACATCTATCAGCGCGGGAAACAGGTACTAGAGAAGGCCATCAAGCATGGCACCAGTTATATGCGTACGCATGTAGAGATTGATCCTGTGATTGGGTTGGTTGGTTTTCAGGCAATCTCAGCGCTCAAAAAAGAGTATGCCTGGGCGATAACGCTGGAGTTGTGCGTCTTTCCACAAGAAGGCCTTCATAATAACCCGGGAACGTACGAATTACTGGCTGACGCACTCGATCAAGGGGCGGATCTGTTGGGGGGGTGCCCTTATACCGATAGTGAACCAGAGGAGCAGGTAAGGGCGCTGTTTTCCTTGGCCAAGCAATACGATGTGGATATTGATTTTCACCTTGATTTTGACCTTGATACATCCACCATGACATTGCCGTTTGTCATCGAAATGACGCAGGCATGTGATTATCAGGGACGGGTTACCGTTGGGCATGTGACAAAACTATCGGCGCTGCCATCACAAGCGCTCGCGCCCATAGCAGCACAAATGGCTATGGCAGGTGTTCATTTGACGGCGCTGCCGAGCACCGATCTTTTTCTCAACGGTCGTGATTTTGATTGTCTGATACCGAGAGGGGTGGCGCCGCTCAAGCCGATGAGTCAGCGTGGGGTGTGCTGCTCAATATCGAGCAACAACATTGAGAATCCATTTACACCTTATGGCGACGCGTCTCAAATCAGGATGGCGAATCTGTATGCCAACATTGCCCATTTGACGACAAAAACAGAGTTAGCGCAGTGTTTCGATTGGATTTGTACCGATTCAGCAAGGCTCATGAAAATTGTTCAGCATGGCATAGGAGTCGGAAAGGCGGCGGACGCGGTGTTTTTTGATGCGTTAGACAAAGCCGATATCGTCGCGAAGATAGCGCTACCCACTATGGGTATCAAGCGCGGAAACGTCACCTTTACGAGGCCAGAAGTTCAGTTGCATCAATTGGAGAAAGCGCAATAAACGCGGGCTTGACGTCAGTATAGCTTCGCGGTAAGGCTCAGAGAACGAGAAAGAATAAGTGGTAAGCACAATACTGATATCAAAGGTTGAGTGCTTCACTCAAATCGAGTTCTTGCTCTTTGTGACGGCTTAAGTCTAGCTCAGCCTCAAGATGGTCGAGGTGGGCTAACATCACAGAGACGGCAAGGCTTGTGTCGCCAGACTTTAATGCCTCTATAAGCTGCAGGTGTTCATCATGCTGGCAGGTGGGAACGTCGTTACGCTGGTAGAGTGCGACGATTAACGAGCTGCGTACCATCAGGTTGTCAAACATCTCCATCAATACCGTATTGCCACAGAGTCGCGCTAAGAGACGATGAAAGTCACACAGCGCGTCGACAATTTCTCGTCGATCATCGGTATGTACAGCAGCATGCTCACGCTCAATGTGTGCAAGAATCTCATGCCAATGGTCGGCCATCAGTTCGGATGAAATACCTTCAACGATACCTCTTTCAATCACCCGACGAGCCGCAAATACTTCTTTAGCTTCGGCTTCACTAGGTTTGGCCACCATAGCGCCACGGTTGGGCTCGATCTTAACGATGTGTTGCAGGGCCAAGCGTTGTAGCGCCGTTTGTACATGGTTACGGTTGGCTTGGAGTGCGGAGACAATTTGCGCTTCAACCAAACGCTGTCCCGGTTTTAGTTTGTGTTGCGCGACAGCAGTTGATAGCGCCGCCATAATTCTCTGCACTTCCTTTTGTTTATGCGTCGATGCGGTGGAACGCGACGTAACCATGTTTTTCAAGCCTTTGTAACCTATTCACTATCGTTAAGTCTAACTCTGTTTTCCCGCTAGTGACAACGTTATACCTTGTTTATATTGTTGATTTTCACCTTTGACGACCAGTAGGTCAGTCGTTTTATTTATCGTACTGCTATTCTCACCATGAAACTTCTTCATGTTTAAAGTGAAGTAATACCAATATTCTTCAACTCGTGAACTCCGTATAACTGGCGTTAGGCTTTGACCCACCCAGCAGAGCCTAAATCGTCAGCGTTTTCTCAGGAAATAGGATAATTACAATGAATAACGAGTTCACTTTTAGGATTAAAAGCCTGCGTTTTGATGAGCATTATCAGCCGTCAGACAACACGCGTATTACCACCAACTTTGCTAACTTGGCACGGGGCGAACAACGTCAAGACAACCTGCGAGCGGCGCTGCGAATGATGGACAATCGCTTCAATTCGCTTGCACATTGGGACAATCCTACTGGTGATCGTTACGCATTGGAGTTGGACATCATCTCCGTCGAGATCGCGTTAGACGGGCAAAGTGACGCTTTTCCCTCGATAGAAGTCCTGCAAACGCATATTTTGGATCGTAAAAACAATCAACGTATTGAAGGTATCGTGGGGAATAACTTCTCTTCCTATGTGCGCGATTACGATTTTAGTGTCTTACTGCTTGAGCACAATAAGCATGCGAACCAGTTTAGTGTGCCGCCCAAATTTGGTGAGCTGCATGGCCAACTGTTCCAGTCTTTTGTTCGCTCTGCGACATATCAGCAATCGTTTAACAAGCGTCCGGTGATTTGCCTCAGTGTTTCCGACAACAAGATTTATCGCCGCACCAGCAATCAACACCCGGTGCTCGGTGTTGAGTATCTGCCGAATGAATCGTCGCTTACTGAGCAGTATTTCAAAAAGATGGGCTTAGACGTACGTTACTTTATGCCGCCGAACTGCGCCGCGCCCCTGGCTTTCTACTTCTTTGGCGACTTACTCAATGATTACACCAATCTAGAACTCATCAGCACGATCAGCACGATGGAGACGTTTCAAAAGATTTATCGCCCAGAGATCTACAACGCTAACGCAGCCGCGGGCGCGGTGTATCAGCCAAAATTGAACAATCGCGATCACTCTCTAACACAAATCGTCTATGACCGCGAAGAACGCAGCCAATTGGCAGTAGAGCAAGGGAAATTTGCACAAACACACTTTATTCAACCGTATCAAGCGCGACTTGAGCAGTGGTCAGAAAGCTACGCGTAACCATGATGAAAATTTTGTGAAGGAACAATCGATGAAAACATTACTACCGACATCTACCGCGGGAAGCTTACCTAAACCGTCATGGCTTGCCGAGCCGGAGACACTGTGGTCCCCGTGGAAGTTAGAAGGGGAAGCGCTGCAAGATGGAAAACGCGATGCTCTGCGTGTAGCCCTGCAAGAGCAGCAATTCGCGGGCGTTACTATCGTCAGTGACGGCGAGCAAACGCGCCAACACTTTGTCACTACGTTTATTGAGCATTTGGGTGGGGTGGATTTCGACAATCGTCAAACCGTGACCATTCGTAATCGTTATGAAGCAAGCGTGCCAACCGTGGTTGGCCCAGTAAGTCGCATCAAACCGGTGTTTGTCGAGGACGCGAAATTTTTGCGCCAGCAAACTGACCAACCCATCAAGTGGGCACTGCCTGGGCCGATGACTATGATCGATACCTTGTATGATGCGCACTACAAAAGCCGTGAGAAATTGGCGTGGGAGTTTGCCAAGATCCTCAATCAAGAAGCAAAAGAGCTTGAAGCGGCAGGTGTCGATATCATCCAGTTTGATGAACCCGCGTTTAATGTGTTCTTCGATGACGTGAACGACTGGGGAATCGCCTGCTTAGAACGTGCGATTGAAGGGCTTAAATGTGAAACCGCGGTGCACATCTGCTATGGCTACGGTATCAAAGCCAACACTGACTGGAAAAAAACGTTGGGCAGCGAGTGGCGCCAATATGAGGCCGTGTTCCCTAAGTTGCAGCAATCAAACATCGATATTATCTCACTGGAGTGCCACAACTCACGTGTGCCGATTGAGTTGTTATCATTGATTCGAGGCAAAAAAGTGATGGTGGGCGCTATTGATGTCGCCACTCATGACATTGAAACGCCAGAAGAGGTCGCAAGTACGCTCAGAGAAGCGCTCAAATATGTCGATGCCGATAAGTTGTACCCTTGTACCAACTGCGGCATGGCACCTTTACCTCGCGAGGTCTCTGCTGCCAAGCTCAAAGCATTGAGCGACGGCGCCAAAATAGTCCGAGACGAGTTAGTCGCATCGGCGTAACGCACTGTTGAGCTCGGATTGTATGCGCTGGGTTTGACAGCCTCACCACTGAGGTCTATATTCAGCGCGTTATTTCACCTAAAGCGAGGACACAAGATGATTGTAATGATGAACAGCAACTGGGCAGTGAAAGGGTAAACCGCCAAATCGCTCTTTGTGGATAATCCACAGTCCCCCTTCTTTGCCCGGTATCACCGGGGTCAACTCTATCCGAATTAGACCCTAATGCTCATGTATTAAGGCGCATTGTTGCGTCTGGGATAATTCAATCATGAATACAAAATTTTCTTTTGTAACCGCGGCCAACAAAAAGCCGAACTTGCTTAAACGTCTCGGTTGGAAGCCATTTTTTCAGCAGCAGATCTCATTAGACGATTACGATGATACCCGCTGGGCTCGCGTCATCGCACATCATCGCAGTGGTTACGTGGTGCTAAGCCAACAAAGTGACGGCTATCAAGAGCATCATTTACCGATCACCCGTTCATTGCCAGCGATGACCGTTGGCGATTGGCTAGTGTTGGATGGTCAGCAACAGTTCTCGTCGCTACTTGAACGCCGAAGCCTGTTTAGCCGAAAAGCCGCAGGGACAAAGGTCGAACAGCAACTGATTGCCGCCAATGTGGACACCGTATTTATCGTCTGTTCGCTTAACCATGATTTCAACCTAAGCCGCATTGAGCGCTACCTTGCCCTTGTTAATGAAGCCAAGGTTGAGCCCGTAGTCGTGCTGACTAAAGCCGATTTGTGCGAGGATGAAGCGGCGCTGCGCCAACAGGTGCAGCAATTGGATCCATTTCTCATGGTTGAGAGTGTCAATGCACTTGACGCTAACAGCGTAAGTCGCTTGATGAGCTGGTGCGGCGAAGGCCAAACGGTGGCGTTTATCGGATCGTCTGGGGTGGGAAAATCTACGCTGGTCAATACCTTGCTAGGTGAGCAGGAGCAAGCGACCGGAGGTATCCGTGAGGATGACAGCAAGGGTAGGCACACCACCACTTCGCGCTCGATTCACTTTCTGCCCTCGGGCGCGGTTTTGCTCGATACGCCGGGAATGCGAGAAATTCAACTGGCGGACTGTGAAGATGGCGTGAGTGAGACTTTTGCGGACGTAGCGAGCTTGGCTAAAGCGTGCCGCTTTGGTGATTGTCAGCATCAAAGTGAGCCGGGCTGCGCCGTGCAGCAAGCTATCTCCAATGGCGAGTTAGATGAACGCCGTTTTAACAACTACCAAAAGCTCTTACGTGAGCAGGCCCATAACGGCGCCACGCTTGCGCAGCAACGCGCGCAAAGTAAACAATTTGGCAAAATGGTGCGGCGGGTGATGGGAGAAAAGCAAAAACGCAGAAACGGGGTGTAATCTCGATAAGTTCAAGGAGGCGAAATGCCTCCTTGAAATTAGGCAGCGGCCGTTTCATGCTGATCGTATCGTTATTAAATGGTGATTACACTAAGTTATCACCTCAACTCTATATTGGTGTTATCCATGAAATCTTCACTTGGCTTCTTTCTTTTCAGCAGCGCGTTTTATGTCAGCGCTGATGTGACATTACCGCCGTTTGAGATTAATGACTCAACGTGGCGTGAAAAAGTGTTTTCTGGCAATACTCAATATCAGCCAATGCTAGGTGGTTCAGTGCTGCAAGCAGTCAGTGAAGAGAGTGCGTCTGGCTGGGTAATCGCTAAGCGCGTTGATCTTTTGCAGACACCGATGATCCATTGGCGATGGAAAGTGGACCAAGCACTCACCAGATTAGACGAGCGCAGCAAACAAGGGGATGATTATGCCGCGCGGATTTATCTTGTGATGGAAAAGGGCTTGATGGGACTAAGCTCACAAGCGCTCAATTACGTTTGGTCGAGCTCACAAAGTGAAGGCACTTCTTGGGATAATGCTTATGCAGGTGAAAGGGTCAAAATGTTAGCGGTGAAAGACAACGAGGCAAAACTTGGCTTATGGCATGATGAAAAGCGTAACGTTTATCAAGACTTCATCACCTACTTTGGCGACAAGGGTAGTGATATCGATAACGCCCGCGCGTACCAGTATATTGATGTCATTGCTATTATGACCGATACGGACAATAGTGGCGAGCAAGCCCATGCGTTCTATGGTGAAATAAGGTTTACAGAACAGTGAGTAATGTTTGTCACCATGGAATTTTAGTGATGAATGTTTTTGGGGTTTTATGAGTGATGGATGTCGAATAGAATCGCTTGTTTATAAACGACGAACCTCAGATCTCCCATTTGACCCCAGATGGGTAATCTCCATAATTGACCGAGTAGTGCTATGACTTTTTCTCCTATCAAAACTGCTGTAGTGGGCTACGGCTTTTCTGCAAAAACCTTCCACATCCCGTTTATTACCAGCTTAGAAGCCTTTGATTTTGTTGCTGTCAGCACCAGTAAGACAGAGGTAGCCCAAGATTGGCCAAACGTCCAGCACTTTACAGACGCCGTGGCGATGCTTACGGAATCTGACGCTGAACTGGTGATTATTACCGCACCCAACAGTGAGCACTTTCCGTTAGCGAAATTAGCATTGGAAAATGGGAAGCACGTCATCATTGAGAAGCCGTTTGTGACGAATGTGCAAGATGGTCAGGCGTTGATTGATTTGGCCAAAAGAAATCAGTGTCTACTCAGTGTTTACCACAATCGACGTTGGGATGGAGACTTTTTAACCGTCAAATCCCTTATTGAAGAGGGGAGAGTAGGTGACGTCAAACATTTCGAGTCTCACTTTGACCGATTCAGACCCGAAGTGCGCGTTCGCTGGCGTGAACAGGCGACCGATGGCGGCGGTATTTTATTCGATCTTGGCTCGCATCTTATCGATCAAGCGCTTGAACTGTTTGGCTTACCAGAGGCGATCAGTGCTCATTGCAAAATGCTGCGTCCATCGAGTACCACGGTGGATTACTTCAACGTTACGCTTCATTACCCCAACCGATTAGCAGTACTTCATGGCGATATGTTCAGTGCGGGCCCCAACCATCGTTTTACTGTTAAGGGCACACAGGGCAGTTATGAAAAATACGGTCTTGATCCTCAGGAGTCTCAGCTAACTTCAGGCATGACACCCTTAGACCCAAGCTGGGGCCAAGAAAGTGAGGTGCACTTTGGGCGTTTTTATCACGATGAAGGCTCTGAGCGGATTGATACTTTTTCGGGTCAATACCAAACCTATTTTGAGCAAATGGCCAGCGCGATTCGACACAACACACCAGTCCCCGTCACGCCCCAACAAGCGCTAGCGACGATTCGCCTGATTGAATTAGCGATGCAGAGCAGCCGCTTAGGGCAAACATTAGCACTGGAAGGTCAATGGGAGTGGAATCAATGACTCAAGCGTCATTAGAGGTATTGTTAGAGCAAGAAGCTCAACTTCAGTTTGAACGCTTTAACAATGAGACAGCATGGGAGCTAGGGCTGGCATTAAAACAGCGTGCCGAAGCGCAGTCGGCGGCTGTGCTGGTGGAAGTGTATGCATTTGAACAGGTCATCTTTCAGTTCGCCATGCCCGGAACCACAGCCGACAATCTAGACTGGGCGATGCGCAAACGCCGCTCTGTGATGCGATTTGGCCACAGCTCCTATTACTTAGGTCAGTACAATGCGCAAAAGCAGCGAGATTTTGAACGCCAAGCGCACCTAGATGCGACTCAGTACTGTGCGCATGGTGGATCATTCCCGATTCGAATTCGAGGTTGTGGCCTTGTCGGTGCCATCACGGTCTCAGGGTTACCTCAAGCTGACGATCATCAGTTACTGATTGAGGTGTTAAGTGACTATTTGGCTAATTGTTCAAGAGTCACCTAAATCTAGGTGACCTAAATCTGATGGCGAAAAGTCTTATGCTAGGGCGTTGGGATGCCCAGTTCAGCGCGCATTTGATCAATAATACGCATGTGCTCTAGCGTTGATGAGAGAGGGTGAATCTCACTAAAAACTTGGCCACTGCGAATGCATGCCATGGCTTCACGAATCTGGTATTCAAACCCACCGCCGTGATGGGTGACCTGAAAGGTTTCAGGGGCGTTATCGTCAGCGTAGAGCGTGGCAGATTGGGCACCAAAGAAAGGCGCATCAATGACAATGCGTCCATGAGTGCCTGAGATTTGCATCACCATTGGCTCATCCACATGGAAGCTACAATGAAAGGTTGCGTGCCGGCCGTCACCATAATCTAAAAGTGCATTAACCGTTTCTTCCACCCCTGTTTGCCCGACATCGCCGCTCAGTTTCCAGTCACACGGCGCTTGACCAAATAGGAGGTTCGATAGCGCGATATTGTAAATGCCAATGTCGTGCAGTGCGCCACCACCGAGTAAGGGATCAAATAAACGATCATTTGGGTCTACATCCACCTTAAAACAAAAGCTCGAGTGAACCTGTTTCACTTCGCCAATTTGCGCCAACCATGTGTTCATATTTCGCCAAACAGGGAGAAATTTCGACCACAGCGCCTCCATGATGAAAGTAGACTGTTCTAAAGCGAGTCTCGCCAACGCTTGTGATTGCGCGGCATTCATCGTCAATGGCTTTTCACACAACACCGGTTTTCGGGCCAACAAGCATTGTTTTGCTAGCTCAAAGTGAAACGCATGAGGTGTGGCGATGTAGATGGCATCGATGTCGGGGTCGCGAATTAACTCGGCGTAATCTAGATAGATGCGATCGATTCCATACTGCTCAGCGAACGCTGTTGCGCGCTGTTTATCTCGACTGGCGACGGCTGTGATACAGGCGTCGTCGACAACACTGATCCCTTTGGCAAAGTTATGCGCGATGCGACCCGGCGCAATCACGCCCCATTTCATGACGGGTTGAGTGTGGGTGGCTGACATGAGTTCTCCTTTCTCTTTGCAGTCTGCACTATAGCGTATTAATTAGGCAGCTCATGCGTACGCAAACGAGAATGTGAGCACTCTCAACTGCTTACCTTACTCGGTGACCATTTCTGGTGCAGGTTTCATGGCGGCCTCATCACTCACGGAGGTGGTCGTCTCATTGCTGAGGTGATAAATCATCGCAGGTAAGTCATTCCGATAGAAGCTCGCAGTATAAGCACTGTTCGCTTTAGGCAGTGAAGCGGAAAATCGCTCAAGATCGGCACTCAGTATGTCCAGTGATGTCTCTTGGGCCGCATCAATTCGCTCATCAATCGTCTTGACCAAGTTGTGTAACGTCTCTTGGTATTGCTCAACCGTGTGGCTGTTGACCGGTTGAAAAACGAAAAACAGGTTGGCTAAACGGAGCACGGCCATTTCTGTTTCTGGCGTTAGGGCATCAAGGGCACAAAAGCGTTCTATGTGGCCTTTGAATGTCTGTTTAATGCGTTTGGAGCGCAGCAATAGCGTCTGCTTTGCGTCTTGGCGACTTTTTCTACGTACAGATTCGGAGTGATAGTAGTGCGCCAGCAGCGCGGTAAGGACGATAGCCAACAAAATAACAAGGGTGAGTAACATAAAAAAGGAAAGGCAAGGATAACGTGGTAAAACAATGCATTAGTTTATATATCAATAGCGTTGAAAAGCAAAGGGTTTGATGGTGCAAACCCAATGCGTGTAATGGTTTGTGTGAGGACGGCGCTTTAGAGAAAACAGATCTTCGACGCTATTACCCGACTAATCCCAGATGGGTGCTAACCCATCTGGGTCGACTTCACGCCCATTTCTTTCTAATGCGTCGATGCGTGCCATATTATCATCACTCAGTGTTAGCTTTTGCGCCTCAAGGTTGCTGGCTAAGTTATCGCGCTTGGTCGATGAAGGGATCACCGCATAGCCCTTGTTTAGCGCCCAAGCGAGTGTAACTTGCGCTGGGGTTGCGTTGCACTCAACCGCGATCTGTTTGATGACCTCATCGTGAAGCACTTTGCCGTAGGCGAGCGTCATGTATGACGTCACCTGAATCCCTTGCTGTTGCATGAATTCAACCAGTTTGTTGTTTTGCAAATAAGGGCTCAGTTCAATTTGGTTAGTGGCAATGTGATCGACACCGACGATATCAATCGCTTGCTGAAGCAGGTCGATATTGAAGTTCGACACACCAATCTGTTTTGTCAGACCAAGCGTCTTTGCTTCCATCAGCGCCTTCATGTACTCCTCGATATTCTTGTCTGTCCCCGGCCAATGAATCAGAGTGAGGTCGACGTAATCCGTGTTGAGTTTCTTAAGGCTCTCTCGAAGGCTAGCAATAAGTGATGCCTCGCTCATGCTATCCACCCAAATCTTGGTGGTAATAAATAGTGATTCACGAGGCAGATTATTTGCCGCGATCATCTCTCCAATGTCCGCTTCATTGCCATAAATTTGCGCAGTATCAATGGCGCGATAGCCCAAGTCGAGCGCGTGTTTGACCGATTGTTTTACTGTGTCTCCTGTCAGACGAAATGTGCCGACACCGAAAGTGGGAACTGCCATATGAACTCCTATTTTTAAAGGAAGGGTTTGTGTGCTGACTAATGTACGGTGTCTATTTCTTGCAGTATAGTTAACAAAAAGAAAATCTAATTTGATAATTGGTAAACAATGAAAGCGACCCTCGATGAGATGAAGACGTTTGTGACTGTAGTGGATGTGGGTTCGATCAGCGATGCTGCACAAGTATTGTCGGTGACGGTCTCTGCTGTCAGTCGCACCGTATCGCGCCTAGAAACTAAACTCGACACGACGCTGCTTAATCGTACAACGCGAAAGCTAGATGTGACGAGTGAAGGGACGGTCTACCTCGCCAAAGTTCGGCAAATCTTGGATGAGGTAGAAGCGGCGGAAGCGCAGCTGACCAGCCAAAAAACACAACCATCAGGATTGTTGAGAATCAATGCCGCGACCCCTTTTTGTTTGCATGTGCTGACGCCATTAATTGCTCGCTATCAGCAAACGTATCCTGATGTGGAGATTGAGTTAAATTCCAATGAAGAGAACATCGATCTGGTCGGCAAAAAGACCGACATTGCGTTTCGCATCGGCGAACTAAGAGATTCAACGCTCAGAGCCACGTTTATTGGCCATAGCCGTATACGTATTCTCGCCAGTCCTGCGTATATTGAAGCACAGGGCAAACCTAACTGTGTTCATGATCTGCTGTCGCACAAATTGCTTGGCTTTAGCCGCCCGGAGTCGCTAAAAGATTGGCCATTGCTTGATGACAGTAACAAGCTCATCAAGATCACGAGTAATCTACGTTCGGACAACGGGGAAACGATTCGTGCCTTAGCACTGCACGGTGCTGGGATCGCTTGCTTGTCAGACTTCATGACTTATCAAGATAGGCAGAGTGGCGCCCTCACTGAATTGCTTACAGATGCTTCACAAGACATTCGTCAGCCCATTCACGCTGTCTATTACCGTAACTCTGCTACGTCACGACGCATCAGTTCTTTTATTGATTTCGTCAAGAAAGAAGTGACAGTGCAAGAGGGACGTTTTTTGTAATGCCGATGCCTACTCGCACCATCAATCACAAGGACAATTAATGCTGGAATTAGGAATGAACCGAGAGCAATGGATGATCAGTGCTATCTTACTCGGTACGGTGTGCCTGTTTTTGCTCGGACGGTGGCGACACGATATGGTGGCTTGTGTAGGTAACGAAACAAAAAAGGGGAGCAATTCGCTCCCCAAGACAGTGTTGACGTGGTGGAATAAAAACTTAGGCCGTAGCGAACTTGTAGGTACGGTAACCGCCGAGTAGGTTACGCGCCTTAAAGCCGTTGTTGACCAATTGACGGTAGGCTACGTTACCGCGTAACCCTACTTGACAGTAGATAACGATCTCTTTGTCTTTAGGGAGCTCATTCATGCGGTGACGCAACTGGTCGACAGGGATGTTAATCGCACCATCGATGTAACCGACCGATTCCAGCTCACCTGGGTTACGCACGTCTAGCAGGACTTGGTCCTCTGTGAGGTTGTCGATTTCATCAAAGTGAATCGCTTTGCTGTCGCCTTTGATTAGGTTGTTGGCAACAAACGCGGCTTGGTTAATGACGTCTTTTGCCGAGCCGTACGGTGGGGCGTAAGTTAATTCAAGGTGCTGCAACTGATCGACAGTCATACCTGCGCGCTGAGCTACCGCCATCACGTCAATGCGTTTATCGACGCCATCTTTACCGACCGCTTGTGCGCCCAAAATTTTGCCAGAGGTTGGGTCAAACAGCATTTTAAACGACACAATTTCCGCGCCAGGGTAGTAGCTCGCATGGCTCGCGGTGTGAACATACACTTTTTCATAGGCGATGCCTGCGCGTTTTAGCTGCTTCTCATTCTTACCGGTAGAGGCGACGGCAAGATCAAAAATCTTACAGATCGCAGTGCCCTGTGTGCCTTGATACTGTTCACTGCGGCCAAGCATATTGTCTGCCGCCATGCGGCCTTGACGGTTGGCAGGTCCTGCTAGAGGGACCAATGTCTGCTCACCGGTCACGAAGTCTTTCTCTTCGACCGCATCACCGACGGCGTAGATGCTAGGATCGCTGGTTTGCATCGCTTCATTGGTGTAAATGCCGCCAAGGGCGCCAATTTGTAGACCGGCTTCTTGTGCGAGCTTGGTTTCTGGGCGCACACCGATAGCCATAATAAGAATGTCAGTGGTGAGCGATTCGCCATTGTTGAGTGACAGTGTCAACTCACCTTCGATGTGTTGATGTTCGACATCCTCACCCGAAGCGATACTTGCCATGTGATCATTGGGTACATATTCGACGGCGCTTAACGCAACACCCAATTTGAGATCGATGCCGCGCTGGCGAATTTCCGCGTGCGCGAAGCCTGCCATTTCACGATCGACGGGCGTCATCACTTGATCGGCCATTTCGATGAGGGTGGTTTTGATGCCGAGCTGGTGGAAGGCTTCCATCATTTCAAGGCCAATAAATCCGCCGCCCACGACAGTGGCGTGTTCCGGTTTGTTCATCTGAATCGTTTTGATGATGCGATCCATGTCTGGAATGTTGCGCAGTGAATGCGTCAGCGGATTCTTGATACCAGGGATCGGTGGCACAACCGGACCTGCACCTGGGCTTAATAGCAGAAAGTCATAAGACTCTTGGTATTCAGTGCCATCGAGCAGATTTTTTACCGTGATGGATTTGTCTTCGCGATTAATGCGCACCACTTCATTCATCACGCGGACATCGACGTTAAATCGTGCAAGGAAGCTCTCCGGAGTTTGCAATAGGAGCTTACTGCGGTCGGTAATGTCGCCGCCGATGTGGTAAGGCAAGCCGCAGTTGGCAAACGAAACAAACTCACCACGTTCAAACATGATGATTTGAGCATCCTCGCTAAGGCGACGAGCACGAGCAGCCGCAGATGCACCACCTGCAACACCGCCTACGATAACAATTTTAGTCATGGGTGACTCCGATTAGTGAAAACCAAGTTTTTTCAAAAAGAAAGCGGCAGGGCACAAACCTGTAAACGCGCTTTGAATCAAGTTAACGCCAACAAACACAGTTAGCCAAACAAAGTGGCTACTGACGGTGAAGGTCAGTACCACCGATAGCAGAACCATACTGCCTGCCAGTACACGAATAGCATTTTCTAACGTCATGATCGTTCTCCTTTCGAATCATTTCCGTGATGAAACCCTCGTACTATAGAACCCTAAATTAGAAAAGTCTAATGTTTATTTATCTAATTACAAAAATACTAAATTAGTATTGACTAAATTAGGTTTGGGTTTATTATCAAGCCATTCGTTAGAGAGCATTCCATTGCAAAATAATAGGTGTGTCATGAGTGAACAAACATTGAATCTAAGCCAAATGCAACAAAATGCGGTTGAGGCTTCTGATCTACTCAAGGTCATGGCTCACCCAGAGCGTTTGATGGTCTTATGTCAATTGACGCAAGGCGAAGTCGGCGTGGGGGCCTTGCAAGCAGGGTCGACATTGAGCCAATCCGCCTTCTCTCAACATCTTACTGTGCTGCGTAAGCATGGATTAATACAGGCGCGTAAAGAGTCCCAACAGGTGTTCTACTCCTTGGCAGATGCGCGAGTGATTCAACTTATTCAGAGTTTAGAGACAATTTTTTGCGCTCGATAACGCTGGGTAAACCCAACATTAATACATACGACACTTAGAGGTAGATATGGCGTTCACAGTTCCTTGGGAATCGTTAGCAGGAGGCATGTTACTTGGGGTTTCAGCCACGATTTTGTTGCTGATTAACGGAAAAATCGCGGGCATTAGCGGCATCATGACGGGGCTACTTACGCCGAAATCGAACGATTTTGCTTGGCGATTGCTTTTCGCGGTGGGCATGGTCTCGGGCGGTATTCTCGCAGCCTTGCTGTTTGTTGACGATGTGGTGACGGTCTATTCAACCAGTGCGACAGGATTGGCGCTCGCCGGTTTGCTTGTTGGAGTGGGTACGCGCCTTGGCAACGGTTGCACCAGTGGGCACGGTATTTGTGGCCTTGGCCGTTTGTCTAAGCGTTCAATGGTCGCGACTGGCGTCTTTATGGGCGTGGCAGCGTTGACGGTATTTGTTCGATTCCACCTTGTATAACCTTAGGATCTTTTCATGAATAAAGTTGTTTTTCGTTTAACGTCACTGTTGGCAGGCGTGTTATTTGGCATGGGCATGGTGGTGTCTGGCATGGCAGACCCACACAAAGTTCTGGGCTTTTTGGACATCGCGGGTCAGTGGGATCCAAGTTTGATGTTTGTGATGGGCGGCGCCTTGTTGGTGTTTATGCCGAGCTATTTTTTGCTGATTAAACCCAAGAAAAAGCCGCTCGCGGCACAGACCTTTTGCCTAGCAAAAAGTAAACAGATTGATGGTCGATTGATAAGCGGCGCTGCGCTGTTTGGCGTGGGTTGGGGGCTGGCTGGCGTTTGTCCAGGACCTGCAATGGCCAGTCTCGGTTTAGGTAACGTGGGCGTTTGGATCTTTTTTGCCAGCATGATGGTTGGTCTAGGGGCCACTAACCTAATGATTTGTTATAAAAACAGCCGCAAGTCACAGTCTCAACTTGCTTAAGTTTTACACTGATACATAACCCCTCAAAAAAAAGGAGCGGCGATCATGAAAAGGACATTTCAACTCTCTGTAGCCACCTCTGCACTGGCCGTGAGCCTGATGGGCTTTTCTGCTGTAAGCATGGCTAACCAGAATGACACGTTGTACTTGGTCACACGTGCTCCGATGGCGCAGAGTGTCCATTTAGATGGCGTGATTCAACCCGTCAATCAAGGAACCGTCGCCGCTCAGACGTCTGGGCGAGTTGTGAGCTTGCACGTTGACGTCAATGATGTCGTCAAACAAGGGCAAGTGTTGCTTGAAATCAGCGCGGTGCAACAATCAGCCTCGCTCGATGCCGCCAATGCACAACTGGCTAGTGCGATTGCGCTAAATCGTGAGGCGCAAGCTCAGGTTGCCCGGTATCGTCAACTCTTCCCGAAAGGCGCAATTTCTCAAGATCAAATGGACAGCGCAGAAGCGCGTGCGCGCAGCACTGCGGCCTCAGTGAAAGCGGCGCAAGCAAGTGCCGCTCAGGCAAAAGAGTCCCTTGGCTACACCAGTATTCAAGCGCCTTATGACGGCGTGGTCACAGCGCGTCACGTCGAGCTTGGTGAAACCGTTGCGCCAGGGTCGCCACTACTCAGTGGCTTCTCTTTAGATCGTCTGCGCGTTGAAACGCAAATTCCTCAGCGGTATCAACCGCTTGTTAAGGATGTCTCTCAATTTGATGTGATGGCACCCAATGGCGAGCGCGTCGCGCCCACCTCCTATAACTTGTTCAGCTACGCCGACACCACGTCTCACACCTTCAAAATTCGTTTGGATTTACCCGAAAGCAAAGATTTGCCTGCTAATGCGAGCGCTTTGGTGCCGGGAATGTGGGTAAAAACTGAGTTTCGCTTCGGTGAACGCGCGATACAAATGATTCCCAATGAGGCGGTAGTACGCCGCGGCGAGTTAAGTGCGGTTTACCGTCAAAGTGAAAACGGACCGGTGCTTAACCCAGTGCGTTTAGGTCAACAAGTGGGTGAGTACGTTGAGGTGCTGTCTGGGTTGGAAGAGGGAGACGCGATCTACGCGACCCTGCCAACATTAAGCCAGCAGCAATAAAGGCAGGGGGAACGTCGCATGGAACATAAGCTAGGGATCTCAGGCCGTATTGCCGCAGCATTTCAAAACTCAGCCATGACGCCGTTGTTAGCGTTGGTAGGCTTATTGATGGGTCTGTTTGCGGTTATCATCACACCCAAAGAAGAAGAGCCGCAAATCGATGTCACCTTCGCGGATGTGTATATTCCCTTCCCCGGAGCAACGCCCGCTGAAGTGGAGAGCCTAGTCACCACACCCGCAGAACAGATCATTTCTGAAATCCAGGGTATTGATAAAATCTACTCCTTCTCGCAGCCCGATGGCGCGATGATCGTCGCGATCTTTGATGTTGGCGTCAGCCGTAATGATGCTGTGGTGCGCATTTATAATAAACTCTATTCCAATAAAGATTGGATGCCGCAGGGCGTGGGTGTTGGTGAACCCGTCATTAAACCCAAAGGGATTGAGGATGTGCCGATCGTCAGTATCACCTTATCCAGCCCATCGGCGCAGCTTGATCAGCAGCAGTTAACTCAGGTAGCACACGGCTTAGAAACTGAGCTTAAACGCATTGAAGGGACACGAGACATCTATACAGTCGGCAGTCACGAGACCATTGTTGACGTGCGTTTAGACCCTGTAAAGATGAACAGTTTTAATATCACCTTGGATCAGCTCAATCAGCATTTGCCCGCCGCCAATCAAAGCTCACCCATGCTGAGCTTGACCCATGAAAATCAACAGTTTCCAGTCCAAGTCGGCCAGTTTCTTTCACGCGTTGAAGAGGTGAAACAGCTAGTGGTCGGGTTGTATAACCAAACCCCCGTCTATTTAGAAGATATTGCTACGGTTAGCTTAGGCACTAACACGCCGACGCAGCAGGTGTGGACGACCTCAAAAGAGGGCATGCGTCCCGCTGTCACGCTCGCGGTGGCAAAAAAAAGCGGTGAGAACGCAGTCAACGTCGCGAAAGCCGTTGAAGCGCGTTTAGACGCACTTAAGAATCAACTGATTCCCGAAGGTATTAAGGTTGAAATTACACGTGACTACGGTAAAACCGCGGCGGACAAAAGCAATACGCTGATCGGCAAACTGGCGTTCGCCACGGCGGCGGTGGTGATTCTGGTCTTGCTTACCATGGGTTGGCGTGAAGCCATCGTCGTCGGAATCGCCATTGTGGTGACCTTGATGATCACGCTGTTTGCGTCTTGGGCTTGGGGATTTACCCTCAATCGTGTGTCATTGTTCGCCCTAATATTCTCAATCGGTATTTTGGTCGATGACGCGATTGTGGTGGTGGAAAACATTCATCGGCATATGTCGATGGGCAAAAAATCACTCGATGAATTGATCCCCGTCGCCGTCGATGAAGTCGGCGGACCGACCATCTTAGCAACCTTAACCGTGATCGCGGCATTGCTGCCGATGGCGTTTGTGAGCGGATTGATGGGGCCATACATGAGCCCAATTCCAATTAATGCGTCCATGGGGATGCTGATTTCGCTGGCGGTCGCCTTTGTGCTCTCACCTTGGTTGGCGCATCATCTCCTCAAACACGCCCATCACGAAGATGCAAAAGGTGCGAGCTCATCACTGTTTCATCGCATTATGGCCCCTTTTGTCACCGCCAGAGCACAGCGTCGCAATCGTTGGTTGTTATTGTTGGCGATATTGGCGCTGATTGCTGGTTCGGTGCTGCTGCCAGTGGCGCAATCGGTGGTGTTGAAGATGCTGCCTTTTGACAACAAATCCGAGTTTCAAGTAGTGCTGGATATGCCAGAGGGTGAGCCGCTAGAGCGGACGCAGCGCGTACTGTTTGAACTTGGACAAGCGCTCGATGAGGTGCCTGAAGTCACTGGCTATCAAATCTATGCGGGTACGGCGGCGCCTATCAACTTTAATGGCTTGGTTCGTCACTACTTTATGCGCAATCAACCGAATCAAGGCGATATTCAAGTGAATTTGGTGGATAGGAAAGATCGTGACCGCGATAGCCACACCATTGCTGGTGAGGTGCGCCCAGTGCTCAATGAGATTGCATCGCGCTTTGGGGGCAAAGTTAAAGTGGTTGAAGTGCCGCCGGGGCCACCGGTTTGGTCACCGATATTGGCAGAAGTCTACGCGCCAACCGATGCCATGCGTCATCAAGCCGCACAGCAGATACGCGCAATTTTCCGTGAGACGGAGGACATCGTTGATGTTGACATGTATCTGCCCGAACATCACCAAAAATGGCAGGTGGCGATTGATCGAAGTAAGGCCGCGCATTATCAAGTGCCGTATGCGTCGATAGTCGATGCGCTGGCAACGGCGGTGGGTGGCAAGCCTGTGACTTATCTGCACAGCGAGCACAGTAAATACCCAGTGCCCATTATGATTCAAGCCAGTGAAGAGGCTAAAGTGCGCTTAGAGCAAGTGCTGAACATGAAGGTCAGCAGCCAAAATGGTCAAGCGTTTCCGCTCTCGGATCTCGTGAGCGTCAACGTGTTGCCAATGGAAGCCTATATCGTACGAAAAAACATGGTGCCTATGGTGATGGTGGTCGCCGATATGGCTGGCGAGTTGGATAGCCCGCTGTATGGCATGTTCGACTTAGTCGGTAAGTTGGATGAGGCGATGACCCTAGAGCAATACTATGTCGCGCAACCTGATGGACTTAATGGCGTCTCAGTGCGTTGGGATGGCGAGTGGACCATTACCTACGAAACCTTCCGAGATATGGGCATTGCTTATGGTGTTGGAATGATTCTGATCTACTTATTGGTAGTGGCGCAGTTTAAATCCTATTTGGTACCGCTGATCATTATGGCGCCGATTCCACTGACCATCATCGGTGTGATGCCAGGTCATGCATTGCTCGGCGCGCAATTTACCGCGACCTCTATGATTGGCATGATTGCGCTAGCAGGCATCATCGTGCGTAATTCGATACTCTTGGTTGACTTTATTAATCAACAGGTCGAAGAGGGCGTTGAGTTTGCAGAAGCGGTGATTCAATCGGCGGCGGTTCGCGCGAAACCCATCATGTTAACCGCACTGGCTGCGATGATTGGCGCGGTGTTCATTCTCGATGACCCGATTTTTAATGGTCTCGCCATCAGTTTGATTTTCGGGATCTTCGTTTCTACCATTTTAACGTTGTTGGTGATCCCCGTGCTGTACTACGTTGCGATAAAACATCGCTTTGCTCGCTAACGTCTATTTAAAGCCAAGGGGATAACCAAAATTAGTCGATAATGCGAGTGACCATCGGACAATGATCGCTAAGGCGATATTGGAAGAGGTCACTCGTTTTATAGGTGACTTGATAAGGCATGGCCAGAGTAAGCGATGGGCTGGCGATGACATGGTCAATCAGGCTGCGAAACTTATGGGTTTTATTCGCTTGTTTGTTAGAGCGCACTACGCATTGCGCTGCGGTACGATCGCTCGCCAATTGCGCTTTGGTGCCCTCTGTCAAGGTGCGCCAAAGCCAGTCGCCTTTAAACGCCAGATTGTGGTTAAAGTCGCCCATGATGAGGTAAGCCTCTTGGTTTGCTTCACGTTCACTGATCCACGCGTTTAAGCTCTCACCTTGAGTGTAAAGAAGGCGACAATCTCGATTATCACGATACGTGCCGCTGCAACCGGCTTTTAAATGCACCGAAAGAAGGTGCAGGGGTTGATGGCCTTGCGGGTTAAGCACCAGATAAGCGGCAAAGCGCAATCGGCTGCGAGCTTGATCCACCAGTATGATGTCGTCACGTTGAACGACCTCTATACCCGCTCTCACCGCAAACCCTGTATATTGGTTAATCGCACCAAACTGGGCGTCTTGATGGCGCTCTAACGAGCGATCCGACAACCAGATTTGATAGCCCGACCCCACAACGTTGCGCAGCGCTTGTTCATCATTGACCTCTTGAAAGGCGAGCACGTCGGGATCGATTTGGGCAAAATAACGACCTAAGGCGTCGAAATCTTGTGCAGAACGCAGTGGCGCTTCAAAGCGATCGCTAGGGTCAGAGCTAAGCCACTCAATATTCCAACTGGCTAACGTCAGAGCATGACTTGAGCCGATGGAACCAACCAAGGCGACAAGTAGCACGTAAGCTCTGAGTGAGAGAAAAGAGGCGGTCCAATCGCGCATTGTTAGCGTCACCCTATCCATGAATTTGACTCATCCTTTATCCTATAAGTGCTCTGAAAAATGCAAGCGAATTCATCTCAAATCTGAATGTTTTCATCGTTTCCTTCCTAATTTTGATCGGTGCCACTAGAACGCTTTGATCTTACGCTAGGGGCGTTTTTTATTGATCAAAATCAATACTTCCATGGTGCCTATCTCGTTAAATACGCCACAATATATAGTATTGCTCGAATAAAAATTAACCCTATATAGTGTGTTTGTGGATAACTCTGTGAGTATGCTGGGTAAGGAGGAAAGGTGAAACCAATCGTAATCAAACGGGATGGCTCAAGAGCGACATTTAGCCGGGATCGTATACAAGCCGCAGTGGAAGCCGCCGCCGATAACGTTGATAAAGAAATTGCCATCTACGCACTCAATGTCGCGTTAGCGATCGAGCTGCAATTAAGCGATCACGATGAAGTCCACATCCATGAAATCCAAACCCTAGTTGAAAACGAGTTGATGCAGGGGCCGTATAAGTCACTCGCGCGTGCTTACATTGAGTACCGCCATGACCGTGACATCGCGCGTGAAAAACAAAGTGCGCTGACGCGCGAAATTGAAGGTCTGATTGAAGAGAGCAATGTTGATCTCATCAACGAAAACGCAAACAAAGATGGCAAGGTGATCCCGACTCAGCGCGATCTTTTGGCAGGCATTGTTGCGAAGCACTACGCGAAAACCCACATTTTACCCCGTGATGTTGTTCAAGCTCATGAATCGGGCGACATTCACTACCACGATTTAGATTACGCGCCGTTCTTTCCAATGTTCAACTGTATGCTGATTGACTTGCAAGGCATGCTAACCCACGGTTTTAAAATGGGTAACGCAGAGATTGATACACCGAAATCGATCTCGACGGCGACCGCAGTTACGGCGCAAATCATCGCGCAGGTTGCCAGTCATATCTATGGCGGCACCACCATCAACCGTATTGATGAGGTGCTCGAACCGTACGTGATGACGAGTTATGACAAGCACCTAGAGATCGCCAAAGAGTGGGATATTCATGATCCTGAGGCGTTTGCGCGTGCGCGCACTGAAAAAGAGTGTTACGACGCTTTCCAATCGTTGGAATATGAAGTGAACACCCTGCACACCGCTAATGGTCAAACGCCGTTTGTCACCTTTGGTTTTGGTTTAGGCACCAGTTGGGGCTCACGCCTTATCCAACAATCCATCTTGAAGAATCGCATTGCTGGTTTGGGCAAAAACCGCAAAACAGCGGTGTTCCCCAAATTGGTATTTGGCATTCAAGACGGCCTAAACCACAAAGCGGGCGATCCGAACTACGACATCAAGCAATTGGCGTTGGAATGTGCATCGAAGCGTATGTACCCCGACATCTTGAACTACGAAAAAGTTGTCGAAGTGACAGGGTCATTTAAAACGCCGATGGGTTGTCGTAGCTTCTTGGGCACTTATGAAGAAAATGGTGAGCTGATTCATGAAGGTCGCAACAACTTGGGTGTTGTGAGCCTCAACTTGCCACGCATCGCTATTCAAGCGGGCGGCGATGAGAGCAAATTCTACCAACTGCTGGATGCCAAGCTGAAACTGGCACGCCGTGCGTTGGAAACACGCATCTCACGTTTAGAGAATGTCAAAGCGCGCGTCGCACCTATCCTCTATATGGAAGGGGCATGTGGCATCCGACTAGGTGCCGATGAGCCAATTGCGAACATCTTCAAAAACGGTCGTGCCTCGATTTCACTTGGTTACATTGGTATCCACGAGACAGTGAATGCGCTCTTTGGCCATCAAACCCATGTGTACGATAACAGTGAACTGCGAGAAAAAGCGCTTAACATCATTAAGCATCTTAAACAAGCAGTGAATCAGTGGACACAAGAGTCTGGCTACGGTTACAGCTTATACGGCACACCAAGTGAAAACTTGTGCAGCCGTTTCTGCCGAATCGATACCAAAGAGTACGGTGTGATTGAAGGGGTGACGGATAAAGGCTACTACACCAATAGCTTCCACCTTGATGTGGAGAAGAAGGTTAACCCGTACGATAAAATTGATTTTGAAATGCCATACCCTGAAATCTCAAGCGGTGGATTCATCTGTTACGGTGAGTTCCCGAATATGCAGCGCAACATCGAAGCGCTCGAAAACGTCTGGGATTACAGCTATAGCCGCGTGCCTTACTACGGCACCAACACGCCGATTGACGAGTGTTATGAGTGTGGCTACAACGGGGAGTTCGACTGTACCAGCAAAGGCTTTACCTGCCCAAGCTGTGGCAACCACGACTCGACCAAAGTATCAGTGACGCGCCGCGTGTGTGGTTATCTTGGTAGCCCAGACGCCAGACCTTTCAACTTCGGCAAGCAAGAAGAAGTAAAACGACGCGTTAAGCATCTGTAAGTGGTCACCTAGACAAGCTGATAAGAAGCCAGTTTGACTGGCTTCTTTTGTTCTCTGTTTTGTTTCGTGTTTAGTTAGCGGCTTTTGTTTTGGAAAGAGCGATGAATTATCATCAATATTACCCCATCGATGTGGTTAATGGCCCTGGCACCCGATGCACCTTGTTTGTCTCAGGTTGCGTGCATCAGTGTCGAGGTTGCTACAACCAATCTACTCAGCGTTTGGATTCAGGAGTGTTGTTCACTCAAGAAGCGGAAGATAGAATCATCGCTGATCTTAACGATCCACGTATCAAGCGCCGTGGGTTATCGCTGTCCGGTGGGGATCCGCTCCACCCTGCTAACGTGCCGCACATCCTTAAGTTGGTCAAACGCGTACGCGCCGAATGCCCGGGAAAAGACATCTGGGTCTGGACGGGATATACCCTAGCAGAGCTTGATGATGCGCAGCGTGAAGTGACGCAGTACATTGATACCTTAATCGATGGCAAATTCATTCAAGAGCAGCGCGATGTTAATCTTGAATGGCGAGGTAGCGCGAATCAAATCATCCACACGTTCAAATTGCAGTAATACCTTGGGGTAGGGCTCATTGTTAACTGTATGTGAAAATTTACAAAAGCAATCGATGAAATTGAACTCTCGCTCACAAAATAGTTTCTAGAAAGTAGGATTAAATGATAAGTTGTCAGCCATCTTGAATTTCAAAGGGTTGTGACTTTCATGTTTTCTCAATTACCAGCACCTATGCTGGATCCGATTCTTTCTCTCTCTGTTGCGTACCGCAACGATCCTCGTGATGAAAAAGTAGACCTTGGCATTGGTGTTTATAAAAACAGCGCAGGTGAAACCCCTGTAATGCAAGCCATTAAACAAGCCCAAGATATTGTCGTCGCGACGCAAACCACCAAATCTTACGTTGGCCTTGCGGGCTGTGAGCAGTTTAACCAGTCGATGATTGATCTGCTGTTGACGGGCACATCGGCAATGGATCGCGTGTCTGCTATTCAAACCCCAGGTGCGAGCGGTGCTCTGCGTATGCTGGGTGACCTGATGAAGGTGGCGCAGCCAAATACAACAATATGGATTTCTGATCCAAGTTATGTGAACCACAAACCTGTGATGGAAGCGGCGGGGCTGAAAGTACGTCACTACCGCTATTTTAGCCGTGACACTAAGCAAGTCGACGTTGATGCCATGATGGCGGATCTGCGCACCGCTGGAAAAGATGACGTCGTGTTATTGCACGGCTGTTGCCATAACCCAACGGGTGCTGACATCGATTTTGACGCATGGCAGGCCATCACCCAGCTGTCGCAGAAAAATGGTTTTACCCCGTTTGTCGATATCGCTTATCAAGGTTTTGGCGATGGGTTAGAGGAAGACGCGAAAGGTCTTCGCTACATGGCAGACAACGTGGAAGAGATGTTGATCACCACGTCATGCTCGAAAAACTTTGGCCTATACCGTGAGCGCACGGGCGCGGCGATTGTGGTTGCAAACACTAAGCAGGAAGCGGACAACGCCAAAGGCAAGTTGATGACCCTCGCGCGTTCCACCTACACCATGCCGCCTGATCATGGTGCAGCGCTAGTGAAAACCATTTTGGGCAGTGACGCGCTGACCCAAGTCTGGAAACAAGAGCTGTCACAGATGCAACAACGTTTGGTTAGCCTACGCAAAGCATTGTGTGATGAACTGAAAAATAGCCACGGAACATCACAATTCGACTTTATTCAGAGCCACAAAGGCATGTTCACTGTGCTAGGCTTTAGCCAAGAGCAAATGACGCAACTGCGTGAAGAATATGGCATTTATGGCGTAGGCGATGGTCGAATTAACATTGCTGGCTTGACGGAAAAAGACATCCCATACGTTGCCAACGCTATCGTTCGTGTCGCGTAAAGACATCTGCGTATTGAAAACTCGCGAGTGCCGCTCAAGATGAGCGGCCATGTTGACAAGATTAGGTGGTCCAATGAATAAAACATGGAAAATCGTCCTACCGTTACTATTGAGTGGTGGATTGGTGGCGTGTTCAACGACGGGTGAATCAGTGGTTGAGCCTGAGCAAACGCCACAAACGCAGGAGCCGGAAGTGACAACGCCAGAGGTGACGTCACCAGACACCTCGGAGCCAGAGCCGACTGCACCACAAGAGCCTGAGGTCAAACCTGAGCCTAAGCCGGAAAAACCAGTGGCACCTAAGCCGACAGAATCGCCGAAGAAAACGGCGGATGGCAAGTTGATGCTTGGTGAACAAGAGTGGGTGTATGTGCCCGGACTAGAAGCTAGCTTTAAAGCGCGTATCGATACTGGGGCGACGACGTCATCCATCAGTGCAGTAGAGGTGTTGCCGTTCGAGCGTGACGGAAAGGATTGGGTCAAGTTCAAAATTGAACATGAGGGTGTAAAAAGCAGAGAAATCGCTTTGCCTGTTCAGCGCTGGGTGAAAATTCGCCAATCAACTTCTGAAGAGTCTGAAAAGCGCGCAGTGGTTGAGGGTTGGATTCAAATCGGTGATGTGAAGGAAAAAACAGAGTTCACATTAGCCGACAGAACGCACTTGACCTACCCAATACTTCTTGGTCGTAGCTTCTTTAAAGACATTGCCGTTGTCGATGTCAGCCGTACGTTTATTCAAGACAAACACAAGTAAAACGCTCTGTTTGTCAGCTGAAAAAAAAGCCGCTTAGCGGCTTTTTTTATGGAATGTCACAAGAGACTCGGTTAGATGACCTTGCCTTAGTCAATGGCCAGCAATTCAACGTCAAAAATGAGTGTCGCTGCGGGTGGGATAGGGCCAGTGCCGCTTTTTCCGTACGCTAATGCGCTTGGAATAAACAGTCTTACTTTGTCACCGACGTTCATGTAAGTCAGTCCTTCTTGCCACCCTTTGATCACTTGACCAAGTTTAAAGCTGATAGGCTCTCCACGCTCGACAGAGCTGTCGAAGACCGTGCCGTCAATCAAACTACCGTGGTAGTGCACTTTTACTGTGCTTGCCACGGTAGGGAATACCGTCCCTTCACCTTTGGTGAGTACTTGGTATTGAAGACCACTGTCGGTGGTGATAACGCCTTCTTTTTGGCCATTCTCAGCCAAAAATGCCTCACCAGCAGCAAGGTTAGCTTCGGCCGCTTTGCCGTTCGTCCAAGTACGATAGACAAAAAACACAGCGAGAACCACGATAACGATAGGAATGATAATTTTAGACATAGTAACGTCCTGTCAGAGTTAAGGTTGAGCAAGTAAGAATTGGATCGTATTGGCAATGTCGGCAATATCGCTGTGGGCAGAGGTAAGGATGCGATACTTGCCTTTGACGATGAACATTGGCACCGCATTGATCTGCCCTTGAGTGGTCATCTCATGCGCGCGTTCGATCTTTTTAAACAGCTGACTTTGCTGATCATTATCGAGATTGTAAGGGCTGGTTAAGTTGCGAGTTTCAAACGCCGCATCAATCGCTTGTTTCTTGTCATCTAACGATGCGCCATCCCCCATTTGCGCAGCGGCAAACAGTTCCGTCATCATTGCGTGATCCGGTGTATGACCAAGTTGCATTTGCGCGGAGTAGTAAATCATCGCACCCACTTGTGCGCTTTCATTGAACGTGACGTGCACCTTGCCAAACGACTGGCCGACCAATTGTTCAAGTTCAGGTAGCGCCTCTTCCATTTTACGACAGTGACTACAATGTAGAGAGAACACTTCAATAACAGGCTCCACTCGGAAGGTGGAGAGGTTAACAGGGAGTGGTTCGTAGTGTTTGCCTTCGGTGGGTTCGGTTGACTCACTGCATCCGGCTAAGCCAAATGTCAGTATGATGAGTGTCAGAGTAAGGAGTTTGTTCATTATGACTATCTCTGTATGCGCAGGCTTATCGTTCAACGTGACACCAACTCCATTTAACTCATTGGTTTATCGTTGAATTCGCGCTGAGCGTGGAATGTGTTTCGATTCTACTATCGATAAGCCTTGATTCACAAGCTAAGTAGGTGGAGTCGCGACCACCCTTAAAGTCTGTAGGGTGGTAAGAAATATGCGTTTGGTCACGAGAGAAGCGCTAAAGTTCGCGCAAAATGGTCGATATAAAGAGAGTGTTGAGAAGTAACGAGTGATGACGACCATGACAAAATACATTTTGCCTCTACTGTTACTCCTGTCTGGATGCAGTGCCTCTATTCCCAAGGAGTTTGCTCGACTAGGCGGAGATATGTTGGATACCGCTCCGCAAAGCGACTCTGAATTGCGTTATCCAGATTGGGGTAATGCGCCGATGTTATCATCAAACGCTGGTGTACAAGGCCCGATGGGGCAACAGCGCACTCAAAGCTATGGGGACTTACAGAGCTTTTTAGTCAGCAATGGTGTCGATTACGAAATTCTTCCGGGGAATCATGTGATGGTCAAACTTAAAGATACGATCAAGTTCCGCACTGGCTCATCGAACTTATCACCGGATTCTTTATATTGGGTCGATATGGTGGGGCGTTACTTATCGAAACAACCCGACATCGACATCGTGATTGACGGGCACGCGGATAGTACAGGCAATGCGTCTTTCAATGATCAACTCTCCGTCAAGCGAGCACAAGCCGTAAAAGCGCAACTGGCGCGCAACAACGTATCCATGAACTCTATTTTCACGCGCGGCTATGGAGAACATGTGCCAGCCTGTAGTAATAACACCCCGTCTGGCAAAGCCTGCAATCGACGCGTGGAAGTGCTCTTTATCGTTTCAAATAACTAGCGGGTGATACCCACCATACGTTATCTCACACTGACCAACCATGAGCCTGACGTTTGTCAGGCTTTTTGTTCGTTCGAAAGTTCTTCTTAGGCCTCAGAGTTGCAACTGTGGCTTGCTCTCCGCGATTTCAGCAACAATCTGGCGATAACTTTCTAACATTTTGTGTTCGAACGCTCATTTGTGGCGGTCGATGCTTTTATGTGTTCTTGCTTTGTGCACAATGACGTCATAAGACAAAAAGAAAGTAAAGGACCCTACTATGACGGAGCAAAAGTACATCGTCGCTCTCGATCAAGGCACGACAAGCTCAAGAACGGTGGTACTCGACCACGATGCCAATATTGTCAGTGTCTCCCAACGTGAATTTACTCAGATTTACCCGCATGGCGGCTGGGTAGAGCACGACCCGATGGAGATCTATGCCACGCAAAGCTCAACATTGATTGAAGCGCTGACCAAAAGCGGTATTCGCAGCGACCAAGTGGCGGCGATCGGTATCACTAACCAGCGTGAAACCACTATTGTCTGGAACAAAGAAACGGGGAAACCGATTTACAACGCGATTGTTTGGCAATGTCGTCGTACCGCGAAGATTTGTGAGCAGTTACAAGAGCGTGGATTGTCGGATTACATTCGTGATACCACAGGGCTTTTGCTTGACCCTTACTTCTCGGGCACTAAGGTGAAATGGATTCTCGACAACGTCGAAGGCGCACGTCAACTGGCGCAAGAGGGAAAACTGCTGTTTGGTACGGTGGATACCTGGCTCGTGTGGAAAATGACACAGGGTCGAGTGCATGCAACCGACTATACCAACGCCTCACGTACCTTGTTGTTTAACATCAACACCCTAGAGTGGGATCAGCGCATGCTCGACGAACTGGACATCCCGCGTTCCATGATGCCGGAAGTGAAAAATTCGTCAGCGTTGTTTGGTCAAACGAACATCGGCGGCAAAGGCGGTACGAGAATTCCGATTGCTGGGATCGCAGGCGACCAGCAAGCAGCGTTGTTTGGCCAGATGTGTGTGAGTGCGGGCCAAGCGAAAAATACTTACGGCACGGGCTGCTTCTTGTTGATGAATACCGGCAACGAAAAAGTGACCTCGCATAATGGACTGCTGACGACGCTCGCTTGCGGCCCGAGGGGAGAGCCCAGTTATGCGCTAGAAGGTGCGGTATTTATGGGTGGCGCATCCATTCAGTGGCTGAGAGATGAACTTAAGCTGCTCTCTGATGCGAAAGATTCTGAATACTTCGCAACCAAAGTGGCGACCTCAAACGGAGTGTATGTCGTGCCAGCGTTCACCGGTTTGGGCGCACCGTATTGGGATGCGTATGCGCGAGGCACCATTGTTGGACTGACGCGTGGGACCAGTGCGAATCACATTATCCGTGCGACGTTGGAAGGCATTGCTTATCAAACCCGAGATGTGATTGACGCGATGCAAAGTGATTCTGGCATCAAACTCGAAGCGTTGCGCGTTGATGGCGGCGCAGTGGCGAATAATTTCCTGATGCAATTCCAAGCCGATGTGCTGGATGTGGATGTGATGAGACCCAAGGTCACCGAAGTCACGGCTCTTGGGGCAGCGTATCTTGCCGGGCTAGAAGTCGGTTTTTGGGACAGCTTGGATGAGTTGAGTAACAAAGCAGAAATCGATCGCCAGTTTACGCCGCATCATGATGAAGAGAAACGCCAACGTCGATACAAAGGGTGGAAGCGCGCTGTCAATGCTGCGCAGGCGTGGGCTGCATTGCATGAAGAGGACGACGACGAATAAAAAACGCCCTCGCTACAGTGAGCGAGGGCGTCTGTCTAATTAAATCAGAATTAAGCGGCGCTCGTTACTTTTTCAGCGCTGCTTTTTTTTTCGCTTTGCATTTTGGCAAGGAAGTAGACGTTCACACAAGCGATGAAACCGTTGGTGACCACCACTGGCCACGCATCAATCATCAAGCCGTAAGCGGTGAATAAACCACAACCAACGAAGTTTAGAATGCGAAGTTTAACGATATCTTTCATGGTAAGTGAGATAGCGACCATGATAGACGCCGCGTAACCCAAAATTTCAACCATATTCATGTCCATAATTTGACCCTCATAATGTATCTAGGCAGTGTCTGTGCCCGACCCAATTCTTCTCGTCATGAGATAAGTGAGGAAGCTCCGTGCCTCGAATGGTCAGTTGATTAACTGTGGTGGACTATAGCAGGGTGAAATGTGTGACGAAACCCTCAATTTGCGTAACGGAGAAGGTTAGCGATTACGCAAACGTTTTACGTCAAGAGACAAAGGAAAATAACGATTTGTGTTGAACGTCAAAGTCTTTGAGACGTAAAAAAGCCCGCAGGTGATGCAGGCTCGATAAGAAGTAAAATGACGCTGAGGGTTATTTCTTCCCTTGTGCCACTTTATCTTCTTCAGTAAGTTCGCGAATACGGCGGCTGATTTCACGGCGTTCTTTTGAAATTTCAGCACTTTTGATGATGTGGTCATCGACGCGATCTTCGTAATCCGCTTTCATGTTTTTGATGATCTGCGTGATTTCTTCGGTGCTCATGGTTGGCTTGATGTAATCCAGTAGGTTATCGAGCAAATCGACACGTTTCTGGTTATCACGAACTTTCTTTTCGTTATCTAGAAGTTCACGTTTGAGTTTATTTTTACGACGAGCCTGAGCTACGATTTCAAATACACCACTCATAGTAGGTTCCTTTCCTAATTCTCTTAAAGACTGCCACGATTAAATCACATCATGTCGCAGGTGAATAGTCTTTAGATCAATCATTACAGCATGTTGACGCTTTTATCGCCGGTCACTCTGGGCAAGAGCAACGCAATGATTGAGCCCATAGGAAAGTTCAGGCTATTATCAGGGAACCTATTAAAACTGGATTGTTTTCAACATTCACTATGTACCAATCAATGTTACGTCACTCGTCTATTATATTTAACCTCGCTTCCGTTGTTGAAGACGACATTGCTACTGCTGTTGAGGCGTCACCTAAGACAGAGAAAGTGGCCAACGCGTATCGCTCTGAACGTACGCGTCAAGAGATCACAGAAGTCGAACTCAACCGTAGCAAGATAGTGATGATGGACAACAATGGTAATATCAAAAGAATCCCACTCATTGGTGAGCACTAGGGCATCACATTACGTGCAAAGTGCGACATCAAGAGCCACGTTAAGGATCTAACATGAATATAGAACTGACCCCTTTAGAAGCCCGTGTGATCGGTTGTCTCATCGAAAAAGAAGTCACGACACCGGACTATTATCCACTGACACTCAATAGCTTGACAGCGGCCTGTAATCAGAAAAGCAACCGTGAGCCCGTTATGGCGCTTAGCGACTCAGAAGTGCGTGACGCGGTCGATAGCTTGATTGCACGCCGTTTGGTCAGTGACGAAAGTGGCTTTAATAGTCGCGCGAATAAATTCCAACACCGTTTTTGCAACACTGAATTTGGTGATTTGAAATTAACCGATCAAGAAAAGGGGCTGGTGTGCTGCCTACTGCTCCGTGGTGCGCAAACGCCAGGTGAACTTCGCTCTCGTACCAATCGACTGGCTGAGTTTGCAGATGTGAAAGAAGTAGAAGCGCTGCTCGACAGCATGGCGTCACGCGAGGAGGGGCCTCTTGTGGTTAAGCTCCCTCGTGAGCCTGGCAAACGTGAATCTCGTTATCAGCATCTATTCAGTGGCGCTGTCGATATCGACGTTATTCATCAAAGCCCTGTTTTGGCGCCGGCAGCCGGCGATTCTGACGCACTGCAACGCATCGAGCAATTAGAGCACGAAGTCGTAGAGCTCAAAGCCTCCCTTGAGGATCTGAAAGAACAACTTGCGTTATTGACGTCATAAAAAATGACGACAAGCGATAAGGAAGCTCCGTGCTCGGCGTGGTACGTCTATTTTGTCCGTACCCGCTCAAACTCACTGTATTGTGGGATAACCACAGACGTCGAGCGCCGATTCTCCGAGCATTGCGGCGGAAAAGGCGCCAAGGCGCTGAAAGGAAAAGGACAGCTAACCCTTGCCTGGTCGAGCTATGTCGCGGACTCACGCAGTCAGGCCAGCAAGGTCGAAGCGCGGTTAAAGAAACTGAGCAAAAGCAAGAAGGAAGCAATCGTATCTGGTCACTTGTTATTCACTCAGGCGATTGATGCTTGATAAATAAAAGATTTACCTGATGGTTTGTAATATTTTGTATTAACCTTAGAGATGAAATCATACTAAAGGTTGATATGGATATGAGACTAACAACGAAAATTTCATCAGTGGCAATGTTAACAGTACTTTCGTTATCAGCGAACAGTGCGACGTTTGTCGCGGACGCTCGCGGCAACGGTATGGGCAATACAGGCGTCACGAGCGCTGACTACCTGCTCGGAGCGTTTTATAACCCTGCTTTAGTGGCCGTTCATCGTGAAAATGACGACTTTGGTTTATTGCTTCCATCGATTGGGGCAAACGTTCGAGATGGAGACGAATCGCTCAAAGTGATTGACGATTTGCAAGACACGATAGACCGCTTTGACCCGAATAATCCAGATCCTGCAACAGAGGATCAGCTCAACGCCTACTTGGATCAATTGGCGGATGATAAACCATTAGGTGTGAATGGTGGCGCTGGCGCTGCAGTTGCGTTTCCCATCAACACCCTCTCAGCAAATGTCTTTGTGCGCGGTTACGCGGATGTAATAGGCAAAACCAACATTGCTGACGATTCAGACACTCAGGCCCGTTATGAGAACTCAACTGTTAATTTGTGGGCCTTTGGTTACACAGAGGTGGGTGTGGCTCTTGCAAAGCGCATCACGCTTGGTAGTCAAGACATTGCCATAGGTGTCACGCCGAAATACCAAGAGTTGAAGACCTATAAAGATACGATTTCCGTCGAAGACTTCGATATTAGTGACTACGACCAAAGTGAAAACAAGCAGAGTCACTTCAATATGGACCTCGGCTTTGTCTGGTTCTATCAAAACTTGCGTTTAGGCATAGCAGCAAAGGATCTGTTTAGCAAAGATATCGAAACTTTAGATGGCCTCGATAAATACGCGTTTAATACCCAGGTGACCGCTTCGGGTTCTTACGTATCAGACTATTTTGTTGCGGCATTGGATGTTGATCTTACCAAACAAGAGCGTTTCGAAGTATCTGCTCTAGGTGTAGAGGATGATACCCAGTTTGTGCGTTTCGGTATTGAAGGCAACGCATTTGGCTGGGCACAACTGCGTTTAGGTTACCAAGTTGATCTAGAAGAGACGTTAGACGATTCAGTGACGGTTGGCTTGGGTATTAGCCCCGGTGATTTAGTCAGTCTTGACCTTGCTGGCAGTTACGCGGGCGACAACCAATTTGGCGCCTCTGCAAACTTGGCATTTACCTTCTAAAATATACTGTTAGGACTGATCAAACAAACGCTTGTTTGATCAGTCTTTGAGGTTAACGTGGCGACAAAAGCGTGTTACTGTACAAAAGCTCGTTAAACGGCGTATTTGGCAACAGTTGGCTAGAGTATAATGAGAAAAAACAATAACCTAATAAAAAAGCTTGGTGCAGGCTTGGTGCTGTTTTCTGTGGTTACCACAGCGCAGGCCACGCAGGTATTAGATGGGTATTGGCAATATGATCAATACTTGAACGAATTTCCAACACAGCGAGTGCTAACCGAATCTCTTGGGGAGGCAGTGCGAAACGCGCCGGTTCCACTAGCGGCTAAGCAAGAGAAACCGATTTCTATTTCTGTTATCTATCCTGGTCAACAAGTGTCCGATTATTGGGTGCGTAACATCAAAGCTTTTGAAATGCGCTTAGATAGGCTGGGCATTCGTTACGAAATCAATCAGGTATTTACCCGTCCGAATGCGGATGTTCGTCAGCAGAGTTTGTCATTACTCGAAGCAGTACAAAGTAAAACTGACTATTTAATCTTTACCCTTGATACCACTCGACACCGAAAGTTTATTGAACACGTACTGAGTTCGACCGACACTAAACTCATATTGCAGAATATCACTACACCAGTTCGGGCTTGGGCCGATCAGCAACCTTTTTTGTACATCGGATTTGACCATGTCAAAGGTACTGAGGTTTTAGAACAACACTATAAAGAAGTCACGGACAAGCAAAGCCGTTACTCAGTGCTCTATTTTTCTGAAGGCTACGTCAGTGATGCGAGAGGTGATACCTTTATCGAGGCGATGAGTCACCATGACAATTATGTGTTGTCTTCATCGTTTTACACTCAAGCGACTCGTGAGTCAGGCTATGAAGCGGCAAAACTGGCTTTAGAACGCGACCCTTCGATTGAGTTTATGTACGCATGTTCAACCGATGTGGCACTTGGTGCATCAGATGCGCTTAAAGAGCAAGGGCGAGAGGATATCTTGATCAATGGATGGGGTGGAGGTAGCGCCGAATTAGATGCGCTTGCCGATGCTCATTTGTCGTTTACTGTAATGCGCATGAATGATGATACTGGCATCGCGATGGCAGAAGCGATCAAATGGGATCTTGAGAGTAAACCTGTTCCGCAAGTATACTCCGGTGATTTTGAATTGGTCACAGCAGGTGACGATTCCGAGCGTGTGCGGTCGCTAAAGCAGCGCGCATTTAGGTACTCAGATCAACGATGAGTAAAACCGTGAGTCGTAGCAAGCACAAACTTGCCACCTTATTGACTAACTCAATTTTCTTGACCATTGTGTTTTTAACCATGGTCATGCTGGTGCAAAACTACCAAGTGAATCAACAGGTGGTTGAGCAAGAAGTGGCGCGTTCCAAGCAGCAAACTCAGAGCCTTGTTCAGGAAAATTTCAATTACCGCTTGAGTGCACTTGAGATCCAGCAAGACAGCTATAGCCTAAACGATGGTTTGTTCGAGGCTGTTGCGCGAAAAGACGACGACGCCGTCATCCGCATTTTTGACGGCATTGACCAACGCACCCCCAGTCTTGCACCGGATTTTCGATTTGTCGCCTCGCGTAATCAAGTTGTCTGGGCGGATTACAATTTTCAATTTTATGGTATCACCCAAGCGCAGATCCAACACCTCCATGATGAGACGGTGGCAAGTCGTGCTTGGCGTTTAGAACAATTGCCCACGCCACTTGGCGTGCGTTATGTCCTGCTTCGGCGCACCGCCATTGTTAACTTAGATACTGGTGAAGTGTTTGGCCACGCATACATCGCTGTAGTGTTGAATGACAACTTCTCCTGGGTCAACTCGATACTTAAAGCAAGTAACGCCAATGATTTGATGTTTGTCGTGGGTTCAGACATTATCGCATCGAGTACAAAAAACAGCGATTTGCGCCATATAGATTGGCTTGCCGCTGCCACAAAGTCATTCAATGCCAGTGAATTTACGGTGTCAAAAACCGATCTAACCATCAACGAGTCGCCCACTTATTTATCGGTTTATACCATCCAGAGCAATGAACACATCATGTTGTTTGTTAAAACACGCTACATCTGGATGGTTGTGATAGCCGTACTCATTGTGGCGATTACGGTATCGACACGCTATTGGATTGGGCGTCGCTTATCGAGCGAACTGCAAACTTTGATGGATTACACCGAAAGCACATCAGAGTCGATGACACTCGAGCCCTTTTCGGGGTCCACAATCAAAGAGTTTGACCACATAGGTCATGCCTTTCAAAGCTCGTTTCAACGTATTCGTCAACAGGAGAAGCAATTCACTGATTTGTTCAACTTCTCTCTCTCTCCAATCATGCTATGGGACGTCAATGGGGAGTTGATTCGTATGAACCCCTCTGCAGAGCGCGCATTTCGAGAGAGCAGTCGCGCCAGTGACGGGGGAGCAAGCATGGTTGAGTGCCTTACCCCTCACATTCGAATGTGCGCTAAAGGCGCAACGCTCACCGGCATTAATACCACCATAGGCACTAAGACGTACCGGTGGAATCTGTCTCCCATTCATGTTGATAACACAGAGCTACAAATCATGGCTCAAGGTCAAGACGTGACGAGCCTGATTGAGGCCGAAGAGCAGAGTAAGCGTGCCCGAGAAGAGGCCCTTGAATCAGCGCGTGTGCGCGCCGATTTCCTAGCAAAAATGAGCCATGAACTACGCACGCCACTCAACGGTATTTTAGGGGTTTCACAGTTACTCAAACATAAACTCAAAGAGCCGAGCAATATCGAGAAAGTCGATGTGCTATGTAATAGTGGCGAGCACTTGCTGGCGGTGCTAGATGATATTTTGGATTTTTCCAAAATTGAGCGTGGAAAATTTAACATCGAACGCATTGATTTTAAGCTGAGCGAGCTCACCAGTGCGGTCGACAATATTTTTAGACCACTATGCCAAGAAAAAGGTATCGGTTTTGTTGTGGAAAGCAATTTCTCTGACCAAGTTTGGGCGCACAGTGATCAAGTTCGTTTGAATCAAATACTGTTTAATCTCGCTAGTAATGCGGTCAAGTTTACACATGACGGGCAGGTGACGGTGCGTATCCACCTAGTGGGTGACGAAGACGAGCAGTTACTCGAAATCGTCGTCGAAGATACCGGAATTGGTATTGACGGTGAACGGCTGAAACACATTTTTGAGCCGTTCGTCCAAGCTGAATCGACGACCACTCGCGAATACGGAGGTAGTGGCTTAGGTTTAGCCATTGTGCATAGCTTAGTGGAAATGCTCGATGGTACCGCGGATATTGAGAGTACCAAGGGCGAGGGGACGATCTTTTCTGTTCAACTGCCTATCCAAACCAAAATTGCCGATGAAAAACAAGCACAAAGTGGGTTGCAGTTTGATCCGAAAGCCTTGTTCGATCGCGCGCTCTCAGTATTGCTTGTCGAAGACAATCATACCAATGCCTTTATTGCCAAAGCCTTTTGCGAAAAGTACGGCATGGAAGTGACGTGGGTAAAAGATGGCTACAATGCCCTTGAGTTGTTGCAAGCTCAGGCGTTTGATTTGGTATTGATGGACAACCAACTGCCTAACCTCGGTGGTATCGAAACGACGGCAAGGATTCGCAGTGAACTCCAATTAACCGTGCCTGTTTTTGCTTGTACCGCAGATGGAATGGAAGATACGCGCAGAGCCTTTGAACAAGCTGGGGCGAATTACGTCATCGTCAAGCCGATTAAAGAGTCGGCATTGAATGTTGCGTTCCACTACTTTAAACAACATTTCTATACCTAGTCGAGGTGAAGCAGCCACCCTATTCATTTGGTAGGGCGTTTAAAACTTCGAATGCAAATGCGCTTGTTCTAGAAACAACGTCTTTAACTCTTCAGTTAGCTCAAGTTCAGGGCTAAATTTTATGCCTAATTTATGCCCCGACTTTTCCTTGTTGATACTGACAATGGAGTATTTGGGCGGCTTAGGCAAGGTTTTCGATAGGTCATTGTGCAACTCTATGGCGCTGCTGGTGGAGAGTTCGTTTTCACCAGTTATAAACACCGCACAGCCTGAAACAGATACGTCGACGATCGTTGCTTGATAGCTGACGTTGTTTGAGCGTATCTCGACAGGCATATGAACAGAGAACCGTTCATGATCGCGGATGGTTTTGGTGGCGAAATGACTAGGCTCACGGACGCACAACATGTGGCAAGGTTGATTCAGTTTGCACATCACAGACGATTTAAACGCAACCACATGGCCGAGTTTACTGGCGGTGATTCCTCGAACAATCACTTCAGTGTTGGTCAATTTTCGCATGATCAGCGCTTCGGCGGCCTTTTGAGGAAAATCTAAAACGAAGAATTGAGATTCTTTATGGCCAATGTAGCTCGATGTAAAGCTAAACTCATCGTTGGGGCCAAAATTGAGTGTGACAGACAGTTTCACTCCTGGTCTAAGCAGTGTGTACAGTTCGTCGAGCGTTTCGTGGGTGTGAGTCATAGGTATCATGTAACTCTGTATCATGTTTCTTGTTAATCACTATAATGAAACCTGATACATAATAAAGCCGCAATCGCGAAAAATATGACACCGATTTGTGATGCTATTACACAGCGCCCTCATAAATAGGCGCATCCTGTTTGCAATGACAAATCGCAATATAGTCACTGATGGCGTCAATTTGCTCTTGAGTGCACAATAAATGCAATTTTGAGCGGCGCGTCAGTACATCGTCTGCTTCATACCCCATCTCTGTGGTGATGAGAAAATCGATTTCTCGTTGATAGACACCTGGCGCAAACTTCATTCCCAAGTCTTGCTCTTTTTGCGCATTACCAAGAAGTAAGAAGACGCGCGAACCATAGGCTCTTAACCAACGATTGAGTGTATATGAATCGAGATAGGGAGCCTTGGTCTGAAGTGCGGACTTCGCATCTTTCCAATCAAAATCTAAACCACCCGGTAAAGGTGTCTCTGCTGTCCAAGCCGGTAATACCTCCAAATATTGACTGAGCTGCTCCATTGCCGCTTCAGCCAGTTTTCGATAAGTGGTCAGTTTCCCGCCAAAAACGGACAGTACAGGCGCATCGCCATTACGCCCATCAATAGATAGCGTGTAATCACGAGTGATGGCTTGGGGTGAGTCGGACTCATCGTCACACAGTGGTCTTACGCCGCTGTAGTCTGAAATGATGTCTTGAATCGACAGTTGGTGACGAAAATGTCGGTTTACTACGTCGAGGAGGTAATGTTTCTCTTCATCGGAGATCGCGACGTTACGTGGATCTCCTTGATATTCGACATCAGTGGTCCCTATGATTGAAAACTTCTCCATGTATGGAATAACGAAGACGATGCGTTTATCTTCGTTTTGCAGAATATATGCTTGAGATTCATCGTGAAGTTTTGGCACGATGATATGCGACCCTTTAATCAGGCGGATGCCATAGGGCGAAGTGACGTTCGCTTGCTGAGTGAGAAATTCTCTCACCCAAGGACCTGCTGCATTAACCAGTGTTTTACTTAGACGCTCGTGTGCGACGCCGGTGCGTTTATCGTAGAAAGTGACGCGCCATAAGCCCTTGTCTCTGACTGCTGAGGTCACTTCACAATAGTTGCTGACTTCGGCACCATTTTGTTTCGCGTGAAGAATATTCTCAATCACCAAGCGTGCATCATCCACCCAGCAATCGGAATACTCAAAACCGCTCTTTATGTCGGCCTTGGTAATGCTCTGGTTGTCGAGCATGATCTTTTTGCTCGCGGGTAGGGTGGTTCTTTTGCCAATGTTGTCGTAAAGAAACAGCCCAATTCGGATCATCCAAGCCGGCCTTAAAAATGGTCGATGCGGTAAGCGAAAGCGCATTGGGAATGCGATGTGGGGGGCTTTCTTGAGCAACACTTCACGTTCGGCGAGCGCTTCCGAAACTAAACGAAACTCGTAATGCTCTAAATATCTCAGCCCGCCATGAATCAGTTTTGAACTCGCAGAAGAGGTAGCACCGGCAAAGTCTTGAGCCTCATATAGCCCAACCTTTAACCCACGGCCTGCTGCATCCGCAGCTATGCCAGCACCATTGATTCCGCCACCAATGACGATAACGTCCAACGGTTCATGGGGGGAGTGTGTCAACAAGCTTGCGTCCATTAATTTTCTCCAAAATGCTCATTCGCTCATTATTGTGTTCATTTAATCACGAAAAAACAGGTTCGAATAGAGATGAAATGAAAAAAGTTTGAATATGATCCAATCAGACTATCGAACGAATAAAAAAAACCTCGGCTGAGCCGAGGTCCTAAAACTTTTCATCAATGAGTGGCGTTTATTTTCGGGCGAGTTTTTGATGGGCTCTTGAGAAGTGATCCGCACAGAATGCACCGACAATGGAAAGCTCACCCGCCAGGCAAAGTGCGGCGGCCATTTCAGCGAGCGCTTTTGCGTGGCCAGCACCATACAGCCCGAGAATTTCCAAGCAGGCTCTTTGGCTCGGCAGGCCAGTCCCACCGCCAACGGTACCCACCATCAAGTTTGGCAGTGTGACGCTAGCATAGAGGTCGCCTTGTGAGTTGACTTCCATTCGAGTCATTCCGATGGCGGATTCAGCGACGCAAGCTGCATCTTGCCCACATGCGATGTACAAAGCCGCCAGCGCATTCGCATAGTGCGCATTGACGCCAATACTGCCAGACAACGCAGCGCCAGTTGTGGTGACTTGTCCAAAGCGAGCCATTTTTTCCGGCGTCGTATGCAAGTAGCGCTCAACCAACGCGCGTTTTATCGTGACTTCTGCGGTCACTTTTTTGCCTCGTACATGGCGTAGAGTGTAGTTATTGGCTTTTTTATCCCCTGACAAATTGCCGTCGAGAAACGCTTCTTTGGGTTCTATGGGGGTGGTCTTGAGGATGTGGTGATAAACCTCATTGGTCGCGATAGTCACCATGTTTTGCCCACTCGCGTCGCCCGTGTGGTATTCAAACACCAAGTAGACGTGGTTCCCCTCAATATTGACATTGATATCATGCAACTTACCGTGAGAGGTCGTGGTCTCGGCAATGTGTTTGAACTGTTCATATTGGGTGGTGACCCAAGCGACAAACTGGCCCGCCTCAGCCAGTGTTTCAAATACAAACACCGGCGTGCGTGTAACGCCTTCGTTGAGCAGCATTGCGCTGGCCCCGCCCGCCTTAGTGATCAACTGAGCGCCCCGGTTGTATGACGCGACAAGAGCGGCTTCGGTGGTCGCCAGTGGAACCAAATAGTCGTCTTGTGCGTGTAGGCCATTTACCCGCAACGGGCCGGCGATGCCTACCGGGACTTTTACCGTGCCGATGAAGTGCTCGATATTACGGTCAAAAATGGCACAGTTTTGCTCAGTCTGATCATCAAGCAACAATGAGCGGTCGGTGAGCGCCGAGAGTGTTTTCCACCGTTGGTTTAGCGCTTTCTCGGAGATGTAAGGGCTCGGCGTCAATCGGCGTGACGGTTTTCCTTCTCGAGGCGCAAGTTGTGAAGTTAAGTCATACTCCTCATCTTGCGTCTGGAAAGGCGTGTAGGTGTTCGGGGTGGCGTGATTCATTTTGGGCATAGTGATAAACGTACAAAAATAGTGATAAACGTACAAAAAGTGTTAGGCATTCTAACGGGGTGAGGTTTGAACTCAACACTGCATCAAGAAGCAGCGAAACAGGATAGAGGAAAATGGGCAACTGGCTGCGCGAGTTGGCTTTGGGACAAGGTCTTACACATGGATATCTAATAAGGTTCCAATCATATCTTGATCGCGTTGAATGACATTCGTACCGATTTTGCTGTATTGCTCCGCTTGTGTCAGCTCGGCGAGCGGCTGGATGTGGTCAATTTCCGGTGCTTTAAATTCGACCTTATTGAATTCGAGGGATTTGTCTTTAAGTGGGATCGGGGCATTGGTCTTGTTGTTGATCTCGAGCGCAGCCTCTTCAACCATGCGAGATGACTGGTCGATGATATGATAGCCAGATTGTATTGCTGAAACAGACATAAGCGCCTCCACTTACTCTAAGCTTAAGGTGTCTGCCTGCATTGAGCAAGTTTGATTACGAAAAGAGGCTTGTGATCATATCCAGCTCATCATCTGAGATAATCGATTCACTAGGATGATCCAATTTGGCGTTGATATCGCCAAGAAGTGCGCGTAACTGCTGAGGTGATAGGCTCTGCAGCTGCGTGCGGATAATCTCAAATTGTTGTGGTGACATATTATTAACCCCACTTAGCATCATGTGCTCAAGTTCAGTTGTGAAAGAGATGTCTCCGTTCATCGTCTTACGCCTGTGCGAAAATTCATACAAATCGTAAGGAATTGTGCTGTTTTTTTGTCCGAGTTTTGTCAGGAAAAGTGAGATGACAGCAATTTCATGACTCTGTATTAGTGGGGCTTATCACTCTTACGCTGAATTTATTAGTCAGTGAATGCAACTCAGGAATCATTCGATAGATTAGGTGCAGCTGTTGCAACACGAGACGCACCGAATTATCGTCTTCTTCACGCCACTCACTTAGCCTAGAGGTAATCGTCGGATCTTCCGCAATCATAAAGTCTTCAGCGTAAGGTTTACGATTTAAACGCATGCGCAGCAGTTCAAGATGCTGGTGAATCAGCCGGTGGGTATCCAGAATCAATACATGCGTTTGTTCGTTGTCGATGCGGGTACGGTGCGCGCCTAACGCTGAGACATAACTCAGCAGCGCATGGTTTAAGGTTAAAAAGCGGAAACTCTCATCTACGGCGCTTCGATAGCGCCCAGGCTCTGCGAGCATGGTCGATATAGCGGCAGTGAGGTTCGCGTCACTATTGTGCGCCGCTCGTCGAGCGATTCGGTAGGCCAGATTGTCTTTTTTACCCACGCGATATTGGCCAATGATTTGGGCTAAATATGCTTGATTCGCAGCGATAGCTTCTGCCATCACGGTGTGCAATCGTTTAGACTGCCAATCCGGGAGAATATACGCCACCGCGCCAACGGCGAGTAAGCAGCCTATGATCGTATCCGCGAGACGAGGGAGCACTACGGCGTAGCCTTCTCCTAGTTGGTTGAAGCTAAACAGAACTAAAACGGTAATAAAGCCTGTCGCGTAGCCATAATTCGCCAAACGAAAGGCAAAGAAGGCGACACCCGATGCGACAATCAGCACCAACTGACTCTCTTGCGAGGGGAAAAAACTCAGCAGTGGCACACCAACCAAAAGACCAGCAATGGTACCGACCACACGGCCAATCAGTTTTTGTCGAGTCGTGCTGTAGTTGGGTTGGCAAACGAACAACGTGGTGAGCAAAATCCAGTAGCCATGGTCAATATCGAACGCTTGGATGATGCCGTAACCCACCGTTAATGACAGAGAAAGGCGTAGCGCGTGGCGAAACAGAATCGAGTCACTGTTGAGGTTGGATTGTACCCTCTGCCACATCGATTTGAGCGTGTGCGCTTCGGTGTCATCCAATGCATCTTCTTCGGGTTTTGTGGTGTCTGGGTTGCTGACGTTGGCGAGCAGTTTTTCCACCATGGCTAAGTTGTTAAACAAGTAACCAAGCTGCGCGAGCAGAGGTTTCCATGTGGGGTGATTTTGCGCTTGGAGGTGCGCCAATGAGTTTTGCAGTTCATCCAGTGCGATGACTGAATCCGTATCGTGTTGATACGCTTTGCCAGTCATGATGGCTTGACTGATGCGCTGACATGCCTGTTTTTGCGTGTCAATAAGGTGTTTGAAACGAAACAAAATATCGGAACGCTCAAAGTGTTGCGCTAATTCTTGGTAACGATAGTGGCTCGAACTTAACCGCTCATGGATATCTTGCGCAATAAAGTAGATATTAAGAAAACGGTCGCTGGCGCTGTCCACATGGCCACGTTTTGAGCGGCTGAGCAGCGTCGATTTGCACTGATTGAGCGCAGTGACGGTCGCCGCATTGCGTTTGGCCTCTTCGATACGCATCGGTTGTGGATTCAAATTGGTCACTGGGTGAAACAATTGGCTTTTCAGATCCAGGTAATGGCTGAGTTGATAAAAAACGGTGGATAAACTTTGTTGTACCGGTTGCAACGGCCAAATTGCAAACCAAACCATAGAAACCAGGAAATACCAACTCGCACCAGTAAGCAGTAATATCGGTTGGAACCAACTATCACCACTTTGGTCAATGCCGAGCATGGTGTAGATAGCGATCAATAACGAGCCAAAGGCGATACTTGCGTAGCGACTACCGATTGCGCCAAGCATGATAAAGCCAAATGTCGAGGTGAACAGACCCAGAGCGAACAGCCAAGGCGTATCAAACAACAGCTCTATCGAGAAGGTGGCGATGGCGAAACAGATCAAAGTGAGTGTGATGGACTTTAACCGCCCAACAAAGCTATTGTCGGTTTCAGCCAGCGCCGCCGCGATGATACCAAGAATTAGTGGGACTAATAGCGTCTGCTGCTGCCAATACCAGGCAGGCACTACCGCGCCAAGCAGCGTGATTAAAATCAGTAAACTGTTATTAAACGTTCGGTTCACCCACAGGAGGCGAAGTTGGTGCAAATAGGGCACGGGCGTCTCTTCTTGGTTAGCTTTGGGGTAAACATTACCACCGACTCTATGGTAACTAACTGATCGAGGTAATGAAATAGGTCTGTTCGATGCGCAAATGACCCGCCCAGCCCTTGACTTATGTAGCAAGGTTCTGAAAAGTAGGGGCATCGCATTAACGTTTAGAGTTTGCGAGTTGATTATTGACGCCAAGGAACCTTGTGACATGCAGTTAAGTGCATCCCCATCCGCTACATTTTTTACTCAAAACGAATACCACCACGTCGAACTGGGCGAGCAGGAGTTGATTCTACGATCTGAAACGAAAGAAACTCGGGTGCCTTTTCGTGTTTGGGATGGGCGAGTTAAAGTCAAAACGGGGATTGTATGGAGTGGGCTCGAGTTTTATAGCCACATTGATGGCGGTAAAGAGCGTCGTTGGATTGTTCAGGGCCTTAGCCCTAAAGCGTGTCGGCAATTCGCGCTGCACGCGGTGGCCAGTTATGAGCAGTGGCACGCCACTCAGTGCCACCAGCTCAACCAGTATGTGCCAGAGTGGGAAGAGGCAATCGATCGTCAATTGCGTCGACCTACGTTCTTAAGGCAGTCAATGTTAGCGGCGTGGAATACGAAAGTGATGGACGATTTAGCTTGCATGCGCATGACACTTGAAGAAGCTGAGTTGCGGATGCCAAAGCGCTTAGCGCCACTGCTACCGTGGATTGAAGAGACACAAATGTCGCTCCAAGCGCGCAATCATCAATGGATGGAAACCGAACTTGAGAATTGGGAGGTACTGTTTTCACGCATCGAGTCCTCGCCGCTTAACCTCTCTCAACGCCAAGCGGTGCTACTCAATGATGACAATAACCTGATTTTAGCCGGCGCGGGTTCGGGTAAAACCAGTGTATTGACGGCGCGAGTGGCCTACTTGCTGCAAAGTCATTTGGCGCAAGCCGATCAGATTTTAATGCTGGCGTTTGGTAAAGACGCCGCGAGCGAAATGAAACAGCGCCTTGAGAGTAAAATTGGTCTGAGCGCTGAAGGGGTGGAAGTCAGCACATTTCATAGTCTAGGACTGAAGATATTAAATGATGTTGAATCCAGTCGCGTTGAGATTTGTCCCGTTGCGGTGGACGATAAGTTGCGTCACGGATGGTGTGTCGACTGGTTGAAAAAGCACTGGATGACGCCGACCAACTTTAAGCGTTGGCAAAAACATTTGGTCAAGTGGCCCATCGCCTATTTGGCCGGGGATGATGAGTTAGGCAGTCATGTTGAAAACCCTAAACTCATCGCCTGGCTAGAGAAACAGTTGAGTCAATTGGCTGCAATGGGTGTATCGAAGAAAGAGCTGCAGCAGCGATTGGTTGAGCACCCTGACTACACTCGTTTGAATAGCGAACTCTCTTTGGTGTGGCCTTGTTATCAAGCTTGGCAGCAGATGCTGAAAGATCAGCAGCAAGTTGACTTCAATATTATGATTTCAAGAGCCGTCGACTATGTGAAGAAGGGCAAGTTCCGCGCGCCTTGGAAATACATCATGGTGGACGAGTATCAGGATGTCTCTCCCGAACGTCTTGCTTTGATTGAAGCGCTGTGTACGCAAGTGGAACCCAATGACGAGGAAGATGGCTGCGCGTTATTTGCCGTCGGCGACGATTGGCAGTCCATCTATCAATTTGCTGGATCTGACGTTTCGTTGACGACGGGGTTTAGTGAACGCTTCCAACATGCGACTATTCACTATCTCGACACCACTTACCGTTTTAACAATCAGTTGGGCGCGGTTGCAAATCGATTTGTGCAGCAAAATCCAGAGCAGTTGCAAAAATCACTCAATAGCCACAAACAACAAAAGAGCAAAGCGGTGACACTGGCACCTGCAGGTCAAGTGGAAAAAATCCTTGATCAACTTGATCGTAACGCCAAGCAAACAACCCAAGTGATGTTACTCGCCCGAAATCACTATCATCGCCCTGAACTGCTCGACGATTGGCAGAAACGGTTTCGACAATTGTCGATAGAATTTATGACATGTCACGCGAGCAAAGGACGTGAAGCCGACTTTGTGATTATATTAAATGTGGATGAAGGGCAGTTTCCAGCTCGAGTGAAAGCGCTCCATTTGGACGGCGCCTTGACACAATCACAAGAAAGCTACCCGTTTGCAGAAGAACGGAGACTGTTCTACGTCGCGCTTACACGCGCAAAGAAAAAGGTTTGGGTAACCTTCAATGGCAGTGGTTCGAGTTTTGTCAAAGAGCTGCTTGAAGAGGATTACCCGGTCAGTATTGTGAAATAGCACCACGAGGAGTGGACGATGGAGTTTTGTATTGCGCTCACCACCACCAACAGTCAAGCGCTTACTGAGCGAATCATAGATGTGTTACTTAAAGAAAGGCTTGCCGCTTGTATTCAAACCATGCCCATTGAGAGTCACTATGTCTGGCAAGAGCAAGTGTGTCGTGACAACGAAACCTTACTGGTGATCAAAACGACTCAGAGCAACTACGTTGAAGTTGAACAAAAGGTGGTGGAGTTGCACGATTACGACACTCCGCAAGTCGTGCAAGTGCCCATTGTCGATGGTTTCAACCCTTATCTCAGTTGGCTTGAGGCAAACACTCGTCGTTGAACGGCCATCAGAGCGAGTGCGCTTAACGCGCCCAAGGTGTCCATCAGCATGTCTTTTTGTGCATCCCATATATCACCTTGGGAACCGAGAAAGGCGATGCCCTCATCGCCACCCGCCAATTCTGCGTACCACCACTCAATGATTTCATAGCCCGCTGCCAGTGACATTATTGAGAATAGGGCAAAACAGGCAGACAGCCCCCACGGTAGCTTGCGTTTTCTCATTAGGTATTCCGTTATCGGGTAGGCGTAAAGGCCGATAGAGAAATGGGCAACGCGGTCAAAGTGGTTTCTCTCTGAGCCAATGAGTTGGTTAAACCAGTCAAAGGGGACCTCAGCAAACGTATATTTTGCACCAATCGTGTGTAATACGAGCCAGACGAACATCAGAATGTAGGCCGTATGGCTAAATACGTAGCGCTGGGATAACCACCAAACAATCGCCAGTATCGCCACGGCAGGCACAATTTCAGCCAACCAAACATGAATTGAACTTGGGTCAATGACAGAAAATAGAAACACCGCACTGTAGATTGCAGTGAGAAACTTCAGGGTTTTTAGGTGTGTTGTACGTATGTGTGTTGTACGCATAGTCGCTTACTATTTGATTGATATGCTACTGTTTTATCATTAAATAAAACGCTGTTCAATTGCAACTTTCATTATGCCGATCTCGCTTTATGTTGAAATTCCGCTTTGCTGCACACTCTTCGTGCAAACACTTACGTTACCTGTCGTCAACATTTGATTTACCTCTAGGAGGCACATAGAATCGAGTCAAATTCTAATAACGAGTAAAGAAAGCATGAAACTGGATACCGTTGATTACCTTGCTGACGATGCCGCAGAGCAATTTGTTCAATCCTTGAGAGAGACCGGCTTTGGTGTGTTAAAAAACCACCCAATTCCGCAAGAGTTGGTCGAGTCAATTTACGAAAATTGGTACCAATTTTTCACCTCAGAGCGCAAAAATGATTTCCACTTTAACGTCGAAACGCAAGATGGTTATTTCCCGCCTAGTGTCTCAGAGGTCGCGAAAGGTCATACAGTAAAAGATATTAAAGAGTATTTTCACGTCTATCCTTGGGGGCAGATTCCTGAGGAGCTCAAAGCACAAATTCTTGATTACTACCAGCGTGCAGACAGATTTGCCCAAGAGCTGCTCGGCTGGGTTGAAGCTCATGCGCCGAAAGAGGTACAGGAGAAATTCTCGATTGCGCTTTCTGAGATGATCAATGGTAGCCAGAAAACCTTGCTACGCATTCTGCATTACCCCCCAATGACGGGCGATGAAGAGCCTGGCGCCATTCGCGCAGCGGCTCATGAAGACATTAACTTGTTGACCGTATTGCCCGCTGCTAACGAACCTGGCTTGCAAGTGAAAAGTAAAGAGGGTGAGTGGATCGATGTGCCTTGCGATTTTGGCAACCTCATCATCAACATTGGTGATATGTTACAAGAAGCATCCGGTGGCTATTTCCCATCGACCACGCATCGCGTGATCAATCCAACCGGCGCTCGCCAAGAGCACTCACGCATTTCACTGCCGCTCTTTTTGCACCCCAAGCCTGAGGTTGTGCTGTCAGAGCGTTACACCGCCGACAGCTACTTGATGGAACGCCTACGTGAGTTAGGGGTCATCTAACCCTATCAAGCTGAGAGAATCGAGTCGCCTTTGGTGGCTCTTTTTTCGCACAGAATAACAGTTGTTGTCTGTTTTACTCGACAAATGGTTGAGGATCCATTTAAGTAAAAGAAAAACCGTGAAAGGATCCTATGGGTAATCAGCAAGCACTCGCGACGTCGTTTCAGCAATACATGGAAAACCCTCTGCTTTGGCCAATCCTCGAAGTGCTACGCAAAAAGCCGTCGGGGTGGAAGGTACACACCTTAGCGGCTCATCTTGGTGAACTCGGTTATATGCCTGAATTGGATCCTTTGCCAGAAAAAGATCTCTTTAAACGCAATTTCTTGATGATGAACGCCCTGTACCAACTGCAAGAGACGCTTTACCCAGATAATTGGCTGCAAGTCCAGGCGATGAATATTGTGCTTTTACCGACGCTACAAAGTCATGGTTTTGCGATTGATACCGATGATCCTTTGCGAGATTACTACACCCAGTGGTCCAATTATGAAGCAGAAGAGGGCGAAGTGAAGCGTCTGCTGAATGAATTTTGGAGTCGCTATCAGAGGTTTCTTGGGGGCAATCATCATGAAGATATGGACCGCTGCAAAGCACTGTCACTCTTTGAATTGCCTCAAGAGGCGACACAGACAGAGATACGAAAAACGTGGCGTAAGTTGGCGCTGAAGTGGCACCCTGATAGAGAGAATGGCAACAGCGAACGATTCCGAGTACTGTGTGAAGCGTGGAATGTACTTCGCCAGTAAAAAGGGATTCTAAGCAGCCAAACCGTGGACAGCAAACCAAGCGGCTGCTGTCCATGTTGTGACCGCGTCACATATTCAACGTTTTATTGACCTTTAAACTGCGATTTGCGCATGCGGTTGAGCGCGGCCATGACGTCCAACACTCGCGGTTTGGCAAGGTCACCTTGATTGGGCATAGTGTGATGCCACTGGTCATTGAGCATTTGTGCCACGTCTTTAGCAGGGTTGGCAGACCAACCAGGACGCTGAGCCAACTGAAACCACAACCAGCCAATCGCGTTCATTTCTGAGCTCGATTCCAACTGCTCAAGAGCCGAAAGGTCGGTAAACTCTTTGCCAAAACGCAGTGAATCGACGCCTTTCGCCGCAACGCGAAACTTGCCGTCTGCCAATACCGCTTGCAAAGCAGAGCAATTCAATTTGCGTGGACGGAAAGTAGCAAGCGCCGATTCGGCTTCATTTTGACGCGTGGTTGGGTGCTCTTGCGTGACAAGTTTCGCTTTTTCAGTCACATCGATGGCTTGGTAATCGTGCATTTGAATCACGGTATCCGCCACATCTAGGTAATCGCCTGAGCCCCCCATAACAACGATGGTTGAGATGTCCAACTCATCACGTAACTGGCCAATGCGATCGACCAAGGGCGTGATCGGTTCATCACCTTTTGCGACCAAAGCCTGCATGCGCTCGTCACGAATCATGAAGTTGGTGGCTGAGGTATCTTCATCAATCAGCATCGCTTTCACGCCAGATTCAATAGATTCTTGTAACCATGCTGCTTGAGAGGTCGAACCGGACGCGTCTTGGGTTGAGAAATGAGCCGTATCTTTGCCCATCGGCAAGTGGTTGATGTAGTTTGACAGGTTCAAGTCATGCACGCAGCGCCCGTCTTCGGCGCGGATTTTCATCGCTTCGCTGCTGGTGACGACCCATTCTCTGCCATCGCCGGCAATGTGGTTGTAAATAGAGCGTTCGATAGCGCTCAGTAGCGTCGATTTGCCATGAAAGCCGCCACCAACGATCAATGTAATGCCAGCAGGAATGCCCATACCTGACACCGCACCGTGATGAGGGGTATGGAACGTCACTTCAAGCGACGGCGGCGAGACAAACGCGACCGCTTCTTTCATTGGCAAGTCAGAGTTACCGGCCAAACGCGGCAGCACGGCGCCATTACCAATAAAGGCGACTAAGCCACGCTCATCCAGTTGATCTCGAATCGCTTGTTGATCTTCCACACCTTGGCAATGTGCAATCAGAGCGGCTTTATCTAACTCGCGCTCAATCGTGGCACGACGGATAAATTTAGGTAGGTGAAAGGTGAGGAGGTTAAGCGCTTTTTTGCCAAGGACACTGCGTCCTTCTGCGGGTAAATTAACCCGAAAACGCAGCTCTATGCCTTCGTCAGTAAACATCACCGCAGTGGAATCCATCACAGTTTGACCCGTTAGGGCGATGCTGATGAGGTTTTCTTGTTTTGCCAGTTGAGCAAAGGTGCGGGCGATAAAGTCGCGTGCCGCAATTTGATAGACAGCAGATTGCTCACGTAGCCAGTCTAAGCCGGTCAACGACCACGGGCGGAGTGCGCGCACTCGTGATGCTGACGCATGCGGGTCGGCTTGAACGTAGTCGATGTGAAAGGTGTAATCGCCAAAGTCGTATTGACCTTTGATTTGCTGATAAGCGCGATAGTTCTGCTTTTCGATTTTTTTAAGGGTGGCGGTTAACTGATCCATGACTGGCTCACTATAGAATTTTGAAAGCGTGGATTATAGAAACCTGGCGGCGCAGAGTAAAGGTAAACTACCGACGAGTAAGGTGCTAGAGGTCAGCGGAACCTAGAGCACTCGCCGCGCGAGGAAGGCACGGCGAGTAGGGGAAGTTACGCCTCTTTTGTTTCGATAAATGGGGCTAAATCGACATCAGCGTGATAATCAATGGCATCAAATCCGAAACCATTCAAATTGAGAAACTCCTGCTTGTAGCCTTGATAGTCACCAAGCTGTTTGAAGTTATCTTGGTTCATCTCTTTGAGTAGGAGCGTCACCTCATCCTGAACGGGCTTGGCCAATTCTAGGTCGTCAATACGTATCAACCGTTCCCCATCAACCTCTACTTTTGCTTGATTGTAGAGCTTGCTTGCATAGAGCCGTTGCATTTGCTCGATGCATCCTTCGTGCACGCCTTGCGCTTTCATCACTTTGTAGAGCGCCAAAAGGTAAGGTGTTAAGCCAGGGATAAATACACTTGCCTTAGTGACCAGCGCCTTGCACACACAAGCGAATGCGCCGCCATCGAAATTGGCTAATTTCAAATTTAATGAATGGCTAGTCTGATGCAAATCGACTTTGGCTCTTCCAAGGGTGCCATCAAGATAGATAGGGTGGGTGATCTCAGGCCCGATGTAAGAAAAAGCAAGCGTTTGACAACCTTGGGCAATCGATTCTGAGTTGATTAAGGTATCCACCCAGGCTTCCCAATCCTCGCCACCCATCACTTTTTGTGTATGATGCGCTTCTTCTTCCGTTGCAGGCTCTAATCGGGTGTTGATCCACGCATCGTGCTCGAGATCGATCGTTGCACCGGTAATCGGTTCAAACATTGGCTTAATGGCTGAGCGCCACACTTCACCGGTGTCAGGGTTAGGCCGCTGGCCGCTGGCGACACTGTAGATAATTAAATCGACTTCGCCTTCAAAATAGGTTTCTATCGCTTCAACGACTTCGTTCTTGATCGCTGAAGAGAACGCATCGCCATGAATATTTACCGCGATTCGTCCTGCCTTTTCAGCATGCTGTTTGAAGAAGTAGTCATTGAAGAAACCTGCGCTGCCTACGCCTTTTTCACTTGGGCTACGCTCAAAGGAGACGCTGATGGTATCAGCTTGAGCCCCGCCAAACGTCAGAGCGATACGCGACGCCAAACCAAACCCTGAAGAGCCACCAATGATTAGCACACGTTTTGGGCCGTTTTTGATCGGCTCTGCTTGTTGTACGTATTGGATTTGACGGAGGAGAGCTTGTTCACAGCCGTAAGGATGCGCACTGCGAGCTACCACACCTTGTATTACTGGTTCAATTATCATGAAACTTTCCTTAGAAACGGACGTTGTCTGATTAACCTAGCGTAAAAATAGGTAAAGTTTATTGAGCCAGACCAATGACAAGTGATTATCTATCGGTATTTACAGAAATTTTACCAGCTCGTTGGCGACAAAATCAGCGATCCAAGGTTGGGCTTCAGGTTTAGGATGCAGTCCGTCGTTCATCATCCATTGAGGCTCTGTGATGACGCCTTCAAGAAAGAAAGGCAGCAGTGGCACATTGTGTGCGTCTGCCACTTTGGAATAAACGGCTGAAAACGCTTGCGTATAACGCTTACCGTAATTGGGCAATACATGGATTTGCATTAAAAGCGGCATTGCCCCTTGCTGTTTGACTTGTTCGATGATGGCCGAGAGGTTGTTTTCGACCACGTTAGGTGGAAATCCGCGCAAGCCATCGTTAGCGCCAAGCTCGATTAATACGTAATCCGGCTGATGCTCACTCAGCAGGCTAGGTATGCGGCTGAGGCCGTTACCTGAGGTATCTCCAGAGATACTGCCATTAATGACCGCAAGATCATGGCCTTTGGTTTTCATTACATTAGGTAACAAGGTAGGCCATGCTTCTTCAATCGACATTTGATAACCTGCACTCAGGCTATCTCCTAAAACCAATAGCTTAGCGCTATATGCGGGTTGAACAAAAACGAGAAAAAAGACCAAGGAAAGTAAACGAATCATGCAAACATCCATCATTCAAGCAACGTCATTATCAAAAATAGTCTCCACTAAACAGGAGCAATTAACAATCCTTGAAGAGGTTAATCTTGAAATCTTTGCCGGAGAGAGCGTGGCGATCGTCGGCACATCCGGTGCAGGTAAGTCCACCTTGATGACGTTGTTAGCCGGTCTCGACACCCCAACAAAAGGCGCAATCCAGCTGCTAGGTAAAACCTTATCAGAGCTGGATGATGAGCAAAGGGCGAAAATACGCAGTGAATCGGTTGGGTTTGTTTTTCAGAGCTTTTTGCTGATACCAAGTTTGAGCGCGTTAGAGAACGTTACCTTGCCATGCTTACTGAAAGGCGAAGATGAAAACATTGAGCGCGCAAAAATGTTGTTAACGTCGGTAGGGCTTGAGCATCGAATGCATCACTCTCCCTCTCAGCTGTCAGGGGGTGAACAGCAGCGTGTTGCTTTGGCGCGCGCTTTCATGATTGAACCGAAAATCCTCTTCGCCGATGAACCGACGGGAAATCTGGATGAACACACCGCAGCGAAAGTGATCGAGCTGTTGTTTGAACTCAATAAACAGCACGGGACGACCTTAGTGCTGGTGACCCATGACAGCGAGCTAGCACGTATGTGCGATCGCACCATAGTCATGTCGGCTGGTCAGATCAAAGGAGAGTAGGAATGGCACACTCTCGTTTAAACTCCCGTCTAGTGCGCTGGAGTGTCAGTGAAATACGTCAAGGCCAGCTCTGGCCGATTGCCGCCGCGCTGACGTTAATTATCGCCTGCATCTTTGCCTTAACCGCTTTAGCGAACCGCATGGAGCAGGTCATCGTCAAACAGGGCAAGCAAGCGTTAACGGCGGATGTGCAGTTCAGTAGCTCGAATCCTCTGCCCGAAACATTGCTACAAAACGCCGGGGCATTGAATATGGACACTGCGCGTCAAACTCGCTTTGCCACCATGGCGTTTAGTGACGCGCAGATGAAGCTGATCACCGTTAAGGCGGTAGAGTCGAACTATCCGCTGCAAGGTGATTTTCGCTTAAGTGATGGCCAAGGGGAAAAAGCACGAGTAGCACCAGGTGAGCTGTGGCTAGACGAGCGTCTGTTTGCCCAGTTAGAGGTCACCATTGGTGACGCGGTCACTATTGGTGATGCCGATTTTACCGTTACAGGACGGGTATTAGAAGAGCCAGGGCTTAGCTTCAATCCATTTCAGCAAATGCCGTCGGTCTTTATCCACATGGATGACATCGATAAGACAGGCGCTATTCAGCTCGGCAGTCGCGTGCGCTACAACCTATTTTTGAATGGCGACGACACCAGCATAGAGACGCTAAAAAGCCGCATTGAACTGACCCCAAGTGAACGTTGGCGAGATCAAAACAGTGCTAGTCGTACCAACGATGTTTTCCAGCGCACTCAGCAATATTTATCTCTCAGCGTCGCGATTGTGGTCATTATGGCCGCTACGACATTGGTACTGACCTGTCAGCATTACGTCTCTACTCGCACCAAGACCATTGCCATGTTGAAAAGCCTTGGCGCCACAAAGCAGTGGATTGTCCGCTGGCTTTCTATTCAGGTCGCGATACTGCTACTGACAGCGAGCGTGCTTGGCTTGCTGATTGGTGTCGGGTTAGAAGTGTTACTCCGCATTCCTCTGGTTGACTTACTCCCGAATCCACTCCCGAGCTATGGCTTGACGCCTGCGCTGGTCGCACTTGCCAGCAGCGTGTGTATCGCCGTACCTGCCCTTGGGATTCCTCTGCATCGCTTAGTGAGTGTCAGTGCGGTCAATGTGATGCAACCCCAAGCAAGCGACGCGGGCCATAAGTCAAAGTGGTTGATACTGGTGCCTGTCGTGCCCATGCTCGCGGCATACTACGACAACATGTTGGTTTGGATTGTCATGCTGGGGATGGTGCTGCTGTTTGTGCTGCTTGGTGCGGTGAGTTTGCTTGTCACCAAGCAGTTAGCCAAAATGCCACTGAGTACGTCATTCAAATTGGCGCTCTCGCGCATCAACCGCTCAATGACGGCAACCGGTTTGCAATTTGGCGCTCTTGGGCTTTCTTTGATGCTGTTGGCCGTGATGTGGCTCGTTCGCACTGATCTACTCTCTGATTGGCAACGTACTATTCCGCCAGATGCGCCGAATGCCTTCGCTCTGAATATCGCACCTTACGAAAGAGAGGCCTATTTAGAGGTGTTGGACCAAAATGGGATCACTCGTTCCGACGACTATCCCATCATTCGGGGCCGCTTGACGAAAATTAATGGGCAAGATGCGAAAGAAGCCTCTGATGGCGGAGAAGGCAACGACGCGCTGCGCCGTGAGCTCAATTTTACCTACGCCGAGGGGATTCCTGCACACAACGAGTTGCTTGAGGGTGAGTGGACTGAAAAAGGCGGCGTCTCCGTTGAGTCGGATGTCGCTAGCGATCTGGGTCTAGCGATTGGTGATGAGCTTGAGTTTGTGATTAACGGCCAAACGATAATTGCGATGGTGAATTCCGTGCGTGCCGTAGAATGGCGTGATATGAAGCCTAATTTTTACTTCATTTTTACGCCGGATGTGCTAGAGCAAATCCCAGCGACGTTTTTGGTCAGCTTTCGCGTCGACGACCAACATGACGGGTTGCTCAATACTCTGTCAAAGGCGCACCCAACGGTTAGCTTGATGGATATTCGGCAAATGGGTGAGAAAATCCAATCGCTGCTTGAGCAAATCGTTTGGTCGATTACCTTATTGGCGGCACTTGGCGTCTTGGCAGGGTTACTTTTGATCTTTACGTTGCTGAGGCTAAGTCTGTCACAACGTAAATCAGAGATGCAGCTCTACCGAACGTTAGGTGCGAGCCGAAAACGGGTCACGCGTACCATTTGGGCGGAATATGGCTTGATGGCATTGATCGCTGGTTTGATTGCCGCACTCGGGGCAGAAGCCGTAGTCGGTGGGATCATTTACTTCGGTTTTGATCTCACCCCAAGCTTGCATTATTTGTTGTGGTTAACCATGCCCATCATCACGTTTTGCACACTGGCGTTGGTTGTTTTCAGTATGATTAAAAAACTGTTAGCCCCTATAAATAAAGAGTTTAGCTGACGCTGTTCGGGTCAAGTTATTCAGTTATCCACAAAAACGGTGGATAAGGTTTGGGATAACTTGACCTGTAGATAACTCACTAAATCGCGCAACGCTAGGAAAGTTCAAGCATGCAGCAAAGTTGTTATTCACAGAATCGATTTTTCTATGAGTTCCAATTTTTCAGTCAAGCATTTTTTTCAACTTTTTATGATGAAAATGTCATTCATATCCCTTGCAAAAAAAGTGATTTTTATCACCGTTTTTTAAGAGTAAAATAACCGAGAAATGAAACAACTAGCCGCGCAGATGTCACAGATCAACACACAGCCAAGTTCAACGTCCATCGTCATTATTGGTGGGGGCGTTGCCGGCGCCACGGCCGCTGTCCATTTATCCGAAATTGGGCAAAATGTTACCCTCATTGAGCGAGGCGCGAGCCTTGTCAGTGGACCGCCGATTTGCCATCTCCATGCTGGTGGGAATTTGTACCGCGAAATCTCGACGGAGCAATGTATTGAGTTGCTTGAACAGTCGATTGAAACGGTGCGTCTTTACCCTCAAACCATCAATCGTCGCCCAACTCTGATTGCTGTTCCTATTTCCGATCCCGGCAGTGTCGATGAGGTCGAATCTCGCCTGCAAACCATCCGTGATTGCTACCAGACCTTAGTGGACCGAGACTCGGCCAATCAAGTGCTGGGCGCACCACAAGATTACTATCGCTGTTTTTCAAAAGAGGAATTGCAAGCACTGGCGACGCGCACTCAACCTGAGGCACCAACAAGTGTTGAAGATTGGGTGATTCCTTTTGCTCAGCATGCCGATCTCGATGCGCTAAAGTACCCTGTGGTTGCAGTGCAAGAGCACGGTTGGAGTGTCTTTCGTTTGGCCGCGAGTGCAAAACTCACACTCGCCGCACATCCAAATTGTCAATTGCTTACCTCATGTGAAGTGACTGATCTTGAAGAGAGTGGAGACGGCTGGTTGATTCGCTATCGAGATGACAATAACCGACTGCACGAACTTCAAGCTCAATACGTCATCAACGCCTGTGGTTATCAAACCGGTACGATTGACGATCTGGCTCAAAAGAAACGTCAGCGTTTGGTGGAGTTTAAAGCCGCATATGTCACGCGATGGGCAGAGTGTGATCAGGTATGGCCAGAGGTTATTTTCCATGGTCAACGGGGGACGCCAGCAGGTATGGCGCAACTGACCCCGTATGCAAATAAAGTGTTTCAACTGCACGGTATGACGAAAGAGATTACCTTGTTCGATGAGGGGTTGGTCGCCTCGGATGATCGTTCTTCTCAGCCTCAGTTACCGGCTCCCCTGATCAAGACGTTGAATCAAGGCTGGGACGAGTCAGTGGCCAAAGAGCGCAGCCTGCGTGCCGTGCGACACATCGGTCAGTACGTGCCTGACTACCATTCGGCGGATTACTATGCGCTGCCTTTGTTTGGCGCGCAGCAAATACCAGGACGAGATGACTCGTTAAGAGCCGCAGACGTTTCGTTTGAAGCCAATCACTATGCACGCATCGAAGTGGTCAAAGGTTCATCTGCGCTAGAAGCCGCAAGAAAAGTGGTGACGCAGTGGGGCTTGTATGACTATCAGGGAGCCTCCATTGAGGCTCTTCATCCGGTGTGTACCCGCTTGGTGGCGAGCGACGTTGAACAAGAAGCGAAACGCATCGCGATTGAGCGTGGCTATCCTGCAGAGTTGGCCCAAGTCTATGGTGAATCCCAGTAAAGCAGCTATCGCCACACCGTGTTATCGGATGATGTATCAAGGCGCCAAATCGGCGCCTTTTTGTTATTTCGCCGCCGTCATGGCCGAAACTAAGCCTACTGATGGCAATGAATTAGTAGCCGAAAAAACGCGCCCACTGACACCAGACATCTTGTAAGCCGAGTAAATCGCCCTTTTCAAACGTCACGGTTTGGCCCGGCCGAGCTTGAGCGATACGTGGCAGGTCAATACGGGCCACACAACCTAATTTGGGATAACCGCCGATCGTTTGTTTGTCACTGAGCAAAATAATCGGGTCGCCACTTTTGGGCACTTGTATTGCGCCTAACGCAATTCCTTCGCTCAACAGTTCCGTATCCGGCGGCGTAATTGTGTTACCGCGAAGGCGATACCCCATTCGATTGATGTGCTGGCTTACCTCAAAACGCCGGCTGTAAAAGGCCCCGATCGCGTCTGGAGAAAACTGCTCACTTTGATATCCCTCAATCACACGTACACGAATGGGGAGGTTGTAATCAGGGCGGTAGCGAAATGAAATCTGTGTGCTTTGGTGGGATAACGGGTGGTAAGTAAACGCGAGTTGATCCCCCGCTTTAAGTGCGCGGCCTTGCTCTAAGCCACCGAGCGCTTCACGGGTGACGGTGGACACACTGCCCAATACTGGTGACACATCAAAGCCCCCTTTAATGGCAAGGTAGCTTCTTAGCCCGTTGGCCGGAAGACCAAAGCTCAACGTTTGCCCTTTACGGGCGACAAATGTTGACCAGTTATCTATGCGCTGACCGTCGAGTTTAGCATTGAGATCCCCACCTGCAATGGCGAGGTTGCAGTGACCATTGAAACGAAATTCCGCTTGTCCCAAGGTAATTTCAATGGTTGGGCAATTGACCGGGTTATCGAGCAAATGATTCGCCCAACTGTAGGCGTAATCATCCAAGGGACCGCCTTGGGTAATGCCCAAATGCGCCAAGCCAAATCGACCAAAATCTTGGATGAGGCTCAGTTGTCCAGGTTTGATGACTTCAACGTAAGACTTCATAAGGCAAACTCCCCATCAAGCGACCCACCGAGTTGAAGAAACTGGTCTCGATCGACGGCCTTAAAGCGCACTTGAGAGCCGACACTGTACGGCAGCATCTGCGCTTCATCGGGTGTGAACAGCGCTAATGGGCAGCGTCCAATGATGTTCCACCCACCCGGTGAATTACTCGGATAAACCGCAGTATGATGATTGGCAATCGCTACGCTGCCTTTGGGAACATTGACGCGCGGCGTACTTTGACGTGGCAGTTGTAATTGAGGCGTGACTTGACTCATAAACGCAAACCCAGGCGCAAAGCCGATCGCAGTGACACTGTAACACCCTTGGGTGTGCAGTTCGATTACCTCGTCCAATGTCATACCTTGCTCGAAATAGATCGCTAAGTCTGGCCCTACATCCGGATGATAGTAGACGGGTAATTCAATGATCTCTGCGCTATGGCTTACTGGCGGGCTGGCTATGGTGCTATCCAAGATGCGTTCGACGCGTGGGATAAAATCGAAAATGGAGATTCGGTGAGGTAAATAGTCAATCAACAGAGTGATGTGCGAGGGGGTGACGTTCATCAGCCATTGCGCTAACTGAGACTGAACGTTTTCGCCACAGTGCTGGATTATACTCGACAGCTCTGGTGAAGGGGCCGCGTCAAAGGTGACTAAAATACTGCACTCGGCAACGGGATCGATGGTATAGGTGATCGTCATCTGTTACTCCATGCTGGTGCGGATCTGCTTGATAATATCGATGGCCGCCAGATTATCGCCGTGTACGCATAAGGTATCCGCCTCAATATCAATCGCGTAGCCCTCTATGGTGCGCACTTTGCCATATTGGGTGATTTGGCGAACTTGGCTAATGATATCTTCGGCGTTGGTGATGACCGCATCGGGCTGCGTTCTTGGTGCCAGAGTACCATTGGCGAGATAGCGTCTGTCAGCAAAAGCTTCAAACAGCAAAGGCAGCTCATACCGGTCAGCAATATCAAGTAAAGGCTGGTTATCGAGCACGGCGAGCGTCATTAAAGGGACATTGAAACAAGAGACGGCATCAGCGACCGCATCGAACAGCGATAAGTCCTTAAGCATGTCATTATAAAGCGCGCCATGTGGTTTGACATAACTGAGTTCTGTGTTGTGCGCTTCACAAAGCGCTTTAAGCGCGCCAACTTGATAGATGGTCATCGCAGTGACTTCTTCGGGGCTCATGGCAAGGCTTCGGCGTCCAAATCCTTGTAAGTCTGGGTAACTGGGATGGGCGCCAATCTTGACGTTGTGGCGAACCGCGAGCGCGACAGTGTGTGACATAATAGTTGGGTCAGAAGCGTGGTAGCCGCAGGCGATATTGGCCATGTCTACGTGGGGCATCACCAAGGTGTCATTGCCCATCGACCAAACACCAAAGCTTTCGCCCATATCACAATTCAACAAAATTGCGCGTTTTGCCATGCATTTACGTCCTTTTATGCTCATTAGTGAGATTTATCGTACAAATAATCCGAGTTGCGTTCAAATTTTGAACGGCGTCACTGAGCGTGTTCCTATCGTGTTGCTAAGCTTACGCACAAACCGCATCAAAAGAAAACAGAGCGGCTCATGTTTTAGGTAGCAAATAGTGTTTTAGGTAGTGGGTGAGGGGCGAAGCGCTCAAATGTGATATGAAAAGGGTCAGCGGCGATAGAAGTGGCGTTTGTATTCAGAATCGCCAAAGAAGATGGGTTGAGAGGAGTCGCGTATGCTCTCGCTGAACGCGCTATCGTTGAAATCTAAGCTTATCGTCCCACTGATTCTTTTTTCATTGGTGATTTTACTCCTCACTCAGGGCAATGCGCTCAATGTTGCTCTCAAGTCGCAAACCGACAACCTTATCGACCGTGCTCACGTATTGTCTCTTGGTTTATCATCGCCGTTAAACTCGGCCATTTTGGGTGGGCATACTGAACAAGCGACGCAAATATTGCAGTCGTTTTCCGCAGACAAAGAGATCGTGCGCGTTAAGCTGCACACCTTAGATGGCAAACTGTTTTCGATGTATGAACAACATGGTGTCGCAGCGCCTTTGCCGAGTGCGCAGCAGCTCGCTGCATTGAAAGAAACGGGCCAGGCTGTGAGCGACGATTATCTTTTTGCACTCTTTCCTCTCTATGCAAACGGTAACGAAGTGGCCAAGTTTAGAGTGACGATTTCCACCAAATCGTTTCAAGACAGCTCAGAGCAGGTCATACATAATGCGCTGATTTTTATTGTTTTTTTGACCATTGCGACCGCCATTTTGTTTTACACCGTACAAAAGTATATTCTCAACCCCGTCATCAGTTTGCGCGCTGCGATACAAGGATATATTGAACACAAATCCAACAGTATTGAGATTGATACCATCGCGAACGATGAAGTTGGCGATTTAGTCCGTGCCTTTCGCACTATGCTGAGACGTTTGAAACTGCGTGATCAACAAGTCAATCATACACTTGATAGATTAGAGCAAGAGAAATCCTTCGCCAACGAGGTGGTCGAGTCGGTCAAACACGCGCTTATTGTTGTCAATCAGCATGGCGATGTTCTCCATTTTAATGCGATGACGTGTGAGATATTCCGCTGTACCAGCGCCTTTATCCAAGCCAGTAAGTTGATAGATTTGATTCAAGGTAAAGGGCAATCCGAATTAAAGCACGCGCTCGAAAACAATCTAGAGTTTGAAGATCGCCATATCGTCCTCGAAGATCTGTTTCATGATCGCCGATTCTTAAAAGTAAGTGGTACGCCGCTTTCAAAACCCGGCCAGTGCCTAGTCGCGATTGAGGACATCACCCAAGTCGAAGTGGCGATGAGCCGCCAACGCATGGCGGCGAATATTTTTGAAAACAGTAAAGATGGCTTAGTGGTCACCGATGATAGGGACGTGGTCACTATGCTCAACCCGGCCAGTCGTCGGATACTGGGAGTAGATACCAGCGAGATAATTGGTCAGCACCATCGCGAGCTATTCCGTTGGGCGGATTTTGATACCGTCATGACGCAGATAAAACGCATGATTGAAGAGCAAGGTGAGTGGCAAGGTGAGGTGTGGGAGATTCATCCCCTAGGGCACCGAGTACCGCTTTATGTTCGAGCATCGAAAAATCGTACCAGCGCCAGTGAACATCGCTTCGATTATGTCTATGTGATTGTCGACTTATCTTCAGTCAAAGAGATGGAGCGACTTGAGTATATGGTCAATCATGACAGTCTGACCGGGCTTGCCAATCGCACCCACCTTTATCGCGTATTAGGTAAAACGCTCACCGATGAGCGTCTATCCAAAACGGGCATTGCACTTTTGTATCTCGATCTTGATGGATTTAAAGCGGTAAACGACACTTACGGCCACGATGCAGGCGACGCAGTACTTAAAGAAGTCTCGCGCCGCCTATCGTTGCATGTGCGCAGTCAAGATTTGGTGGCTCGACTGTCCGGCGATGAGTTTGTGGTCTTGATGACTTCTTGCGATCAACCCAGTACGCATGCCCTCGCAGAGCGGCTGCTGGCGGAAATCAGCAATGAAATCGACTATGCCGGTGAGCGTCTATCGGTCGGTGTGAGTATTGGTATTCACTACACTCAACGTGCGCAGGGTACCAGTCTCGAACAATTCCTCAAAGCGGCCGACAAAGCCATGTACCGAGCTAAAATGGAAGGCAAAGGGCAGGTCATCATGAGTGAGGCAAGTTAGCGTTATCTCGCGCGCAATTTTCTGTTACCATTCAACGAAATACTTACATTAGGCTAGAGTTATGAATGTATTAGTGACAGGCGGAATGGGCTACATTGGCAGCCATACGTGTTTGCAAATGATCGCCGCGGGAATGACGCCCGTTATCGTCGACAACTTGTATAACAGTAAGCGCAGTGTGCTTGAACGTATTGAGAAGGTTTCAGGTCAAACGCCGACCTTTATTGAAGGCGATATTCGCGACAAAGCCTTGATGAAGCAAGTGCTTGTTGAGCACAACATCGATGCGGTGATTCACTTTGCTGGGCTTAAAGCGGTCGGTGAGTCTGTGGAAAAGCCACTTGAATATTATGACAACAACGTCAACGGTACGCTTGTATTGGTCGATGCGATGCGCGAAGCAGGGGTGAAGACCTTAGTTTTTTCTTCATCTGCGACTGTCTATGGAGATCCAGCGAGTGTGCCTATTACCGAAGATTTCCCAACCAGCGCAACCAATCCTTATGGTCGTAGCAAGTTGATGGTTGAAGAGTGTTTGACCGACTTTCAAAATGCCAATCCCGATTGGAGTATCACCTTACTGCGTTATTTCAACCCTGTTGGTTCACACCCATCCGGTGAGCTTGGCGAAGATCCGCAAGGTATTCCAAACAACCTAATGCCATTTGTCTCCCAAGTTGCCGTAGGGCGCCGTGAATTTTTATCTGTGTTTGGTGATGATTACCCGACCAAAGATGGCACGGGCGTGCGCGACTATATCCACGTGATGGACTTGTCAGATGGGCACGTGGCTGCGTTAGAGAAAGTAGGCCAGACATCCGGATTGCACATCTACAACCTAGGCACTGGTAATGGCTATAGTGTGTTGGAGATGGTGCATGCGTTTGAAAAGGCCAGTGGTAAACCTGTCCCGTACCAAATTGCGCCGCGCCGCGCCGGTGATATTGCCGAGTGTTGGGCCGATCCTTCAAAAGCGCAGCGTGAGCTGGGTTGGAGTGCGACACGTTCTTTGGTTGAGATGACGCAAGATACCTGGCGCTGGCAGTCAAATAACCCGAATGGTTTTCCAGATTAATCGAGCGCAACCGCTGATTTTAAATCTAACGAAAGAGCGACCCTAGCGGTCGCTCTTTGCGTTGGTTTATAAACGACCAACGACTCACAGTCGTGTATCGGATACTGTTGGGTTACTGGGCTTGTTTATCTTTACCCAACGAGAGCAACCAAATACAAATGACCGCAACGACTATGAAGCCTGATAGGATAATAACAGGCATCGCACTGTAGCCAAGGATGTGCCAAATAATCGATTCTAACGTACTCATGCTCTCTCCTTATTGCCAACCTTCAACGCCATGCATGTCAGGCAGGCGGTGGGCGATCCCTTTGTGACAGTCAACACAGGTCTTTTCACCCGAGGCGAGGGCCGTTGAGTGCTGCTGGGCACCACGTGAACCTTGCTCAGAAAAGTCCATAAACTCGAATTCATGACAGTTACGACACTCGAGCGAATCGTTTTTCTGCATACGTGCCCATTCTCGCTCAGCAAGATGACCGCGACGCTGCTCAAACTTTTCTTGTGTATCTATGGTACGCAAGACATAGTGCGCAAACAGCTCTTTAGACGCCTGAACTTTACGGACAATCTTGTCTGTCCATTCGTGAGGTACATGACAGTCAGAACAGATTGCTCTCACACCAGAACGGTTCGAGTAGTGAATCGTCTCTTTGATTTCCGCTACAATCGGCGCATGACAGCCTGAACAAAACTCTTCGCTGTTGGTCGCTTCCATCCCGGTGTTAAATGCCCCCCAGAACAACAAACCACCCGCAAAGCCCATAAACAGCACAACGCCAACCGCCGCTTTACTGGGGGACGTGAACCGCTTCCAAAACGCTTTCAGTAATTTCATAGTTAACCTCGCTTACTCGCGTTTCTTACTTAAGAGAATCAACAGATTGGAACTCATTCTCAACCAATGGTTTCGCATCTGTTTGCGGGACGTGGCATTGCAGACAGAAGTAACGTCTTGGCGATACGTCTGCGAGCACCGCGTCTTGGCGATTCACATAGTGGGTGACACTGATTTTTGTTGCGCCTGATTGCTTGGCGTTTTTCCAGCTGTGGCAAGCCAAACATTTATTGGCGTTTAACGACACCTCATAGTTACGAATACTGTGAGGAATCAACGGTGGCTGATAGACAAAGCTATCTTCAACGATTTGATCTTTGGGAAAATCTTTAAATGCGTCCGCAGGTCTGGTCTCTTCCAGATTGGTGTTACCGCGCAGCGACTCCAACCCGCCGATACCACCCGGGTTGTCCAAATTGGCAAACACAGCGCTGCTCAACACTGCACCTACCGAGAAAAGTGCAACTAAGAATTTTTTCATGTTTTTGTTCTCCGCCTTCTGGCTACATTCTTCGCTTAGGTTGCCCAAATGTGGGCAACCTAATCTCGACATTACGCAACTTTGGTGATCTTCACTGGACACTTCTTAAAGTCGGTCTGTTTAGACAGTGGATCCGTGGCATCAAGGATCAATTTGTTGATCAAGATGCGCGCATCAAAGAAGGGGACGAACACCAATCCTTGAGGTGGTCGGTTACGTCCGCGCGTTTCAACGCGCACACGCACTTCACCACGTTTGTTGGCAATGTTCACCTCGTCACCTCGGCGAATGCCTCGTGCTTTGGCGTCCTCTGGATGCATGTAGCAGACGGCGTCCGGCACGGCTTTATAGAGTTCAGGGACACGGCGTGTCATGGTGCCGGTGTGCCAATGCTCGAGTACACGACCGGTGCAGAGCCATAAATCGAACTCGGAATCTGGCACTTCTGGAGGCGCTTCGTATGGGGCGGAAATAATAAACGCTTTTCCGTCAGGCTTGCCGTAGAAGTCCCAACCGCTACCGGCTTTGGCATATGGATCTGAGCCTTCTTTGTAACGCCAAAGGGTCTCTTTACCGTCAACGACTGGCCAACGAAGACCACGTGTTTGGTGATACACTTCATA
>NZ_JCBDGK010000002.1:0-81252 GCF_059834005.1 Vibrio sp. R12-SW3-ISO1
ATCACGTGTCCCGCCCTACTCGATTTCACTGAATGTGCGTTGTCAACTACGGGGCTATCACCCTTTATTGCCGGACTTTCCAGACCGTTCGTCTAACGCATATAAAGCTTAAGGGCTAGTCCAATTTCGCTCGCCGCTACTTTCGGAATCTCGGTTGATTTCTTTTCCTCGGGGTACTTAGATGTTTCAGTTCCCCCGGTTCGCCTCGTTATGCTATGTATTCACATAACGATACCTGCTTATGCAGGTGGGTTTCCCCATTCGGAAATCCCAGACTCAAGTGGTTTTTACTACCTAATCTGGGCTTATCGCAAGTTAATACGTCCTTCATCGCCTCTGACTGCCAAGGCATCCACCGTGTACGCTTAGTCACTTAACCATACAACCCCAAAGGGTCTTACGGTCAAACAACCAAAGTTGCTATCTCATTATTTGAATGAGCGAGATAGCTTTCGATTTTGCCGGACTCAAATATCTTTTTATTTTACTTTTTTATAAAAAGTGAAAACAAAAAGCCAAGAACACTTGAATGTGTTTTTGTGTATTCATAGATATGAATACTTTGAGAACTTTACAAACAACAATAAATTGTTGTTTTGTCAGCTTTCCAAATTGTTAAAGAGCAAATCACTTCAAAGAAGTAACCATTTTTAAAAGCACTATCGTCTTTCTTATTAAAAGAAGTGCACTTAAAGATGGTATCCCGTAGGGGAGTCGAACCCCTGTTACCGCCGTGAAAGGGCGGTGTCCTAGGCCTCTAGACGAACGGGACAGTGGTGAGCTAACCGGGATCTGAACCGAGTACCTCTGTGCCTGCCAGGCAAGGCTCTTCTATCTGGGCTATAGCCACCACTAGTGTCTCGTTTTATAAACCATCAATCTGTGTGGACACTCAAAACGATAATCATCGTATAAGGAGGTGATCCAGCGCCAGGTTCCCCTAGCGCTACCTTGTTACGACTTCACCCCAGTCATGAACCACAAAGTGGTGAGCGTCCTCCCCGAAAGGTTAAACTACCCACTTCTTTTGCAGCCCACTCCCATGGTGTGACGGGCGGTGTGTACAAGGCCCGGGAACGTATTCACCGTGGCATTCTGATCCACGATTACTAGCGATTCCGACTTCATGGAGTCGAGTTGCAGACTCCAATCCGGACTACGACGCACTTTTTGGGATTCGCTTACTCTCGCAAGTTCGCCGCCCTCTGTATGCGCCATTGTAGCACGTGTGTAGCCCTACTCGTAAGGGCCATGATGACTTGACGTCGTCCCCACCTTCCTCCGGTTTATCACCGGCAGTCTCCCTGGAGTTCCCACCCGAAGTGCTGGCAAACAAGGATAAGGGTTGCGCTCGTTGCGGGACTTAACCCAACATTTCACAACACGAGCTGACGACAGCCATGCAGCACCTGTCTTACAGTTCCCGAAGGCACCAAAGCATCTCTGCTAAGTTCTGTAGATGTCAAGAGTAGGTAAGGTTCTTCGCGTTGCATCGAATTAAACCACATGCTCCACCGCTTGTGCGGGCCCCCGTCAATTCATTTGAGTTTTAATCTTGCGACCGTACTCCCCAGGCGGTCTACTTAACGCGTTAGCTCCGAAAGCCACGGCTCAAGGCCACAACCTCCAAGTAGACATCGTTTACGGCGTGGACTACCAGGGTATCTAATCCTGTTTGCTCCCCACGCTTTCGCATCTGAGTGTCAGTATCTGTCCAGGGGGCCGCCTTCGCCACTGGTATTCCTTCAGATCTCTACGCATTTCACCGCTACACCTGAAATTCTACCCCCCTCTACAGTACTCTAGTCTGCCAGTTTCAAATGCAATTCCGAGGTTGAGCCCCGGGCTTTCACATCTGACTTAACAAACCACCTGCATGCGCTTTACGCCCAGTAATTCCGATTAACGCTCGCACCCTCCGTATTACCGCGGCTGCTGGCACGGAGTTAGCCGGTGCTTCTTCTGCAGCTAACGTCAAATGAGTGCGCTATTAACACACCCACCTTCCTCACTGCTGAAAGTACTTTACAACCCGAAGGCCTTCTTCATACACGCGGCATGGCTGCATCAGGCTTGCGCCCATTGTGCAATATTCCCCACTGCTGCCTCCCGTAGGAGTCTGGACCGTGTCTCAGTTCCAGTGTGGCTGATCATCCTCTCAGACCAGCTAGGGATCGTCGCCTTGGTGAGCCCTTACCTCACCAACTAGCTAATCCCACCTGGGCATATCCTGACGCGAGAGGCCCGGAGGTCCCCCTCTTTGGCTCGAAAGCATTATGCGGTATTAGCCATCGTTTCCAATGGTTATCCCCCACATCAGGGCAATTTCCCAGGCATTACTCACCCGTCCGCCGCTCGACGCCGTTATCGTTCCCCGAAGGTTCAGATAACTCGTTTCCGCTCGACTTGCATGTGTTAGGCCTGCCGCCAGCGTTCAATCTGAGCCATGATCAAACTCTTCAATTTAAAGTTTTGTTCGGCTCAATGAATACTGATAAGTTCCTAGTCACTAGAAGCTAGTTCCTAGAAAACTTGAATTGACTGTGCTGAGTCCGAAGACTCAATGGTCACTTCGTATCATTGAAACCTAAATTGTTTCCGAAGAAACTATTTGGATTATCATCAACGAGTGCCCACACAGATTGATAGGTTTATATTGTTAAAGAGCGTTGCTTTGAGCTTTATCTCGAAGCGGAGGTGCATTCTAACGAGTTAATTTGAAGAGTCAAACACTTTTCAAATTTATTTTCTTAAGAAGCTTTTACCTCTTTAACACTGCTGAAGCCTTGTGGCGTCTGCCGTGTCAGTGGATGCGCATTATAGGGAGTTGATTCGATAGCGCAAGCCCTATTTGAAAATAATTTAAAAAAACAGGCTGTTCGCTGAAATTGTGGCCGAAAGGGCAAAAAAGAGAGCATTTCGCTCTCTTTTTAACCACCCTTTGGTAGGAGAATTTATCGATTAGATAAAAGCATACGCATCCGCAAACATACGATCACTCTTCGCATCTCTGTGTTGTGTGAAGCGCTCACGCGCGGCGCCGGCCATTTCAAAGCGCCCTGCAATATAGATATCAAACTCGGCGAGTGAGTCGAAATCATCTTCCACCGCTTGAAGGACGTTACCTACCTTTCCATGCCATTCGCCTTCTGGCGCTTCCACCACCGGAATAAAGTGTACATGGCGATGTTGCTCTGCAATGGCTGCTAACTCTTGTTGAGCATACAGCTGACTTTGATCTCGCGCTCCCCAATAAAGATAGATGTCATTCTCTAAAGATTGGGACAAGCAATGATCGAGAATGGAGCGTACATAACTGAAGCCGGTTCCTCCAGCAATCAATAATAGTGGTCGCTCGCTATTTTGTTGTAGCCAAGCATCGCCGTGTGGTGCATCTATGGTGATGTCGCTTTGGGTTTGCAGCGCGTGTTGCATCATTTCCACCACTTCAAGGGCGTAAGCGTTGTGTTCCGCTGCGCCGATATGAAGTTCAAGTTCGCCTTCATGGCGGCACGGGCTACTGGCAATAGAAAAAGGGCGATTATCTTTCTCACCCATCACGACAGTAAGGTATTGGCCAGCTTTGAACGCAACCGGCTGTTGTGGATGGAGCAAAATTTGAAATGTATTCGCAGCTAACGGCTGAATAGACTTTACTTTACATTGGATTGTCATGGTATTCCTCTAACTCACTCCTCTAGAGTAAGTTCTAAATGACTCGTTGCGAGAGCCTGACAAGCGAATATCCACCCTTCTTGCTGCTCTTTCTCTGTCAGCATAGGTTCTAATTGATACTTCACTGTTCCTTTTATTATCCGGCACAAACAGGCTGCGCATGCACCGACCTGACAACGGTGTGGGAAAGGTAATTGATTGTTGAGCGCCCCTTCCAGCACCGTTTCTCCCTCTTGCACATCAAAGGCGATTGCCCCTGGATGCAAGATGACTTGATACGTCATAGGATACCTAACTCGGGCCAAATAGCATCGATTTTTGCCACTAAGTCCGGATCTTTCTTGATAGGCGTGCCCCACTCACGCGTCACTTCAAGCCCTTCGATTTTATTGGTGGCATCAAGCACTAAGCATGACGATTGATTATCTGTCGCTGCAATACGTAGGCTGTCGCGCGATGGATCCACCCGTGTTGTCACCGCCCAGATAACGTCGTTCCAGTCTTGAGCATCGACGTCATCATCACAAAGAATAATGAACTTAGGTCGCGTGTGCTGCGCTAACCACTGATGGGTGTGGTGTCCGAGTGACGCTGAGTCTCCAGCCTGCTGCTTATTCATCGTCACAATGGCCACGCCATCACCGTGAGCGGTTTCTGGAATGTGTATCGTTCGGACGTTGTCATTCTGAGCAATAAATTGACGGATGGCGTCCTGTGATAGCCTAGCGCTAGCGGGCAACTCGGCTCGACCCACACGTTCTGCATCCCACTTCACTGTCGCATCGAGACCCATCTTGGAACCTAGACCCGCGACTGGCGATGCAAAATCAAGGGAATCGATCGGGGTATCTTCTATGAATAAACTATCACGCAGCGGATCGACATGCTGGCTCATCGCGGCGACGACACTGCCCCAATCGCGGGCATCGACAGATTCATCGCACACGATGACAAACTTGGTATACATGAACTGGCGCAAGAAAGACCACACACCCATCATGACGCGCTTCGCGTGGCCCGGGTACTGTTTCTTCATCGTCACCACCGCCATGCGATACGAACACCCCTCCGGCGGTAGGTAAAAATCTTCAATCTCCGGGAACTGCTTTTGCAAAATCGGCACAAACACTTCATTCAATGCCACCCCAAGAACAGCAGGCTCATCAGGTGGGCGGCCAGTGTAGGTACTGTGATAAATGGGATTTTGACGCATTGTAATGTGCGTCACGGTGAACACATGATGCTGCTCTTTTTCGTTGTAATACCCGGTGTGATCACCGTATGGACCTTCATCGGCAAACTCATTTGGGTCAATGTATCCTTCCAATACGATCTCTGCACTCGCAGGAACATCGAGATCGTTACTCACCGATTTCACCACTTCGGTTTTGCTGCCCCGCAATAGACCGGCAAAAGCATACTCAGACAAGGTATCTGGTACCGGCGTAACGGCGCCAAGTATGGTGGCAGGGTCCGCACCAAAGGCGACAGAGACTGGGAACGGTTTACCTGGATGCGTCTCCATCCAATCTCGTAGGTCAAGTGCGCCACCACGATGGGCGAGCCAGCGCATGATCACCTTGTTTTTGGCAATTTTTTGCTGACGATAAATCCCGAGGTTTTGTCGTTTTTGCTTGGTGCCACGCGTAACCGTCAATCCCCAGGTGAGCAGCGGCGCCACGTCTTCTTGCCAACAACTCATCACGGGGACTTTATCGAGATCGACCTGCTCACCTTGCCAAACGATCTCCTGACACGGTGCGCGGCGCAAGCGTTTCGCTGGCATGTTCAGGACTTGCCGAAAGACAGGTAATTTTTCGAGCGCGTCTTTAAACCCTTTAGGGGGCTCGGGTTCTTTCAGGTAGGCAAGCAGTTTACCCACTTCCCGCAACTCTTTGACTTCCTGACGCCCCATGCCAATCGCGACACGTTCTGGCGTACCAAACAGGTTGGTAAGGACAGGCATGGAGTAACCGATGGGGTTTTCAAACAACAGAGCAGGACCACCCGCACGCAGTGTTCGGTCACTGATCTCTGTCATTTCATAAGCGGGGTCAACCGGGTGAGTAATGCGCTTAAGCTTCCCCTTTTGCTCGAGGAAGTCGATAAAGTCTCTTAAATCCTTAAAACTCATGGGCTTTTGCTGGCTGATTAATATCGCATCAGTATATCAAAAACCTCGCCCGTCCGATCCCCCTTTTTGTGCAGGGTCTTATTGGGTTAACACACTCAAAATGGCATGACTGCGTACGGTTTGGTTGGTCTTGGCTAACTCTTCAAGCCAACTTCGATAACCTTGATTGGCGAGCGCGCTTGCCACCATTGACGCCTCTTCACGAATAGCCATCTTAGCGATAAGAAATTCCTTTACCTCTGGTGACATCGGTTTAATGCGCGTTAACGCCTCAATCGCCGATGCTTTCAACGCAGGGTTAGTGAATGCACGCATGATTTGTTGCAGAGCAAACTCGTCGCCCACATCAGCGAGCCTCGCCAACTCTTGCTGACTATTAAAGTCCGCTTTGGTTAGCCAGATCAGTTTGTAAACACCTGGGTCTTCACTCACTTGCGCCAAGCGCACCATGACTGCCGATGAAGGAAGCCAACTGGTGACCGTTTGCTCTGTCAGCTGCGCCGCCAATGCTAAGACCGCTTGCTGAGACAAGGTATCTAGCTCGCGGATAAACAAGGACTCTCTCATCTGCACCTGATAGTCGCTACCCGATAACCACTGTTTCAGATTCAACTCCTGGCGCTCTGCCGCTAGCACAAATTCCAATGCCGATTGCCCCTGCTTCCACTGTTTCAGCAGACGACTCGCAATTGCAGGATAATTAAACGCGGGGGTTGAAAACTCATAACCATCACCGACCTCCAAGACTTGATAGGTGGGTACGCGACGTTTTTGCTGCTCAACAAACAAAGCCATTTTCGACGTGAGCGCTAACTCTTGATCTTCAAACTTTTTCAATAATAGATAACGCGCCACTTCCTGCTGTGGGAGTGACAAACGATCTAACGCAAATTTGAGTGTGTCGATATTGTCTTCGATGGCGTATTGCAGCAGCTCAGCCACTTTCAGTTCAATGTGCTCATCGGCGAGCAACGCTTGCGCTCTTTCCGGCTCCATGGGTGTTGCCGAGACGGGGTGAGCCACCAGTAGAGATGCCGAGAGGAGAAGTGACGACAACATTCCTTGTTGCATGTTAACCTCCTTGTAACATTTCACTTATTGTGGATAGGAATAGCGGAGAATGCAAATAAAAACGCCACCCGGGTTGGGTGGCGTTCATTCATTCAAACTTGCTCATTACTGTCTGCGCATGGCATCGAAGAATTCATCATTGGTCTTGGTCATGGCCAATTTATCAATGAGGAATTCCATCGCATCGGTTTCACCCATTGGGTGTACGATTTTACGTAGGATCCACATTTTTTGCAGCTCTTCGTTTTTCGTCAGTAGCTCTTCACGACGAGTACCAGAGCGGTTGAAATCGATCGCTGGGAAGACGCGCTTCTCGGCAATCTTACGGTTCAGGTGAATTTCCATATTACCTGTACCTTTAAATTCTTCGTAGATGACTTCATCCATCTTAGAACCGGTATCGACCAGTGCTGTCGCTAGAATCGTTAAGCTGCCACCTTCTTCGACGTTACGTGCCGCACCAAAGAAGCGCTTAGGACGGTGTAGTGCGTTTGCATCGACACCACCCGTTAGAACCTTACCCGATGAAGGCACAACGGTGTTGTAGGCGCGCGCGAGACGCGTAATCGAATCAAGCAGGATCACCACGTCCTTCTTGTGTTCAACCAGACGTTTCGCTTTCTCGATCACCATTTCTGCTACTTGTACGTGACGAGACGCTGGCTCATCAAACGTCGATGCAACCACTTCACCTTTGACTAGGCGTTGCATCTCTGTCACTTCCTCTGGACGTTCGTCGATAAGAAGGACCATCAGCACACACTCAGGGTGGTTGTAGGTGATGCTCTGAGCGATGTTTTGCAGCAACATGGTTTTACCCGCTTTTGGCGGAGCGACAATCAAACCACGTTGACCTTTACCAATCGGTGACGCGAGATCCAAAACACGTGCCGTAATATCTTCCGTCGAACCGTTACCACGCTCCATCACCATACGCTCATTGGCGTGCAGTGGCGTCAAGTTTTCAAAAAGAATCTTGTTACGCGCGTTATCTGGTTTATCATCATTAACCGTATTGACTTTCAACAATGCAAAGTATCGTTCCCCATCTTTTGGCGGACGAATTTTACCTGCAATTGAGTCACCCGTGCGTAAGTTGAAACGACGAATCTGACTCGGTGACACGTAGATGTCGTCCGGACCTGCGAGGTAAGAGCTGTCTGCGCTGCGCAGGAAACCGAAACCGTCTTGCAGTATTTCCAGAACCCCGTCGCCGAAAATATCTTCACCACTTTTAGCATGCGCTTTCAAGATAGCGAAGATGATGTCTTGTTTTCTTAGGCGAGCTAGGTTTTCAAGGCCCAAGCTTTCGCCAAGTTTGACAAGATCAGACACAGGTCTGTTCTTCAGTTCAGTTAGATTCATGGTGGTGGATACTTGTTTAGTCAAAATAAGGATCTGTTATTTAGTTAGATGAATTTGGTCAGAGGATCGACCAAAGAAGAGAACTTGTTTAATTAACGTGCGATAAATTAGCACTAAATACTAGACTAGTCTAGATTTTGTTGGCCTTCAAAAACAAAACCGTGCATCGGTTAAAATGCACGGTCTTAGCTCGGTGGACTTATAGGTTGGCGTCCAAAAACTCTTTCAGTTGAGTCTTAGACAGCGCGCCAACTTTGGTCGCTGCGACGTTACCATCTTTGAACAGAAGTAACGTTGGAATACCACGGATACCAAACTTAGGCGGTGTGCCTGCGTTCTGGTCGATGTTCAGTTTACCGATAGTGAGTTTGCCTTCGTACTCGTCTGCGATTTCGTCCAGAATCGGCGCGATCATTTTACATGGTCCGCACCATTCTGCCCAAAAATCCACAAGAACCGGGCCTGCAGCATTGATTACATCAGCATCAAAACCATCATCAGTTAGCTGCAAAATTTTATCACTCATCTTCCACTCCAATGTGTTTTTTCTGAACTGGTTGGATGATAACCAGTATTTAGATGCCCTATTGGAATGTATTTACTTTCGTATTGCAAGCTTAAGCTGATATTCTATAGCAATGAAAAAGACGCATATCACAGAGCAAAAGTTCGCCGATTTGGGTTTACACCCCCAAGTTACTGAAGGATTGGAGAAAAAAGGGTTCGAGTTTTGTACCCCTATCCAAGCCTTGGCGTTGCCGGTACTGCTCACCGGCCAAGACATCGCAGGACAAGCTCAAACAGGGACAGGTAAAACCCTGGCTTTCTTGACTGCTACTTTTAACCATTTGCTGACCACGCCTGAGCATGACGGCCGCAAACCGACACAGCCGCGTGCCATCATTATGGCGCCGACTCGTGAGCTGGCGATCCAGATCTATAATGATGCGGCGCCATTGGTCGAAAGCACAGGGATCAAAACCGCCCTTGCCTACGGCGGCGAAAGTTACGACAAACAACTTGCGAAACTTGAGCAAGGTGTGGACGTACTGATCGGCACCACAGGTCGTATCATCGACTTCTATAAGCAGCGCGTGTTTAACCTCAACAATATCCAAGCTGTGGTATTGGATGAAGCAGATCGCATGTTCGATCTTGGCTTTATTAAAGACATTCGTTTCCTATTCCGCCGCATGCCAGAGCCAAAAGAGCGTTTGAACATGCTGTTTTCTGCCACGCTGTCATACCGCGTGCAAGAACTCGCTTTTGAACACATGCACAACCCAGAGCATGTCGTGGTCGAGCCGGAACAAAAAACCGGTCACCGTATAAAAGAAGAACTATTCTACCCTTCTAACGAGCACAAAATGGCGCTGCTGCAAACTCTGATTGAAGAAGAGTGGCCAGACCGTGCCATCGTGTTTGCCAACACCAAGCACAAATGTGAATCCGTATGGGGACATCTGGCCGCTGACGGTCATCGTGTCGGCCTACTTACTGGTGATGTTCCGCAGAAGAAGCGCGAGAAGATTCTTGAGCAATTCACCAAAGGTGACGTCGATATTCTGGTTGCTACCGATGTCGCGGCGCGCGGTTTGCACATTCCGCAAGTCACGCACGTCTTTAACTATGATTTGCCTGATGATTGTGAAGATTATGTCCACCGTATCGGTCGTACTGGTCGTGCGGGCGCAAGCGGTCACTCTATTAGCTTCGCTTGTGAAGATTACGCGATCAATTTGCCTGCTATTGAAGAGTACATTGAGCACACGATCCCACAATCGGATTACGACGCAAGCGCTTTGATTCAAGACCTGCCTGCACCGATTCGCATGCGCAGCAACAAACCTCAGCAACGTCGTACAAACACCGGTGGCTCGCGTAACAACAACCGCCGTAACAACAACCGCTCTCGTTCACGTCAGCAAAAGGATTCTTAAGTCGTCTATGAGTCAAGCCGTCTCCTCTCCGCTCTACGCTGCCATCGACCTCGGGTCGAACAGTTTTCACATGCTCGTTGTGCGTCATATCGATGGCAGCGTTCAAACCATGGCTAAAATCAAGCGCAAAGTGCGCCTTGCCGCTGGACTAGACGAAAACAATGCGCTGAGCCTAGACGCCATGCAGCGCGGATGGGACTGCTTGCGCTTGTTTGCAGAGCGATTGCAAGACATTGAGCCAGATAACATCCGCATCGTCGGCACCGCGACCTTAAGAACGGCCACCAACGCCGAGCAATTTCTTGCCAAAGCCAATGAAATCTTAGGTCACACGATCGAGGTCATCAGTGGTGAGGAAGAAGCGGCCACTATTTATAAAGGCGTTGCGCACACCTCCGGTGGTAGCGGACGTCGTTTGGTGGTCGATATTGGTGGCGCCAGCACTGAACTGATTATCGGTGAAGGGTTTGAAGCCAAAGCGCTCACCAGTCTAAAAATGGGCTGCGTGACCTGGCTTGAGAAGCACTTTAAAGATAGACAGTTGACAGCCAGTAACTTTGACAACGCCATTTCGGCGGCCAAGCAGACGCTGCACCCCATCTTGGAGCAATACCGCGCGCTGGGCTGGGATGTGTGTGTCGGCGCGTCAGGCACCGTACAAGCTTTGCAAGAGATCATGTTAGCGCAAGGGATGGATGAGGTGATCACCCACCCGAAACTCAAGCGCTTACAAAAGCAAGCCATGCGCGCTGACCACCTCGAAGAGCTGGATATCGAAGGGCTCACTTTCGAACGTGCGCTGGTGTTTCCGAGCGGCTTGTCGATTCTCATTGCGATTTTCGAGTTGTTAGAGATCGAGGCAATGACACTGGCCGGCGGCGCACTGCGCGAAGGCTTAGTGTACGAAATGGTCGATGAACTTAAGCAAGACGACATACGTGCGCGCACCATTACCAGTGTCCAAACGCGATACCAATTGGATGTCGCCTACGGTGAACAAGTTGCGCAGCAAGCCAATACCTTACTCACTCAATGCGAGCAAGGCTGGATTGCGGAAGACCAAGGCGTGGTGCTACTCGATACCGCCGCTAAGCTGCATGAAATTGGCCTGACGATCGACTTTAAAAAAGGCGGGGAACACGGAGCGTATCTCCTTCAGCATCTCGATTTGCCAGGCTTTACCCGTGCGCAGAAGCATCTGTTGGGTGAGCTCACTCGTCGCTATCGTGAACAACTCTCCTCACTGCCTGAGCAGCACGCGCTCTCTGGCACCAGTGCCAAGCGTGTGTTGCGTCTACTCAGACTGGCCGTGCTGTTAACCCATCGTCGCAATCCACAACTTGCGCCAGATGTGTTGTTAACCACCGACGGTGATAAGCTGACGCTGACCTTGGACCCACTCTGGTTAGAGCAAAACCCTCTCACTAGTGCGGAGCTTGAAATTGAAGCGAACCGCCAGAGTGATATTGGCTGGCCCTTGGTGATCACCACCCGCGCAGCGGCGACCATCTAAATCACGTCGCCGCGCAGCACAGAGTTGAAAGCAGCGCAGAGATCAAAAAACCCGAGACGTTCTCGCCTCGGGTTTTCTTTTATCCGCAGATCGATGTCTCTCATCAGAACCATCGATACCATGCAAAAATGCTAGTTTGCACCCACCACTTTAAAGTCTGGGTTCACGGCAGTCAGCTTCTTAACCAAGTAGTTCAGTAGCACCCCATACATAGGCACGAACAAGCCAAGACTGATAACCAGTTTAAAGCCGTAGTCCACCAGCGCGATTTCCGTCCAATGCTCAGCCATAAACGGATCTGGGCTTTGGTAAAACGCAATCGCAAAAAAGGCGATGGTATCAAGTGCGTTGCCAAACAAGGTCGAGCAGGTCGGCGCCACCCACCACTGCTTCAACTGGCGCAGACGATTGAACACGTGCACATCGAGGATTTGTCCAAGCAAGTAGGCCATGAAGCTGGCGACCGCGATACGCGCAACAAACAGATTGAACTCGCCAAGCTGAGCGACACCTTGAAACTGCCCCTCTAAAAAGAGGACAGACAACGCATACGAAACTGCTAAGGCCGGCAGCATCACCAAGAAGATGATTCTACGTGCCAATGCCGCGCCAAAGACACGGACGGTGAGATCCGTGGCGAGAAAAATAAAAGGAAAGGTGAACGCGCCCCAAGTGGTATGAAAACCCATAACCGTAAAGGGCAGCTGCACGAGATAATTGCTCGATGCAATGATAACCAAATGGAACAGAACTAACAGAAAAAGGGCTTTGCGCTGCTGCGCAGGAGTAAAGTGATTCATGCGATACCTTTTTAGTTTGGTTTGGGGGTGAGGGAACCCAAATTGAACCTCTTCATCATGAAGTGGCTCAGACCAACAATGTCTATACTCAATAATGGCACCCTGCCATTATCACGGCCGGCGATTATACATTAACCAACCCGCGCCGCAAGCGCCCAACCAAAGGCAATCGTTCACGTACCGATTTCGGCGACGCATCAGCCACTTCAGCGCCCATCACTATTCGTTAGTAGGCAGGAAGTTAAAACGTTATTAGGCAGGAAGTGAAAAATCTAGCCGTTAAAAACCACGTTCAAACAGCGCAGCTAAAAAATCACACTCCGGCTGAGATTGCTCAACTACTAAGGATTCTAGCCAAACACTTTCACTGTAGTGTTCCGCTCTGAGCACCAACTGGCAGCCTTCAAAATCAATCAACCAAGTGTGGATGTCTGCATCCCACTGTTTCTCTATTACCTTGGCCGACAGTAGGCCAACCAAACGCTCGGCCAACTCTGGAAAGGTGTCAAAATCAAATCGAGGCGTACGCAAAATCAATCGCCCCTGATCCGCTTGATAGTCAATCAAGCCAAACTCGCTGTGCTCATTAGCCATGGTGCGTCAAATGCTCCTGAATCAAATCAAGGAAAGGATCGGCATATTTCTCCAGCTTGCGCTGACCAACGCCATTCACTGCCAGCATCTCGCCGTAAGAGGTTGGCAAGATCTCCGCCATATCCATCAAGGTCGCATCACTGAAAACAACGTAAGGTGGCAAGCCATCTTCATCAGCAATCGACTTTCTTAGTTTACGCAGCTTAGCAAACAGCTTCTTATCGTAGTGTTTATTCGCCAGCTTATCCGAACGTGCAGCGCGCGCCGCGGTGTCTAACCGAGGGACGGCTAGTTCCAATGTGCGCTCACCTTTGAGTAGTGGGCGCGCTTCTTCGGTTAATTGCAACGTCGAGTTGCGTGTGATGTTTTGGTTTAACAGTCCTTTATGGATCAACTGTCGGAAAATACTCACCCAGTAGTCGTGACTATTCTCGCGCCCAAGTCCGTACGTCGAGAGTTGGTCATGACCGTTTTCTCGAATACGAATGTTTTGCATGCCACGCAGCACTTCCACCACATAACCAATACCGAAGCTTTGATTGACCCGGTAAACACAAGAGAGTGCCTTTTGCGCTTGTTCCGTGGCATCGAAATGTTTTGGCGGATCGAGGCAGATATCGCAGTTGCCGCAAGGCTCTTGTCGATACTCACCAAAATAGTTGAGCAGCACTTGGCGGCGACAAGTTTGCGCCTCCGCAAACGCACTCATGGCGTTCAATTTGTGCGCTTCGACTTGCTTTTGCGGCCCCTCTTCTTTTTCATCGAGCATGCGACGCAGCCAGCCGATGTCAGCGGGGTCATAGAGCATCATGGCTTCTGCTGGTAAGCCGTCTCGACCTGCTCGGCCAGTTTCTTGATAGTAGGATTCAATATTGCGCGGAATATCAAAGTGGACCACAAAGCGCACATTAGGCTTATTGATCCCCATGCCAAACGCGACCGTGGCGACGACGATTTGAATATCATCGCGCTGAAAGGCCTCTTGTACATAGGCGCGCTCGTCGGCGTCTAGCCCTGCGTGATAACTGGCGGCGCGCAGCCCGTTATTGCACAGTTTTTCGGTCACCATCTCGACCTTTCTACGGCTACCACAATAGATGATGCCGCATTGACCGCGTTGCTCATCCAAAAAGCGCACGATTTGTGAGACCGGCTTGTGCTTTTCCACCAAGGTGTAGCGAATATTCGGTCGATCAAAACTGCCCAAATAGATGTGTGGCTCGTTCAGCTGTAAACGGTGAGTAATATCGCTGCGCGTTGCTTCATCAGCGGTTGCCGTTAACGCCATCACAGGAACCTGTGGAAACCATTGCTTCAACTGACCTAGCGCGGCGTATTCCGGGCGAAAGTCGTGTCCCCACTGGGAAATACAGTGCGCTTCATCCACGGCAATCATCGCCAGCGGCAAGTTCTCTAACCGCTCGACAAAATCACGCATCAACACACGTTCCGGCGAGACATAGACCAACTTAAGCGCCCCAGAGTGCATGCGATTGTAGACAGAGGTAAGCGCCTCTCTCGCCATCGTCGAGTTAATACACTCAGCGGCGACGCCATTGGCTTTCAACTGATCCACTTGGTCTTTCATCAAGGAAATCAAAGGCGATATGACTAAGGTCAGCCCCTCTTTGAGCAGCGCCGGCACTTGATAGCACAGTGACTTACCGCCGCCTGTTGGCATAATGACTAAGCTGTCTTGACCGTCTAGCGCGGTATCAATCGCGTCACGTTGACCTTCTCGAAATTCGTGGTAACCAAACACCTTTTCCAAGACGCTCTGAGCGGTTTCGATAGAATCAGGTTGCTGCGCGATCAGTGTGGCTGTCATTACGCTCTCTGTTGGGATAAGTGGGGTGGAAAAATCGAGCGCTTATTGTAGTTGGGAATAGCGGTGAATAAAACTGCAAAGTGCTAGGTGATTCTCAATCCTATTCGTATACTACTCGTTTCATTTCATAATTCTGTGTTGAGAATCATCCAATGACAACCGACGAACAGCAACGCGCGCGGCAAGGTGTCCTCCTTGCGATTGGTGCCTACACCATGTGGGGAATCGCGCCAATTTACTTTAAGACCATTAGCGAGGTCTCTGCGCTTGAGATTTTAAGTCACCGTGTTGTCTGGTCTTTTTTCCTGTTAGCGCTACTGATTCATCTCAGCCGAGGTTGGAAGACCGTACGCGACGTGCTGACATCCAAAAAGAAAATGACCTACCTCGTCACCACGGCGACCTTGGTTGGGGCCAACTGGTTGATTTTCATCTGGGCGGTGAACGCCAATCATATGCTCGATGCCAGTCTTGGCTACTACATCAACCCGTTAATTAATGTGGTGCTCGGCATGCTGTTTCTCGGTGAGCGCCTGCGAAAATTGCAGTGGTTTGCTGTCGTACTTGCCGCCTGTGGTGTATTGGTCCAGTTGGTTGCGTTTGGCTCGGTACCGATTGTCGCCATCGCGCTGGCGATGAGCTTTGGTTTTTATGGCTTGCTGCGTAAAAAAGTCAGCTTAGATGCGCAAACGGGATTGTTTATCGAGACCTTGGTGATGCTGCCTGCCGCTGCGATCTATCTTATCGGGATTGCCGACTCCGCCACCTCGAACCTGAGCCAGAATCCCTTAGATCTCAATCTGCTCCTTGTTGCTGCGGGTGTCATCACTACCCTACCGCTGCTCTGCTTTACGGGCGCCGCGACACGATTAAAGCTCTCAACGCTGGGTTTTTTCCAATACATAGGCCCAAGCCTGATGTTTATGCTCGCCGTGCTTGTCTATGGTGAGGCCTTTACGCCAGACAAAGCCATCACCTTTGCCTTTATTTGGGGTGCACTGGTCGTATTTAGCTTCGACGGTTTAAAAACCAACCGCCAAAGCCGCCGCGCCGCCAAACTGTTAAACACGAAACAAGCCTAACGTTACCAACATGAATGAGATCACTTTACTTGCCACTCTAGCGACGGTTCATTTCATTGCCTTAATGAGCCCGGGCCCCGACTTTGCGCTTGTGGTGCAAAATGCCACCCGTTACGGGCGTCAGACCGGATTTTTTATCGCACTGGGCCTCTCTTTCGGTATTCTCTTGCACTCGCTGCTCAGCCTGACTGGGGTGAGCTATCTGGTGCATCAGCAGCCAACCCTGTTTTCGCTCGTGCAACTTGCCGGCGGTAGCTACCTCTTATACCTAGGCGTAGGCGCGCTAAAGGGGACATGGGCGCGCATTCAATCCTCGCAGACCGCAGCGCAAGATGATGCCTCCTCTGAACAAGCACTCTTGGTCAACAAGCGTCACGCCTTTTCTAAAGGCTTTGCGACCAATATTCTCAACCCCAAAGCGTTGGTCTTTTTTGTCAGTTTGATGTCCAGCCTGGTGCCTGCCAGTATGTCGCTGGGCGGCAAAAGCGCTGCACTGTTGATTTTATGGGGCCTCTCGCTCGCTTGGTTCTCTTTCTTGGCCTGGATGCTGTCAACGCAGCGTATGCAGCGCAAACTGAAATCATTGAGCCTCTACATCGACGCATTATGCGGTCTGATGTTCAGCGGCATCGGCCTTGGCATTTTATGGCAATCCACTAACGCCATCGCCATGCTCTTTTAGCTCTGCTCAGAATAACCACTCATAAAAAATGGCCATAACGGCCATTTTTTGTTTATTTATTCACTTCTAACGCATCTTAGGACAAAAAGTTGCGCTCGATCACAATCGGTTTCTCGTCAATGATCGGCGATCGTCTAGGCATCTTGTGCGAGATCTCTCACAAGCGAGTGAGTCAAACTCTCTTTTTGTCTAAGAAAACTATCAATTAAAAATCATAACTCATTGTTTTAACTTGTTATGTGTGAAATTTCGTCAATTTTTTATGCCTTTTATCGTTTTTCTGACGTTGCTGAACTTCGCCAAAGTCTTAATATGAACCCTGTCGGAAGGATGCTGACACGGAACAGGAAATCACCACGGACTCGGTGGTCTTCAGGATGAAGATACGGTTGCTTAGGATGAGTAATCGGCACGGAAAGCAAATTGGACATTGAACGGACGCAATAGTAGCTAGGATGGTTACTACTAAGGATGGGAAATGGACACCTCTGGACGAGGCATGGAACGATCATCAGGATGATGAAAGGGACACCGCTCAGGGAACAAGCGAAGTGAACTAACGAGGAACGTTAGTAGACCAGGATAGGGTCAAGGACACCGCTAGGATGGCGATGAAAGGACTACGCTGAAGGACGTCAGCATACTATCAAGGATTTGATGCATGGAGCACTTTTAGTAGCCGGATTGCTGCGAGTAAGACTATAACCCCGATGGGCGCAAGCCCTCGGGGTTTTTCTTTGTGTGAAGAAAGTGATTAGGTTCTAGTGCCTAGTTCCTAGAGGGGGCACTTAAAGCGAATGTCTAGGAACTGAGGCGCGATGAGATAGATTAGAGCTTTTCGAGTTTCGCGTACGCGGTGACGAGCCACTTGATCCCTTCGCCATTAAAGGCAACCTGAACGCGACTTTGCGGGCCACTGCCTTCAAAGTTGATGATGGTCCCCTCTCCAAATTTAGGGTGCATCACTCGTGAGCCAAGGCTAAAGCCCGTTTCATTGAAGTTCTCTTTGACCGCCGTTTGGCTAAAGCGACCACTGCTGGTCGGGCGACTGACCTGCGCTTTCATTCGCACTTCGTCCAAACAATTTTCGGGTAGCTCACGAATAAAGCGCGATGGTTTGTGGTACTTGTCTTGACCGTATAATCGGCGCATTTCGGCGTAAGTAATGTAGAGCTTTTGCATCGCACGAGTCATACCGACATAACACAGACGACGCTCTTCTTCGAGTCGCCCTGCTTCCTCTGCAGACATCTGGCTTGGGAACATCCCCTCTTCAACACCGACCATAAACACCAGAGGAAACTCCAACCCTTTGGCACTGTGCAGCGTCATTAATTGCACCGCATCGTCAAACTCATCCGCTTGCCCTTCGCCCGCTTCGAGTGCAGCGTGGGTCAAAAATGCCGTTAACAGCGTCATCTCATCCGCTTCTTCTGGCTTTTCAAATTGACGAGTTGCAGTGACCAGCTCCTCCAAGTTCTCTATGCGTGCCTTGGACTTCTCACCTTTCTCCTGTTCGTACATGGCGTACAAACCGGAGTATTTGATCACATGGTCGGTTTGCTCATGTAACGGCATCTCTAGGGTGTCATCTTCCAGCGCATTCACCAACTCCACAAAGCGGCTTAAGGCACCAGCAGCGCGGCCAGCAAGGACTTTATCTTCCAGTAAACGTACGCTCGCTTCCCACATGGTGCAGCCTTGATCGCGGGCAGCAAAACGGATGGTTTCCAGGGTTTTATCACCAAGGCCACGGGTAGGCGTGTTCACCACTCGCTCAAACGCCGCATCATCATTGCGATTGGCCATTAATCGTAAGTAACTCAAGGCATCTTTGATTTCTTGGCGCTCGAAGAAGCGCATGCCGCCGTAGATGCGATATGCGAGCCCAGCTTGAATCAAGGCTTCTTCCAGAACACGTGACTGGGCGTTGTTACGGTAAAGCATCGCGGCATCCACCAGCGCCCCGCCGTTCTCTTGCCACTCTTTAATTTTGTTGACCGCAAAACGCGCTTCATCAAGCTCGTTGTACGCCGAGTAGACAGAAATAGGCTCGCCTTCACTGCCCTCCGTCCACAGCTCTTTGCCCATACGCTCAGTGTTGTTGGCGATCAGCGCGTTGGACGCCTGCAAAATGGTTTTGGTTGAGCGGTAGTTCTGCTCAAGACGAATGGTATTGACGCTTGGAAACTCTTGGGTGAACTTTTCAATGTTCTCGATTTTCGCCCCGCGCCAACCGTAGATGGACTGATCGTCATCGCCGACGATCATCACGTGCGAATCTGGGCCAGCCATCATTCTCAGCCAAGCGTATTGAATGTTGTTGGTGTCTTGAAACTCATCGACCAGAATATGCTTAAAGCGCGCTTGGTAATGCTCGCGGATGTGCTTCTTATCACGCAATAGCTCATGGGCACGCAGCAAAATTTCAGCAAAATCGACCAAGCCGGCGCGATCGCACGACTCTTGGTAAGCTCGATAAATTTGTAGATAGGTTTGGGTAATGGGATCGTGGTAAGCATCGATGTGCGCCGGTCTCAGGCCTTCATCTTTTTTACCGTTGATCCACCAAGCCACTTGACGCGGTGGCCACTGTTTTTCATCCAGATTTTGCGCTTTGATTAATCGGCGCAATAGGCGCTGCTGATCATCACTGTCGATGATTTGAAAATCTTCGGGCAGTTTGGCATCTAGATAGTGCGCGCGCAAAATGCGGTGGCAAATCCCATGAAACGTGCCGTTCCACATCCCCGAGGCGCTGCCCATCATCAACTCTTCAATTCGGCCACGCATCTCCGCCGCGGCTTTGTTGGTGAAGGTCACCGACATGATCGAAAACGGCGACGCTTGCTCCACAGACATCAACCACGCAATTCGATGGACCAGCACGCGGGTTTTACCACTTCCGGCGCCAGCCAGCACAAGCAGGTTTTCTAAAGGAGCGGCAACAGCCTCGCGCTGTTTGTCGTTGAGACCGTCGAGAAGTAAAGAAGGATCCATGGGGGACTCGGCTACTGGTTATCTATACATGAAAAATGATTATAACCTAAACAGCCTTGCCATTTCAGAAGAAAAACCAGAAAAAGCACGATGAAAAACAGGAGGCGCTTGGCCTCCTGTTTCCCGTGTAATGCAGCGTTGTGATGCGACCGTGTTATGCGGCAATCCCTGCGTGACGCAACAAGGCATCAATCTCTGGCTCACGGCCTCTGAAGCGCTTAAAGAGCTCCATCGGCTCTTCACTGCCGCCCATCTCTAAGATGTGATTCAAGAAGCTCTGACCCGTTTTCGGGTTAAAGATCCCCTCTTCTTCAAACTTCGAGAACGCATCTGATGACAGCACTTCGGCCCACAAGTAGCTGTAGTATCCCGCACTGTATCCACCCGCAAAGATATGACTAAAGCTGTGTGAGAAGCGGTTCCACTCTAAGCTTGGCAGTACCGCGACTTTCGCTTTGACCTGTGCCAGGGTTTCAAGAACACGTGGACCAACCTCTGGGTCGAATTCAGTGTGCAAAGTGAAGTCAAACAGACCAAACTCCAGCTGGCGAAGAATGAACATCGCGGACTGGAAGTTTTTCGCGGCCAGCATTTTGTCGAGCATGGCTTTTGGTAAAGGTTCGCCGGTTTCGTAGTGACCAGAAATGAAGGCCAGTGCCTCCTCTTCCCAGCACCAGTTTTCCAGGAACTGACTCGGCAATTCCACCGCATCCCAAGGCACGCCGTTGATGCCCGACACCGAACCTGTGTCCACTTGAGTCAACATGTGATGGATACCGTGACCAAACTCATGGAACAAGGTCACCACTTCATCATGGGTAAACAGCGCTGGCTTATCGCCCACCGGACGATTGAAGTTACAGGTCAAGTAGGCCACTGGGGTTTGCAGCTCACCGTTGGCGTTGATGCGGCGCACACGGCACTCATCCATCCACGCACCACCACGTTTGTGTTCACGGGCGTACAAATCGAGATAGAAGCTGCCACGTAAGGTGTCATTGGCATCGAAAATATCAAAGAAGCGCACCGACTCATGCCAAGTTTCCACGCCTTGGCGCTCCTCAACACGCATACCAAAGACACGCTTGAGCACTTCAAACAGACCACTGACCGCTTTGGATTCAGGGAAGTACGGACGCAGCTCTTCATCTGAGATTTGGAACAGGTGCTGTTTCTGTTTTTCGCTGTAGTAAGCGATGTCCCATAAGTTGAGCTCTTCAACGCCAAACTCTTGCTGAGCAAACTGGCGCAACTCTTCCACTTCACGCTCGCCTTGTGGTTTCGCTTTCGCGGCTAAGTCATTGAGGAAACCAAGCACTTGCTCAGGGCTCTGCGCCATTTTCGTTGCAAGCGACTTTTCACTGTAGTTATTGAAACCCAGCATTCGCGCCACTTCGTAGCGCAGTTTGAGCAGCTCACTGATGATCTCGCTGTTGTCCCACTCTCCCGCTTTCGGGCCGCGATCAGACGCGCGCGTCACGTAGGCTTCATACATCTCTTGGCGCAGCGCTTGGTTGTCACAGTAGGTCATCACTGGCAGGTAGGAAGGAATATCGAGGGTGAGCAGATAGCCGTCTAACTCTTTCGCTTGCGCAGCGGCTTTCGCGGCGGCCAGCGCCGACTCTGGCATGCCTGCCAACTCTGAGTCATCGGTGACGTGCTTGCTCCAACCCATGGTCGCATCTAAGACGTTGTTCGAGAACTTTGAGCCCAGCTCTGACATACGCTTGCTGATCTCACCATAACGCTGCTGCTGATCAGCCGGCAAACCAATACCAGACAGCTCGAAGTCGCGCAGGCCATCGGTGATGGTTTTCTTTTGTGCTTGCGTTAAAGTCGCAAACGCTGGGCTGGCTTTGATCGCTTTGTAGGCATCAAACAACCCTTTGTGTTGACCTACCCAAGTGCCGTATTCCGACAACAGCGGCAAGCAGCTTTCATACGCCTCACGCAACTCATCACTGTTGACCACAGAGTTCATGTGACTCACTGGCGACCAAATGCGGCTTAAACGGTCATCCACCTCTTCAATGGGCGCAATCACGCTCTCCCAAGTCGGTGCGTCGTTGCCGGCCAGCACTTGGTCGATTTTAGCGCGGCACGCAGCAATCGCATCTTCAACTGCTGGTTTCACATGTTCTGGTTGAATGTGAGCAAAAGGCGGCAGATCGGTAAACGTCAGCAATGGGTTAGACATAAGCATTCCTTTTTTGTTGGCAGACGAGCTGAGATGTTCGTCGGGTCTTATAGAATAGATAGTGCCCCGAGAGGACTTTTTCAATAGTCATCGACCGCTAAGTTGTTGCCAATTCTTACGATATTCGCGTGAGATAAGCACCAACCGGCAAGTCACGACTTTTTGTTTACCTAGCCAACAAAGGCACAGAGAAAGACAAGCAGCCCGGCGTCGGTGCGGTTATACTCTCCCACATCGCTTTTTGGGAAATAACTATGGCCTAGGGCCATTTAGAGAGAACCGTTTTGCTAAGCTATCGTCACAGTTTTCACGCAGGTAACCATGCCGATGTGGTTAAACACATTGTGCAAAGCCTGATCCTTAACTCGCTCAAGAACAAAGACAAACCGTTTGTGTATCACGACACGCACTCCGGTGTTGGTCGTTACGATTTGACCCACGAATGGTCAGAAAAAACGGGTGAGTACAAGCAAGGTATCGCACGGGTATGGGCACAAAGTGAGAGACCTGCGGCGATTCAGAGCTATCTTGATGCCATCACGAGCTTAAACAACGGTGAAGGACTGCGCTACTACCCTGGCTCACCACGCGTCGCCCGCGCCCACCTGCGCCCACAAGATCGCATGCTATTGACCGAGCTTCACCCTAGTGACTACCCCTTGCTGCAACAAGAGTTTCATCGTGATCGCCAAGTCAGCATTTTTAAAGAGGATGGTTTCCAGCGTCTCAAAGCCAGCTTGCCGCCGCAAGAGCGCCGCGGCCTAGTGCTTATCGACCCACCCTATGAGCTGGCTAAAGAATATCGCGATGTGGTTCAGGCTATAGCACAAAGTTATAAGCGCTGGGCTACCGGGATTTATGCGATTTGGTATCCTGTGGTTAACCGCTGCGACATTGAAGATATGATTGAAGGTCTAGAAGGACTCGGGATTCGTAAAATCTTGCAAATCGAGCTTGGCGTCTCTCCAGATACCAATGAGCGCGGCATGACGGCCTCTGGGATGATTGTCATCAATCCCCCTTGGACATTGGAAAGAGACATGAACGACATTTTGCCTTTCCTCAAGGAGGCAATTGCCCCCGTCACAGGCCACTGGAAAGTCGATTGGATTGTTCCTGAGTAGCCTTGGCAAAGTCAGACATTTCGCTGCGATGGATTGAGTTCAACCAGTTCATCCTCATATACATAATAATCAGCTAAAAAATTTGGAGAAAGTAATGGCGACTCATTTTGACTATATCTGTATCGGTGGTGGTTCTGGCGGCATCGCATCAGCGAACCGCGCGGCCATGTACGGTGCAAAAGTAGCCCTAATTGAAGCTCAAGACCTAGGCGGTACCTGTGTCAATGTTGGTTGTGTACCTAAGAAAGTGATGTGGCACGGCGCGCAAATCGCAGATGCGATGAACCTTTATGCCGAAGACTACGGATTTGACATCGATGTCAAAGGCTTCAATTGGAGCAAGCTGGTCGAAAGCCGCCAAGCGTATATTGGCCGCATCCACCAATCTTACGACCGCGTATTGGGCAACAACAAAGTTAACGTCATCAAGGGCTTTGCGAAATTCGTTGATGAGAAAACCGTCGAAGTGAACGGTGAGCACTACACCGCTGATCATATCCTGATTGCCGTTGGTGGTCGTCCAACCATTCCTAATATCCCAGGTGCAGAGTACGGCATCGACTCAAACGGCTTCTTCGAGCTTGCTGAGCAGCCAAAACGCGTTGCGGTGATTGGCGCTGGCTACATTGCCGTCGAGATTGCGGGTGTGCTTAACGCTCTCGGCACGGAAACTCACCTGTTTGTTCGTAAAGAGTCGCCGCTACGCAGCTTTGACCCAATGATCATCGAGACCTTGGTAGAAGTGATGGAAGCTGAAGGGCCAGCACTGCACACTCACTCCATTCCAAAAGAGGTGGTGAAAGAAGCCGATGGCAGCCTGACACTTCACCTTGAAAACGGTCATACACACAACGTTGACCAGTTGATCTGGGCCATCGGCCGTCATCCTGCCACGGACGCGATCAATCTCGCCTCAACCGGTGTTGAAACCAATGAGCGTGGCTACATCAAAGTGGATGAGTTCCAAGCGACCAACGTGCCGGGTATCTACTGTGTCGGTGACATTATGGAAGGGGGCATCGAGCTAACACCAGTGGCAGTTAAGGCTGGTCGCCAACTCTCTGAGCGTCTATTCAACGGTAAAACAAACGCTAAGATGGATTACAACCTTGTCCCGACCGTGGTATTTAGTCACCCACCTATCGGCACCATTGGTTTAACCACCCAAGAAGCCGAAGAGAAGTACGGCAAAGAGAATGTAAAAGTGTACACTTCTGGCTTTACCGCCATGTACACCGCAGTGACTCAGCACCGTCAGCCATGCAAAATGAAACTCGTGTGTGCGGGAGAAGAAGAAACCGTAGTCGGTCTACACGGCATTGGCTTTACCGTGGACGAAATGATTCAAGGCTTCGGCGTAGCAATGAAGATGGGCGCCACCAAAGCTGACTTCGACTCTGTGGTTGCGATTCACCCAACGGGTAGCGAAGAATTCGTCACAATGAGATAAGTTACTGATATTTAAAAAAGGACGCGTCGCGTCCTTTTTTTATTTCACACACATCACATTAAGCAGAGAGGTGCCTTTTAACTGGTTAACCTTGCCACTGGCAAAAAGTCCAGTGCGTCCGCTTCCCCAGTAGGGCAAATGCATCGGCCACTTATTTGGGCCCATATGTTCAGCCGCCAATAGATTTTGCCACTCTTGCGCGCTGGCAAGACGCATTCCCAAGCGATAACAGGTTTTGTAGGCGTCCTCATAATTCATGCGATTCCACGGCAAGCCATGTTCCATATAGAACTGATCATTACTAAACATGGTGTAAGGCACCTTGTACTCTACGCCGTTGATGCTCGCGGACAGTCGGATAAGGATTTCATCTTGAGGCTCGCTATTTGCCCTCTCGACATTCGCTGACTCTGTTTTTAAGGGAATCGGCGCAGGCAGTACCGTGGTGTGTTGAGTCTGCGTTTTTGCTGTGGACTTGGGTGAGGGTTTGGCTTTTTCGACAGGTTGAGTCTTACGCTTAGCGGCGGGGGCTTTCGGCGGTGCCCCTTTGACAACTTCACGAATAAACGCTTCTTTGTAGCCGGGCTCACTTTTCACCTTCGCAAGATCTGCGCGCGCCTTGGCAAACTCATCGTACGGGCCAATTAAGCAGCGTACCCCTTTGCCTTCTGGTTTTGCCCACACATCAGTGGAAATATGCTGGTAAAGCACCTTCGCTTTATCCAATGATAACGGTTGGCTGAAGACACCACACTGAATCCAAAAACTCGATTCACTGCCCTTAGGTTTGGTGCCCCAAAGGCCATTACCGATAGGGCAGGCCGCATCGAGCACTGGCAACTCGGTATTTGAGGCCTGTGTGGCATCACAGAGAAATTCTTCAGCACTGACTGAACTGGTCGACAAGGAGACAGTGAGCCACGCGGCAACACTCAAAAGCGGTAACATGGTTCGTTTCGGCTTGACTGCCATAATGATATCCAATCCCTTATTCTTTCGCCTAAAACCGGGCGTCTAATCCACGCCACTAGGGTAAACCATACACTGTTGAAAAAAGATGAATGCAAAAAAAGAGCCGTAATCGGTTACGGCTCTTAGTGTAGTGATGTTTTTGTAGTCAGATCTTAGGCTTAGATCACCCTTTGTAAATTTTGGGGTTAAATACATCACGTAACCAGTCACCCAACAGGTTGATGACCAATACCAGTGTCACCAACACAATGCCTGGGAAGGCGGTAATCCACCATGCACCGGAGAAGATGTAGTTAAAGCCAATGCTGATTAACGCACCCAATGACGGCTGATCAACCGGCAAACCTAATCCTAGGAAAGAAAGTGCCGCCTCGGACATGATCGCATTCGCCACCTGAACGGTTGAGATAACCAAGATGGGTGACAAACAGTTCGGCAAAATATGACGGAACATGATACGTGGCGCTTTAAAGCCCATCACACGTGCCGCTTCGACATACTCTTTCTTCTTCTCTGCCAACACCGAGGCACGAATCGTCCGCGCATATTGCGGCCATTCAGCGACACCAATGATCACCACCAGCATGATCACCGCATACTGACTGTAAAAGTCACTGCCGAAACTGGCTTTAAAGATGGCAGAGACAATGATGGCCACCATCATGGTTGAGAACGACAGCTGCACATCGGCAAAACGCATCAAGAAGCTGTCAATACGACCGCCAAAATAACCCGCAGACAGACCAATCACGATGCCAAGTAGCAGTTGCAGACCCACCGCCAAGAAGCCGATGGTGAGAGACAAGCGTGAGCCATACAAAATGGTCGATAGGATGTCACGGCCTTGTTCGTCGGTACCAAGCACAAAGCGCTCTTCCCCGCCGTCCATCCACGATGGAGGCAACTCTGAGTCCATAATATCAATCGATGACAAATCATACGGATCGCTTGGCGCAAGTACGGGCGCGGCAATCGCGACAATCAAGAAAATCATAAAAATGCTGAAACTTGTCATCGCGACTTTATCGCGCTTGAAGTAGTACAAGAAATCAGACTGTTTGAAACGCTCCCAATGAGAAGGAGCTGCGGCTGTTTGACTCATGTTATGCTCCTTTTCCTGTCAGATTAACCGTTGGGTTGATGATGCCGTAGAGCAAGTCGACAATCGTGTTGGTCACCACAAAGATAAGACCAACAAAAATTACGTACGCCGTAATCAAAGGTGTATCGACTCGGTTGATCGCTTCAAGGAAAAGAAAACCCATCCCAGGCCACTGGAACACCGTTTCCGTCAAAATGGTGTACGCCACCATAGTACCGATTTGTACCCCACCCACAGTCAACACCGGTAGCATGGTGTTTTTCAGTGCGTGTTGGTAATAGATTTTGTTCATCGCCAAGCCTTTAGCTTTAGCGAACTTGATGTATTCCGAGCTCAGCACTTCCAGCATTTCAGAGCGAACCAGACGAATGAAGAGTGGCAACATGATCGAAGCCAGTGCCACACACGGCAAGATCAGATGCGCTAAGCCGTCTAAAGTAAAGTAGCCAGACTCCCAGCCGAGCCAGTTCGCCGTCTCACCGCGACCATAGGAAGGCAGCCAGCCAAGTTCGATGGAGAACACATACATCAGCATAATCGCCGTCAAAAAGACCGGAATCGAGATGCCGATACTGCTGCCCGCCATCACCACTTTAGTGAAGAAACTTTTTGGATGTATCGCCGAGTACACGCCAAGTGGAATCGACATAACGATGATGATCATCGTTGCACCAAACACCAACTCTAACGTCGCTACCAGCTTATCGAGAATTACGTCCACTGCAGGACGCTTGAAGAAGTACGATGTACCGAGATCGCCTTGTAGCGCAGCGCCGACAAAACGAGAATATTTGGTAATGAAGGGATCATTCAGGCCTAATTCATCACGCAGCGCTTGGCGCTCCGCCTCTGAAACAGACTGGCCCACCAACTCACGCAGTGGATCACCTAAGTTATCCTGAATGGCAAACGCCACTAGACTGATCACAAACATCACTATCAGTGCCTGAAACAGGCGCTTGACCAGAAACGAAAACATTCCTTGCCCCTTAACTTTCCATGGATTTCAGCCTTGCTAAAGCAGAGGGATCTGCTCGCAAAATTCAGTCTTAATGATGGCGCTTTGCCCGACTGAAACAAAGCAAAGCGCCAAATTCGCTCTCCCATTACTGAGAGCGAGAGACTCTCATTACTTGACCACTAGGTCGCCAAGGTATGGGAAGTTCATAGCGTTGACGATAGGTGCGATGTCCACGTTAGATTTCGCGCCCCACGCCAGGTTTTGCCAGTGTAGAGGAACAAACGCCGCATCGTTGTACAGGATGGTTTCCACTTGTTGTAGCATTTGCGCACGTTTCGCTGGATCCGTTTCTACGTTTGACGCTTCAACTAATTGATCAAGCTCTGGGTTTGAGTAGTGACCACAGTTGTACTGACCTTTACCTGTTTCTTCGTTGCGCGTCATGGTTAGGAACTCAGAGAAGTTTGCAGAATCTTCGGTATCTGAGTGCCAGCCGATCATCAGCATGTCTGCCGCACACTTATCAAACTCTGGCCAGTATTGCGCTTTTGGCATGGTTTTCAGGTCAACTTTAATGCCGATCTTAGACAGCATTGCCGCGGCCGCTTGAGCGATTTTCGCATCGTTCACGTAGCGGTTGTTTGGCGCCATCATTGTCAACGTAAAGCCGTCCTCGTAGCCCGCTTCTTTCATCAGCTCTTTGGCTTTCTTCAGATCGAAACGTGGCACAAGATCCGCGCTGTAACCTGCATAACCTTCAGGTCCTTGCTGACCCGCAACACTTGCGAAGCCTTTCATGATTTTATCCACAATGCCTTCGTTGTTGATCGCATGAACGATCGCCTGACGAACGCGGACATCTTTCAACGCTTCGTTGCTATTTTGGTTCATTTGGAACGTGATAATACGAGTACCAGGCAGTGTCACAAGATCGATATCTTTGGCGCCTTGTACACGCTTGTGGTCGTTTGGTGCAACCGGCGCAATCATATCAACGTCACCAGAAAGTAGCGCAGCCACACGTGTTGCGTCTTCTTTGATTGGCACTAGCGTTAGTTTGTCAACGTTACCTGTTGTGGTATCCCAGTAATCCTCAAAGCGTTGAAATTCGACTTTCACACCTTGCTCACGAGACGTCACAATAAACGGACCCGTACCAGATACGTTGGTCGAAGCAAACGAGTTACCGTGCTTCACAACTTCTGCTTTATCTTTGCCATCTTCTGTTTGACCAGAGTAGAACTTGCTGTCCATTGGGAAGATGTAAGTCGCGGTTTGTAGAACCAGTGGGTAAGCGCCTTTAGACACCAACTCCACTGTGTAGTCATCCACTTTCACCATCTTCTCGTACGGTTCGAAGATCGCTTTAAAGTCTGGAGAGTTTTTCAGACGCTCGAACGTCCAAACCACATCATCCGCCGTTAGCTCGTTACCAGAGTGGAATTTCACGCCTTTGCGTAGCTCAAAACGGAATGTCGTGTCATCGACACGTTCCCATTTCTCAGCCAAACGAGGTTCAAAATCCAATTTTTGTGTGTAACGAACTAGCGGATCAAACACCATGTGAGACATTTGCAGAGTACCGCCTGATAGCTGCTCGTGTGGGTCAAGCGACACCGGGTCAGCGTCATAAGCGACAGTAATATCTGCTGCAGCGGCGGCAAAACTTAAGCCTGCTGCCATCAAAGCCACTGCTAGTTTGCTTTTCATGGTTTTCATGCATAACTCCTTATGCGGGATTCATCCCTAGTTGTTGTATTTGCTTCTGTTTAGCTACCCAACAAAACCGCGTTGGGCAAGGTATACGGCTTTAGGCCGTTTTTACTTCTTCTCTTAAGCCGGTGAACTCTGGCATCAGAGAAATCAGTTGTTGACTGTACTCATGCTGTGGTGAGTTAAACAGCTGCTCAGTGGGGGCCACTTCAAGTAGTGTACCCATTTGCATCACCCCAACACGGTCACACATCTGACGAATGACAGGTAAGTCATGGCTGATAAACAGCATAGTCAGATTGAGCTCATCTTGGAGATCTTTTAATAAGTTGAGGATTTGCGCTTGCACCGACACATCCAACGCCGACGTCGGCTCATCACAAATCAGCAAACGTGGACGAGTCGCCAGCGCGCGCGCAATCGAAATACGCTGACGCTGACCACCTGAGAATTCGTGCGGGTATTTCACCCCAGCCATTCGGCCCAAACCAACATGATCCAACAGATCGTTAACGATCTGGCGTGTTTCGGATTCATTCTTGGTCAGCTTATGGAAACGAATCGGCTCGGCGATGATGTCGAACACCTTCATTCGAGGGTTCATCGAGGTATAAGGGTTTTGGAATACCATCTGCATTTGACGGCGCAGCGGACGACGCTCTTTCTCTGACGTCATCGCAGTAAGGTCAATGCCCTCAAAGCACACTTTGCCCGAGTTCGGCTGATAAAGACCGGCAATCACTCGCGCAATGGTCGATTTTCCTGAACCAGACTCACCCACTAAGCCAAACGTCTCACCTTCAAACACTTCAAAACTGACATTGTTCGATGCTTGAACGTACTCTCGGCGGCTTTCAAATAAAGAGTCTTTGGTGACAAAGCGCAGGTTAACGTTTTCGACCGTCAACAAAGAGCCAGAATAAGCACGCTGATCTTGGCTTTGACCCAACCAGTGATTTTTGACATCCAGCGGCTTCATCTCTTTCGCTTCCTCGATGTAGCTCACCAGAGGGAAACGATCGAGTTTGATATCCGAACGAGGCACGGCAGAAATCAGGCTGCGCGTGTAAGCATGATCGGGGTCGCCCAGCACTTTGTTCGTCGGGCCAAACTCCACCAAATCGCCACGGTACATCACCGCCACGCGATCGGTGACGTTCGATACCACGCCCATGTCGTGCGTTACCAGCATACAGCCAACGTTGTTCTTGATACACAATTCGCGAATCAAGTTCAGGATTTGGTCTTGAATCGACACATCCAAGGCCGTCGTTGGCTCATCAGCGATAATTAAATCAGGCTCACCGGCAAGCGCAATCGCGATAACCACGCGCTGGCGCATACCACCAGAGAACTGGTGCGGGTATTGTTTGAGACGGTTCTCTGGCTGAGGAATGCCCACCTGCTTCATCAATGACAATGCACGTTGATACGCTTCGTCGTCCGACACCTTCATATTGGCATGGATGGTCTCGGTGAGTTGCTGCTCAACGGTAAATAGTGGGTTAAGAGAGGTCATTGGGTCTTGGAAGATAAAACCGATTTTTGACCCGCGCACTTTGCGCATTTTTTCTGGTGTCAGTCCGGAGATCTTCTCTCCATCAAGATAGACGTCACCACTTGCGACCTGACCCGGAGGGCTCAGTAAGTCGATCACCGCATTACCTACGGTGGATTTGCCGGCACCCGATTCGCCAACGACGCCAACAATCTCGCCTCTCTCTATATTAAAAGAAAGCGATTTGACCGCTGCGTGTACGCCGTGACGTGACGGATATTCGATACGAAGATTTTTGACTTCTAAAAGTGCCATTAACCAGACCTCTACTGCTGCGGCAGCCTTCTGCCCTGTCTGAAAAGTGAATCCATTCAAAAAACCGGATCAGTATTCCGGCAATTTACAAGGTCATCAATTTGGCAAAAAATTCACAGAAAATCAACAATCTTAGGATAAAAAGTTGAGAACGCACAAATATCAAGCAGCTTAACAAAATATCTATGCACCTTAGCGATACGATGCATTGATCGGACCTGCTGCATTTTGGCCGTCATTTGCACAGTTTTGGCGCACTTTCACTGCGAAACTTTCAAGAGCAACGAGAAGCCGCAAGGCATAGTTATTCACCCATTATTCAGACCGCTCAATTAACAAAAATAACACACATAACCAGTGAGATTATTTTTATCGAGATCAAAAACTAGATATCAATCACGTTAGTGGTGTAATAAATTGAATAATCACTCTAATACCATAGAAATGGTGGTAGGGAATAAGGAACGTAGCAGAGCAGTGATTGAGTAAGTATCTGGGTTGTGGGTTGTGGGTTGTGGGTTGTGGGTTGTGGGTTGTGGGTTGTGGGTTGTGGGAGGATTGGATAAAACGTATAGATGGGACGCAAGAAATAACCGATATGTGCACAAATCGGTGATCGCAAAATGTAAAAAAGCCCCGCTAATATTAGCGAGGCTTTCTAAGGTGGTCGGTGAAGAGGGATTCGATGCGACTGGGCTTCCAGACCCCGACCCGATATGTGCACAAATCGGTGATCGTGAGATGTAAAAAAACCCCGCTAATATTAGCGAGGCTTTTAAAGGTGGTCGGTGAAGAGGGATTCGAACCCCCGACCCTCTGGTCCCAAACCAGATGCGCTACCAAACTGCGCTATTCACCGAAATGGGGTGGCTAACGAGACTTGAACTCGCGACAACCGGAATCACAATCCGGGGCTCTACCAACTGAGCTATAGCCACCATCAATTTTTGCTTCAACCGGCTTCTTGCCGTTGTCGTTCTTACGCGGTGATAAGAACAAACGATCACGCGATTGCCTAATCGTATAAATAAGTGGTCGGTGAAGAGGGATTCGAACCCCCGACCCTCTGGTCCCAAACCAGATGCGCTACCAAGCTGCGCTATTCACCGAGAATGGGGTGGCTAACGAGACTTGAACTCGCGACAACCGGAATCACAATCCGGGGCTCTACCAACTGAGCTATAGCCACCACAATATTTTTTACCGATACATCCTCCGAGGCAAATGGCGCGCCCGAAAGGATTCGAACCTTCGACCTTTGGCTCCGGAGGCCAACGCTCTATCCAGCTGAGCTACGGGCGCATGCCCTATCGGCGGAGTGGAATAATACGTATATCACACTAGGGCGTCTAGTACTTTTTCAAGTTTTTTTCTCGTTTGACGCCTTTTTGGGCAATTAAAGTGTGATAAACCCCTATTTCCCATTAGATAACCTTGTGGAAGCAGTTATCTTGTTGTTTATTGCAACAAGTTATCAGGATATAATCACCCATTATTTACATTGATTTAACAGCATTATCTGCATTTTACACGCCCTTTGATGCTGCTTAGCTCAATGCCACATTAATAGAATAGGTAAGCACGCACTTACCTTCAGGAATGTAAAGTGAGTTTAATGGATATGTCTCGAAAATTATTAACGGCTCTTATCGCCGCTGTCACCTTTTCCAGCGCATCGATCGCAGCAAGCGTAAGCCAAGAAGAATACGATGCCATTGCTGAGCGCATTAAACCTGTTGGTGATGTTTATCTAGCCGGTGCCGAGCCTGTCGTGGCAGAGCCGAGCGGCCCTCGTGATGGTGCCACTGTGTATGGCACCTTCTGTATTGCTTGTCACGCATCAGGCGTGAGCGGCGCACCGAAAACAGGCAACGCGGATGATTGGGCGCCACGTATCGCTCAAGGTAAAGATGTTCTCGCGAATCATGCCATCAACGGCTTCAATGCTATGCCTGCACGTGGTTCATGTATGGATTGTTCAGATGATGAAATCATCGCGGCGATCGAGCATATGATTGAAGGGCTATAACCCACCCTCTTATTTTCAAACCTCATTTTTGTAGCGCGTTCTCTACAAGCAGAAATGAAAAAGCGGCTGACTTTAGGGTGAGCCGCTTTTTTGTTTATCTTTTTATCAACGAATTATTTTTTAAACATCGCTCTTAGGTTGGCAATGTGGGCTTGGCCTTTCGCCATTCGCTCTTCTGCGCTTTGCGGCTTTTTGTTGACCTCCCACTCGACATCATCAAACGGCAGTTCATCCAAAAAACGGCTCTGGGTCGGTTTGATCAGCTCGCCAAACTGACGTCTTTCTTTACACATGGTGAAGGTGAGCTCTCGCTGCGCGCGCGTAATACCCACATACATTAAACGGCGCTCCTCTTCGACATTGTCTTCATCGATGCTGGTTTGGTGCGGCAAGATGCCCTCTTCGGCGCCAATCAAATAGACGTAAGGAAACTCCAAGCCTTTTGATGCGTGTAACGTCATCAGTTGCACCGCATCGCTGTCGTCATCTTCTTCGCCACGCTCCATCATGTCACGCAGCGTCAAACGCTGAACCACCTCTTTGAGATTCTTCTCTTCTTTGTCGTAGTTGTCGCCTTCAAGATCCGCCACAATCCAAGAGTAGAGATCGGAGACGTTCTTCATTCTCATCTCTGCGGCCTTCGGGCTCGAGGAGGTTTCGTACAGCCAATCTTCGTAGTTGATGTCACGCACGAGTGAGCGCACTGCACTGACGGTGTCGCCCCGCTCTGCTTGATCGGAAATCTTCACCAACCAGGTGGTGAAGCGACGTAAGTTTTCTAACCCTCTGCCCGTTAGGTGCTGCTCCAGCCCCATTTCAAAACTGGCCTCAAACAGACTCTTGCCACGCATATTGGCATAACTGCCCAGTTTCTCGAGCGTCACCGGACCAATCTCACGTCGCGGCGTATTGACGATGCGCAGAAAAGCGTTGTCGTCATCTGGGTTCACCAAAATTTTTAAATACGCCATGATGTCTTTGATTTCTGCGCGAGCAAAAAAGGAGGTGCCTCCTGAGAGTTTGTAGGGCACTCGGTTTTGCATCAGCGACTTTTCTATCAAGCGCGATTGATGGTTACCGCGATATAAAATCGCATAGTCACGATAGTCCGTGCGGTTGAGAAACTTATGGGCGATCAACTCCCCAGTCACACGCTGCGCTTCATTGTCTTCATCTTTCGCCATCAACACCTTGAGTTTTTCGCCATCAGGAATTTGCGAAAATAAGGTCTTTTCATACACGTGCGGGTTGTTGGCAATTAAGATGTTGGCCGCGCGCAAGATGCGGCTGGTCGAGCGATAGTTTTGCTCCAGCTTAATCAGGCGCAGGTTCGGGTAATCTTCACCAAGCAAGACCAAGTTTTGCGGTTTCGCCCCTCGCCAAGAGTAGATCGACTGGTCGTCATCACCCACCACGGTCAAGCGACCACGTTCGCCGACGATCAATTTGACCAACTCATATTGACTGGTGTTAGTGTCTTGGTACTCATCCACCAGCAGATAACGAATCCGATTTTGCCAACGCTGGCGCACCTCTTCATTAGTGCGCAGAAGAAGCACGGGCAGCGAAATTAAATCATCAAAATCGAGCGCGTTGTACGCCTTCATCTGCTTTTGGTACATCTCAAAACAGAACGCAAACAGCTGTTGCTGCTCACCTTGTGCCTGTGCCTTGGCCTGATCGGGCGTCAGCATGTCGTTCTTCCAATTAGAGATCGCGCTGAGCAACTGGCGCAACAGATCTTTATCCCCATCAAGCTGCTTTTCTGTGAGCTCTTTTAGCAGCGCCATTTGGTCTTGATCATCAAACAGCGAAAAGCCGGCCTTGAGCCCTAGCGCTTTGTACTCACGTTTGATGATGTTGAGACCTAGGGTATGAAAAGTCGACACCATCAAACCTTTGGACTCGTGCTTACCCAACGTCTGACCGACGCGCTCTTTCATCTCGCGGGCCGCTTTATTGGTAAAGGTTACCGCTGCAATATTGCGCGCCTTGTACTGACATTGCTGAACCAAATACGCGATTTTATTGGTAATCACACGCGTTTTACCTGACCCGGCACCCGCGAGTACTAGGCAAGGTCCGGAGACATATTTAACGGCTTCGTCTTGTCTTGGGTTCAGCTTCATTGTCGGCTCAATCTGCATTGCTCAAAGGGAGTGGAATGGCGCTTATGATAATCGCCACCTCATCATATTGCCATGTTTTCGAGGTCACCGATAAGCTCACCTTCAGCCAACCAATAGGTTGAGTAAAAAATATTTATCAAATAAGTGTCATACTTTGTTGCAAAGATGGTTGGGATTCGATCTATAATGAATGAACGTTCATTCATTAACTGAAGTCATCATGCCGGAATCGTTAAATCCAGATAAACGAGAACAAATTCTCGCTGCCGCAGAAATTCTTGTGGCTGAGTCGGGATTTCAAGGCTTGTCGATGCAAAAACTGGCCAAACAGGCCGGGGTTGCTGCCGGCACCATCTACCGATATTTCGAAGACAAGGAGCACTTACTTCGAGAGCTTCGTCTGTCGGTAGCGCAACGGGTGGCGAACGCCATTCAAGCGGGTGTGGACGATGACATGCCACTGAAACGTCGCTACCGCACTATGTGGCTTAATATATGGAATATGGCTGGTTCCAATCTGAAAACCATCAGCAACCGTATTCAATATGAATCTTTACCTTGTGACAGCGGCCAGTCGACTCGTGAGTTGGAGCGCCAGATGTTCGACAAAGTCGACCTTCTTTTTGATCAAGGGAAAGCAGAAGGACTGTTTAAACCTCTCGCCAACGAGGTACTCGCCGGACTCAGTCTTGAGGCTAGTGTTGCCCTTGCACGCAAACACGCTTTAGGACTTTACCCACTGGATCAAGAGGCACTTGAAGCCGCGATTGAAGCCAGCTGGGACGCCATTATCACACATTAACTTGGAGTTCTTATCGGAATGAAAAAGTGGACTTTCTTTATGTTACTTATCGCCGTGCTGCTGTTTGGCAGTGTGATAGGTTTCAATCTCTTTAAGCAGCAGAAGATTGCTGAGTACATGGCGAATCGCCCAGAACCAGAGTTTCCCGTAACGGTAACCGAAGTCGCCTCTATCGATTGGGTTCCTGTGATTGAAGCGATCGGTTTTATCGAACCAAACCAAGGTGTGACGGTTGCCAACGAAACCAGCGGTGTGATTGACCAAATTGCATTTGAGTCAGGCACTCAAGTGGAAGAAGGCCAACCTTTAGTTCTGCTCGACTCCGATGTAGAAAAAGCCAACTTAAAAAGCGCCAAAGCGAAACTGCCTGCGGCCGAAGCCAAGTATAAGCGTTACCAAGGCTTGTACCAAAAAGGCTCAATTTCAAAAGAAGCGTACGACGAAGCCGAAGCCAATTACTTCTCCCTTTTGGCGGATATCGAAAGTTTGAATGCCTCGATTGACCGTCGTGAAATCAAAGCGCCATTCGCTGGCGTGGTCGGGATTCGTAACGTTTACCTTGGTCAATACCTGCAAGCGGGTACGGACATTGTGCGTCTAGAAGACACCAGCGTGATGCGCCTTCGTTTCACCGTGCCGCAAACGGACATCTCACGCATCAATATGGGCCAAGAGGTCGACATTTTTGTGGATGCCTACCCTGCGATTGCGTTCAAAGGCTCAATTACCGCCATTGAACCCGCCGTCAATATCCAAAGTGGTTTGATTCAAGTCCAGGCTGACATTCCAAACAGTGATGGCAAACTGCGCAGCGGTATGTTCGCGCGTGCCAACATCATCCTGCCTAAACTGGAAAATCAAGTGGCGCTGCCACAAACCGCCATCACGTTTACCCTCTACGGTGACAATGTTTACCTTGTCTCTGAGGAAAACGGTGAGAAGCGCGTTAAGCAGCAAGTGATTAAAGTGGGTGAACGCACCCAAGACATCGCTCACATCCTCGATGGGGTGCAACCGGGCGATGTAGTCGTGACATCAGGTCAAGTGCGTCTCAGCAACGGTGCCAAAGTCCGCGTCGTAGAAAGCGATGCGACCACACCACCTGAACAAACCCCTATGCTGTAATGTGGAGGATTCATGCGCTTTACTGATGTTTTCATAAAACGTCCAGTTTTAGCGGTATCGATCAGCTTTTTGATTGCCCTGCTTGGTCTGCAAGCGGTGTTCAAAATGCAAGTTCGTGAATACCCTGAAATGACGAATACGGTGGTGACGGTCACCACCAGCTACTACGGTGCCAGTGCCGATTTGATCCAAGGCTTTATTACTCAGCCTCTGGAACAAGCGGTCGCTCAGGCCGATAACATCGACTATATGACCTCACAATCGGTGCTGGGTCAGTCGACGATTACGGTCAACATGAAGCTCAATACCGATCCTAACGCGGCGCTATCGGACGTGTTGGCGAAAACCAACTCGGTTCGCTCGCAACTCCCCGGCGAGGCAGAAGATCCCACGGTGACCATGTCGACAGGCTCCACCACTGCGGTGCTGTACATTGGCTTTACCAGTGATGAGCTTTCATCGAGCCAAATCACTGACTACCTTGAGCGCGTGGTCAACCCACAGCTCTTTACCGTCAATGGCGTATCGAAAATCGACTTGTACGGTGGGATGAAATACGCCCTACGCGTCTGGTTGGATCCAGCGAAAATGGCCGCGCTTGGCCTGACCGCTACCGATGTGATGAGCGTGCTCAATGCCAACAACTATCAGTCTGCCACCGGTCAAGCGATTGGTGAATTCGTGCTGTACAACGGCAGTGCCGATACGCAGGTGTCGAATGTCGCGGAACTAGAGAATCTTGTTGTTAGCTCGGATGAAGGGGATGTGACCCGTTTAAGTGACATCGCGAAAGTGACGCTTGAAAAGAGTCATGACACCTATCGCGCCAGTGCCAACGGTCAAGAAGCCGTGGTGGCCGCGATCAACGCCGCGCCAAGTGCTAACCCAATCAACATTGCCGCCGACGTGCTAGAGCTGTTGCCTCAACTTGAGCGTAACTTGCCAAGCACCATCAAGATGAACGTGATGTACGACTCCACCATCGCGATCAATGAGTCCATCAGCGAGGTCATCAAGACCATCGTTGAAGCGGCGCTGATTGTATTGGTCGTTATCACCCTCTTCTTAGGCTCTTTCCGCGCCGTTCTGATCCCGATTGTCACCATCCCGCTGTCACTGATTGGTGTTGCGATGGTAATGCAGGCGATGGGCTTCTCGTGGAACTTGATGACGCTACTCGCGATGGTATTGGCCATCGGATTGGTGGTGGATGATGCGATCGTCGTACTGGAAAACGTTGACCGCCATATCAAGCTTGGCGAATCGCCGTTTCGCGCGGCCATCATAGGTACCCGCGAAATTGCTGTGCCTGTCATTGCAATGACGCTGACCCTCGGCGCGGTATACGCTCCGATCGCCTTGATGGGTGGCATCACGGGCTCGCTGTTTAAAGAGTTTGCCCTTACCCTTGCCGGTTCGGTGTTTGTCTCGGGTATCGTCGCGCTGACCTTGTCGCCAATGATGTGTTCAAAAATGTTTAAGGCTAATGAAGAGCCCAACAAGTTTGAGCAAAAAGTGCATCACGTATTGGATCGTATGACCAACCGCTACTCACGTATGCTCGGTGCGGTCATGCAGCGTCGTCCTGTCGTGATTGCCTTTGCACTGATTGTGTTTGCTAGCTTGCCGATGCTGTTTAAGTTCATCCCAAGTGAGTTGGCTCCGTCGGAAGACAAGGGCGTGATCATGCTGCTAGGCACGGCGTCATCGAATGCCAACCTCGACTACATGCAAAACACCATGAACGACGTCAACACCATCTTATCGGATCAACCGGAAGTGGCGTACGCGCAGGTGTTTACTGGTGTCCCTAACTCCAACCAAGCGTTTGGTATTGCATCAATGGTGCCTTGGAGTGAGCGCGAAGCAAGCCAAGCGGAAGTCACCAACCGAGTGAGTGGACTGGTATCAAATGTTCCGGGTATGGCGGTCACGGCATTCCAGATGCCTGAGTTGCCAGGTGCGGGTTCAGGTCTACCAATTCAGTTCGTGATCACCACACCTAATGCATTTGAAAGCTTGTTTACCATCGCGTCTGACATCTTGCTCACGGTGCAATCAAACCCGATGTTCGTCTACTCGAACCTGGATCTGAACTACGATTCAGCGACGATGAAAATCAACATCGACAAAGACAAAGCCGGTGCCTACGGTGTGACCATGCAAGACATCGGTATCACATTGAGTACCATGATGGCCGATGGTTACGTCAACCGTATCGACCTCAATGGCCGCTCGTACGAAGTGATCCCTCAGGTCGAGCGTAAATGGCGTCTTAACCCAGAATCGATGAACAACTACTATGTGCGCGCCGCGGATGGCAAAGCCGTACCTCTAGGTAGCCTCATCACCATTGATGTGATTGCTGAGCCTCGCTCGCTGCCACACTTCAACCAGCTTAACTCGGCCACCATCGGTGCCGTACCCGCTCCGGGTACCGCGATGGGCGACGCAATTGCTTGGTTTGAAGAGACCGCAGTGAATAAATTGCCAAGCGGTTACAACCATGACTACATGGGTGAAGCTCGTCAGTACGTGACAGAAGGCAGCGCGCTATACGCCACCTTTGGTTTGGCGTTGGCGATCATCTTCTTGGTATTGGCGATTCAATTTGAGTCCGTAAAAGATCCGCTGGTTATCATGGTCTCGGTTCCGCTCGCCATTTGTGGCGCCTTAATCGCTCTTGCCTGGGGCGCGGCATCGATGAACATCTACTCACAAGTCGGTTTGATCACTCTGGTCGGTCTTATCACCAAGCACGGTATCTTGATTTGTGAGGTTGCCAAAGAAGAGCAGCTGCACAACAAACTGAGCAAAACTGAAGCGGTGATGGAAGCAGCGAAAGTGCGTCTGCGTCCGATCTTGATGACAACGGCGGCGATGATTGCTGGTTTGATCCCGCTGATGTACGCCACCGGCGCCGGCGCGGCGCAGCGCTTTAGTATCGGTATCGTGATTGTCTCTGGTTTGGCGATTGGTACGCTGTTTACTCTGTTCGTACTGCCAGTGATCTACAGCTACCTGGCTGAGCAGCACAAGCCTCTACCGGTGTTCGTTGAAGATGACGAACTCGAGGCGTTAGCGCGTGAAGATGAGCAGCGCGCCGCGCAGCAGTCGTCATAAAATACACACGCCCTCATTCAATATCAAAAGGTCACTTCGGTGGCCTTTTTTATTGTGATTCTACGTTTATCGTTATTCGACTTTTATTGCTGTTCGACCAACTATTGCTATTCCACCAACGCGCGCACGCTTTTTACGCAACACTTGACGACTTTCCCCGTCCGATTACGTAGAATACAGACAAGAATAATAGGAGTAGTTGCCACATGTTTGACCCAAAGAAACTGGAACAAATTGCCAAACAAATTCATGACTCTATGCCCGCCCCTGTTAAAGAGCTCGGCGCGGACGTTGACCAAAAAGTACGCCAAGTAATTCAAGGCCAACTCAACAAGCTTGATGTGGTTAGCCGTGAAGAGTTTGATGTTCAAACGCAAGTTCTACTGCGCACGCGTCAAAAGCTGACGGAAATGGAACAAAAGCTCGCAGAGCTTGAAGCCAAACTGGCCGACAAGTAATCGGCTCAGCGCCCACTCTCGTGTGGAATCGCGTACGAAAGAAAGACAAAAGGCTTGGTCTACTGACCAAGCCTTTTTATTAGATGTCGTGTTTTATTTTGTATTTATCACCCCAGTCTGCCTGGAGTTTATTGACTGCGCCAAACTCGCCTAAGCCGATGACGCAGTGAAAATTGCAGTGATTAGCCGCCAACCGCGATGCGTTTCATGTCTGTCATGTAACCACGCAGCTCTTCACCGATGTACTCAACCGGGTGGTTGCGAATGGTTTCATTCACTGCGATAAGCGTCGCGTTGTCCACTTGGTTCGATGTCTCACCTAGGCCTTTACCAATCACATCGGTGTTCACCGCTGGCATAAACTTCTCGCGCAGTAGCGGCGTCGCTACGTTCGCAAACAAGTAGTTGCCGTATTCCGCCGTATCAGAGATAACAACGTTCATTTCGTACAGACGTTTACGAGCAATGGTGTTCGCAATTAATGGTAGCTCATGCAGCGACTCGTAGTACGCCGATTCGTCGATAATGCCAGAAGCCGTCATCGCTTCGAATGCCAGCTCTACCCCAGCGCGCACCATAGCCACCATCAAAATACCGTTGTCGAAGTACTCTTGCTCAGAGATCTCAACGTCAGTTTCTGGGTAATTTTCGAATGCCGTTTCACCGGTCTCTGCACGCCAGCCTAGTAGGTTAACATCATCGTTCGCCCAGTCAGCCATCATGGTGCTAGAGAAGTGACCAGAGATGATGTCATCCATGTGCTTGTTATACAGCGGACGCATCAGCTCTTTTAGCTCTTCAGAAAGCTCAAACGCTTTGACTTTAGCTGGGTTAGAGAGGCGATCCATCATGTGCGTGATGCCACCAAACTTGAGTGCTTCCGTGATGGTTTCCCAACCGTATTGCAGCAGTTTACCTGCGTAACCAGGATCGATACCGTCGGCGATCATTTTCTCGTAGCAGACGATAGAACCCGCTTGCAGCATGCCACATAGAATAGTCTGCTCACCCATCAGATCCGATTTTACTTCAGCAACAAATGAAGACTCTAGACAGCCTGCGCGGTGACCGCCTGTACCGGCCGCCCATGCTTTGGCGATGTCCCAACCTTCACCTTTCGGGTCGTTTTCTGGGTGAACCGCAATCAGGGTAGGAACACCAAAGCCACGCTTGTATTCTTCACGGACTTCGGTACCTGGACACTTAGGCGCCACCATGACAACCGTTAGGTCTTCACGGATCTGCATGCCCTCTTCCACCACGTTAAAGCCGTGAGAGTAACCCAGTGCCGCGCCTTGCTTCATCAAAGGCATAACCGTTTCTACAACGTTGGTGTGCTGCTTGTCTGGCGTTAGGTTAATCACTAAGTCTGCTTGAGGGATCAGTGTTTCGTAGCTGCCCACTTCAAAGCCGTTGTCTTTTGCATTTTTGAACGATTGACGCTGCTCGTCGATCGCCGCTTGACGCAATGCGTAAGCCACATCCAGACCAGAATCACGCATGTTCAAGCCTTGGTTAAGACCTTGAGCACCACAACCCACGATGACCACTTTTTTTCCTTTTAGGTAATCCGCTTCTGATGCGAATTCGCTGCGGTCCATAAAACGACAACGACCCAATTGGTCAAGTTGCTCACGTAAGTTCAAAGTATTGAAATAGTTAGCCATGTGGCGCTCCTTTATAGAATTTTTCCGTATCGGTCGGTGGCTTGGCACCGAATGAGTCCATACTAAAGCAGGTATTTAATTGCTTAAAGTGATATATTCACAATTAGTAATTGCAATTAATGCAACAAGGAAATAACGGTTTTATGAATATCAAAAGTCTCCAGCTGTTTATCCATTTGTGCGACAGCCAAAGCTTTGCCAAAACCGCCAGCGCGATGCACATCAGCCCATCAGCGCTCAGTCGACAAATTCAAAAACTGGAGGCGGATACCGGTCAAACGCTGTTCGTGCGAGACAACCGCAGTGTAGAGCTCACCCCTGCGGCAAAAAAACTGCTGCCGGTTGCGCTGTCAATTCAAGGCGAGTGGCAGACGTACCGTGCGCAGCTCAAAGGACAGGATGCGGAGTTGCGCGGCGAGATCCGTCTTTTTTGCTCTGTGACCGCAAGCTACAGCCATCTGCCTGATCTCTTGTCTGAATTTCGTCTCCAACATCCGTTTATTGAATTCAAGCTCTCCACTGGCGATCCTGCACAAGCAATTGACAAGATCATCAATGATGACGTGGACGTGGCGATTTCTGCCTTCCCCGAACAACTGCCAGCGCGAGTCGAGTTTGAAACCATCAGCGAAATCCCTCTATCAGTGATCGCGCCCACCGGCGTGAGTCACTTTGCCCACTCGCTTGGCCAAGACAAGCCGGATTGGGCCAACATCCCCTTTATTGTCCCAGAGTCTGGAACGGCAAGAGATCGGGCGAATGCCTGGTTTAAAGCGATGAAGATTAAGCCCAATATCTACGCGCAAGTCTCGGGGCATGAAGCGATCGTCAGTATGGTGGCGTTAGGCTGTGGTGTGGGGATTGCGCCGGATGTGGTGATCAACAACAGCCCAGTCAAAGAGAAGATTCAGCGCTTAAAAGTGGCGTCGATTGAACCGTTTAAACTCGGTGTGTGCTGCAAACGATCGCAGTTGGATAACCCATTGGTTAAGGCACTGTGGGAGGTGGCACAAGCGACTTATATTGCGCCTTAATGACCATGCTTACCCTGCTCCAAGATAAACAAAAGCGCGACATAACGCCGCGCTTATCTCTCTACTGATAGTCTGTCTTATCAAGGGCGAACTGGGCCTCCCTAGACTATCTCTCGTTGCCGTCGAAGCGTTTAAATCACCCGTGAGAATTGCTGCTGACGCGCTTTGGCTCTTAGGTATTTGTCAAAACACATGCAAATGTTGCGGATCAGCAATCGACCACGCAGGGTCACCTGAATCGAGGTGGCGTCTTTCTCCACCAAGCCATCATCGATGAAGGTTTGCAGCAATTGCAAATCTTGCTTGAAGTACTCATCAAACGTGACGTTAAAGCCTTGCTCAATAGCGCGGATATCGAGAGAGAAATTACAGATCAGTTGCTTAATCACTTCACGTCGAAGTAAGTCATCACTATCAAGGACCACACCTTTCCATAAGGCATGGCGCTGGCCACTGACTTGTGCGTAGTACTTTTTCAACTCTTTCTGATTTTGCGCGTAAGCGTCACCAATCATGGAGATGGCTGACACGCCAAAACCGACTAAGTCACAATCACCTTGAGTGGTGTAGCCTTGGAAGTTGCGATGCAGCTCACCGCGGCGCTGCGCCACCGCAAGCTCATCATCTGGTAGCGCAAAGTGATCCATACCAATGAACTGATAGCCAGCACTGGTCAAAGTGGCGATGGTGTCTTGCAAAATCGCCATCTTCTCTTGTGCTGCAGGCAGATCGTCATCTTTGATTTTACGCTGCGCGGCAAAAAGGCTCGGCATGTGGGCGTAGTTAAAGACGGACAAACGCCCCGGCTGCATCTTTAACACTTGCTCAAGAGTCTTAGCAAACGAGGCTTGGGTTTGCTTGGGCAAGCCATAAATCAAGTCTAGGTTGGTAGAACGGAAACCCAATTGCTTGGCACGCTCAACCATGGCGACGATGAACTCTTCATCTTGCTCTCGATTGACGAGCTTTTGAACCTCTTTGTTGAAGTCTTGTACGCCGATACTCAAGCGGTTGAAGCCTTCGCTGCGTAGGTGATCCAGCATGTCGAGCTCAATTTCGCGTGGATCAACCTCAATACTGATTTCCGCGTCAGTGTCGAAATAGAATTCGGCGCGCAAAATCGCCATCAAACGGCTCACTTGCTCCTTGCTTAAGAAGGTTGGCGTTCCGCCACCAAAGTGCAGTTGGGTGACTTTGCGCTCATGGAGTAACGACGCGCGAGTGCGGATCTCAAGCTCCAGCACATCCAAGTACTCATCGGCCTTGTGCGAGTGGCGGGTAATGACCTTGTTGCAGCCGCAGTAGTAGCAAAGCTTATGACAAAACGGGATGTGGATATAAAGCGAGAGAGGACGCTGAGGGTACTCAGTACACGCCATATCGTAATCCGAGATGGTAAAGGCCTCATGAAACTCCAGCGCGGTGGGGTATGAGGTGTAGCGAGGACCCGAATAGTTGTACTTATCAAGAACCGCTTGGTCCCACACGATTTGCTGACTGGCGACAACTGGCTGCGACATGATGATATTCCGTTTGGGCTATAGGCCATGACTGAGCTTGGCTCTAGCAAAAAAGAGACGTCTTATTATGGCCCGCTATTTTGCCATACAAGTTAGCAACCCGTAGAGGGGCACGAAGAATTTTGAGCAGCAATGCTCAGTTTTGATACCTCGATCACTGCCACTTTGGGGTGATCGAGGTGCGAATTAGCCGATCGTCTGAATATTGATCTGGTTATTCAAAGGTTGAACGTGCTTTTGCAAACGAGTTAACTCAGCCACAATCGCGTCTTCAAGACGGGATTCTGCTTTGTGTCGCTCTAAGTTTTGCTTCATGCGTTCTTTTTTCGGTAAGGCTTGACGCTCGTCACCACGAGCCATCTCTTTGACAATATGGTAAAGCTCAGAGGTCGCTGGGTACTCACTGTCAAAGTCGACGCGCGATTCCCCTTGGACGTAATCCATAATGTTGTAGAGGCGAATGCTGATTTCTGATAAATCGCATTGGCCCTGAATGCCTGCTAAACACAAGGTGCTGACACTCTCAAAGATATTCGCGTTGCGCTTGTCGATCGCCAGCTTTTGATGATGCAGTTGCAAAGCCTTTTGCTTTTTCAGTTGCAGCAACAGGTACCCTGCGTAAGAAGCGAGGCCGAGAATGACAGCGCCACCAGCGATGGCTAACAAGGTGACATTCATTGGGCGTGTTATCCTTTAAATTGGTTTAAATCCAAGTCTTCGAACTGCGAGAGAAGTTCATCATCGGTGGCCAATTTCTTGCTCGACTTTTTACTCGCAGGCACAACAGGTTCACTCTCTTGCTCTGCGTCGTCGTCCATCTCGTCGTCTTCTTGGTAGAGACCAAGTTGCTTCATCAGCACTTCGATGCGCTCTAGCTTCTCATCGACGTATTTCTGTAGGCCGGCACCTAAACTCTCACCGTTATCGAGACGGTCAAGCAACACGTTCAACTGCGCGTCGTTTTCCAGCATCTCCAGCTCTTGCTCCGCATTGAGACGGCGCTGCGCTTTGGTCTGCTTTTTCGGCGCATCCACAATCAGCGGAATCTTCTTTTTGCTGCCCAAACGTGGGTCACGCGCGCCGCCCGAAGTGTGCTGCTTCGCTTGCTTGGCTTCTGAGTTACGGTTACCGGTCTTTAGACCTTTGCGTTTTTTGTCTTTCTTACGTAGGCGTCCTTCAACATCAGACTCTGTACGATTACGAACGACAATCAGGTCACCATTGCCACCTGATCGGGCTTTTTTACTACGGCTCATTACTGGGGTTTCCTCAGTAAAATTACATCATTTCCAATAAATTCTAGCTCGAGCTGATCCCGCTCTGCCAAGTAGGCAAACGTCGCACGACTAAAGAAGATCACGTGGGTGGGATCGTTCTTGTAGTGCCAGTTTGCAAACGCGTCGACATCGATGACCATCTTCGTCATCAACCCTATCCAGCCACCAGGCTTAACCAAATTTAACCATTGCTTCCACACGATGTCGGGCTGATACAAATGCTCGATCACTTCGGTGGAGGTGATGAAGTCGTATTGTCTCTCTAATACCGTCACATCAGGATAATAGTAAAGATCATACACACTCATCGTGTGTCCTTGCTCCTCCATCATCAATGACAATGTCGGGCCAGGGCCACAACCAAAATCTAACCCGTGAGAATGGGGCGCCACTCTGTGTAACATGGGGTCAGCCACGCGCGATAAAAAGCGTCGGTAACCGACATCGCTGGGCGAGTTCTCATGTTGATCATAGTGGGCTTTTTCTGTCGCCGCATCCAACCTTTGCAAAGCCGGTACAAACACCAACTGGCACTGCGCGCACTGTAAATAGTCACGACGTTTATCAGAAACATACGCGTGGGTATCCACACTGTGACAAAGGGGACAAGGTTCCATAATGACATCCTCAAACAGGGATGCGAAACATACCAGAAACTCGACCTAGAGTGGAGGGCTATTGTACAAATTCCCATCAATTGATGAAAATATTCTCTATGAGAGAAAGAAAAGAAATGGCGAATATGTCGCGATGTAGAAGAGATAAAAAAAGCGATAGGAACCCTATCGCTTTCTAAATGCCTGACGGCGAAACTGTGTTGCATCGATATCAATGCATCAAATGTCCTTTTGTTTTTGGTGCTTTCCCTGCAAAAGGTGTTGTTTTTCACTGTCCGAGTGAATTTTGGCTTTCCGTTGGCGACGTCCCGTCACTGAGCTCATCCTGAGCCTGATCCCTTTCGCTGTCTAAACCATCAGACAAGTCGATCATCCTTATCCAGCAGGCATCCTGCCTACCCTTTCCATATCAACTGCCGAGTTTCCGTTACTCGCATCCGTGGAGACCATCTTGGTCTGTCATCCTGATTCAGCGCCCTGCCGATGTGTTCACTTTACCCCAATGATTCGCTCAGACAATCCGGCTCAGACTTTTATTGCACTTTTTTTTCGCTCTTGTTTTCCACTCTTTATTTTTCATTAGGTTAGCGAGTTGTCCGTCTGAATTGCGTCATTCGATATAGCCAATGTCTCACAACATAGATAGAGAGATGGCGTATCGAGTAGAAAAACGGGGTGTGATCGAGCTCAAACGAAACAGCCCAAACCGATCGGCTTGGGCTGTTTCTCTACTGCGATGCTCGAACAGGCTGAGGTGATCAGTGCAGACCGCCTACGTATTTGGATAGGGTTTCGATATCATCATCCGTTAACTTTTTCGCAATATCACGCATCATGGCATTCATGTCATTGGCGCGTGTGCCGTCACGGAATTTTAGTAATTGGGATTTAATGTAATCGGCGTGCTGACCGGAGATCTTAGGGAATCCAGACAGTTCAGTACCGTTACCACGCGGGCCGTGACATGCGATACACGCCGTCAATCCGCGCTCTGCATCACCAGCGGTGTAAAGGGTTTTGCCTTTCTCCACCACATTTTCAGGTGTGGTGTTGTGCGAAATAGGCAGAGAAGCGTAGTACGCCGCAAGATCTTGCATGTCCTGCTCTGACAATGGCATCGCCATGCCACTCATCACAGGGTCCATACGGCCTTGCTGGCCATTGCTGGTCATACCCAGTTTCAGGTCTTTTAGCTGCTTTTCGATATATTTAGCATGCTGACCTGCCAATTTCGGGTACATGGCGAGTTGACTGTTGCCATCAGCACCATGGCAGGCAACACACGTTTGAGATTTTGCTTTACCAGCTTCGATGCTGCCTTGGGCCCACACAGAGCAGCTGGCTAAAAGACTCAAGATTAGCGCTAATTTCTTCATGACATTCCATTATAATTATCAAGCTTCCAGTACCACTCTGCGTTGCCACTCATGGTACAATAGGCGACCTTATGCCGAGCACGGTTATTTTACACAATTTCACAAAAAAGTAATCAATCGACTACACAAAGTCGAGATGGAGTTAACAGTGAGCGTAAAAATTCATTATCAAAACACGCATTTCATCACCAGTGCACCTGATATTCGTCATATGCCAGAAGATGAAGGCATCGAAGTTGCGTTCGCAGGACGTTCCAATGCGGGCAAGTCCAGCTCGCTCAATCGACTGACCAACCAAAAGAGCTTGGCGAAGACGAGTAAAACACCTGGCCGTACTCAGCTAATTAACCTATTTAAGGTTGCAGACGGTTGTCACATTGTCGACTTGCCGGGCTATGGCTTTGCCCAAGTCCCACTTGAGATGAAGAAAAAGTGGCAGAAATCCCTTGGTGAATACCTGCAAAAGCGTCAATGCTTGAAAGGGTTAGTGGTACTGATGGATATTCGTCATCCGATGAAAGATCTCGACCAGCAACTGATCTACTGGGCGGTCGATTGCGGCATTCCAGTACAAGTTTTGTTGACCAAAGCGGACAAACTGAAAAGTGGCGCGCGTAAAGCGGCCGTATTGAAGATCCGCGAAGCCGCCCTTGGCTTTGGTGGTGATGTCAGCGTCGCCGCCTTCTCCTCATTGAAAGGACTGGGCGTCGATGTGCTGCGCAATAAACTCGATGAGTGGTTTGCCCCAGCCTTTGCCGAGAGTGCGCTTGAGGTGCTCGCAGAACAGGAAGCGACCTCCGCTGACGAGTCAGCCGACGAACAACCGTCAGATCCAAACGCCTAAAGCGTTCATCCCACTCATATCCAATCACATATCCAATGAACAGGCTCTATCCATCGATAGGGCCTTTTTTCTGTCTGAATAGAAGCGCTGAACGTGAGGTGCAATTCGTTTGCCAGCGAAACAATAAAAACCCTAACGCCAGAAACAAAAATCCCCACCATCCTGGCGGGGAAACGGGAGAGAAATAACTGGTAATAATTATTATGCTCCTAGCATAAGCCAAGCCCGCTAAAATGCAATCGCCCTACTACTGAAGTCACAGCGCAAATAAAACACCAACTATCCTCGTAATTACAATCACTTAAGAACAAAAACAACGAAAAATATGCACACCTACACACATGATTTCTGAGTCAAAATAACCAAAGTGTGATTGGTGTTTTGCTACATTTGATGAAAAGAAAACAAAACGAATGAAATCAGCTGACAGGCGATAAGCCAAGTGAACGGAATAGCGAATAAGGCGTGCTTTTAGGCAGGGTGCTGAATTGTTTGGACTTTTCTTTCGCACAATAAAAAACGCCCCAGTCAAAAACTGACTGGGGCGGCTGAATCAGCCTAATCCAATAACGTGAAACAAAAGGTCTGAAAGATAGAACATCTTACCTCTGTACCCTACGCCTCTTAATGTACAACAATTGGTCAGAAAGTGAAACCTTTTTTGTAATTTTTTTTCATTAAAGTTTTATTAAGCAACATTTGATATGGCTAGGCCGGATCTTATTTAGAGGCAAAAAAAAGTCAGCGTTTGTGCGCTGACTCAACTTATTTCACCAATTTAGTGCAAATTATGCTTAGTGTGCCTGATCCCAGTTGTCACCATGCCCCACTTCGGCGATCAGAGGGACATCCAATTGTGCAGCCGATTCCATCAATTCTTGTACTTTACTTTCAATTTCGGCTAACGATGACTCTTCGACCTCAAACACCAGTTCATCATGCACTTGCATCAATAATTTCACTCGGCCTTGGCCTTCGTTTTGGATCCACTCATCAACAACCAGCATCGCTTTCTTGATGATGTCGGCGGCCGTGCCCTGCATTGGTGCATTGATCGCGGCACGCTCTGCTGCTTTTCGGCGCATACCGTTGCGTGATGTGATCTCAGGAAGGTGCAAGCGTCGACCAAACAAGGTTTCCACATAACCTAGCTCAGCCGCTGTGCTGCGCGTGTCTTCCATATACTGCATAACGCCTGGGTAGCGCTCGAAATAGGTATCCATGTATTGCTGCGCTTCACCACGAGGGATCCCTAGCTGCTTGGCCAAACCAAATGCACTCATCCCATAGATCAGGCCAAAGTTGACGGCTTTCGCTCGGCGACGCTGCTCACTGGTCACTTGCTCGATATCGACGCCAATAATTTCAGCGGCGGTCGCAGCGTGGATATCTTTACCTTGTTGGAAGGCATCAAGTAACGCTTTATCGCCTGACAAGTGCGCCATAATGCGCAGTTCAATTTGCGAGTAGTCGACCGCCATGATTTTGTAGCCGTGCGGCGCGACGAACGCTTGACGAATACGGCGTCCCTCTTCGTTACGAATCGGGATGTTTTGTAAGTTTGGATCGGTTGAAGACAAACGCCCTGTCGCCGTGACAGCTTGATGGTACGAGGTGTGTACTCGGCCCGTTTCAGGATTGATCATCTTAGGCAGCTTATCGGTGTAGGTCGATTTAAGCTTCGCCAAACCGCGATACTCTAAGATTAGCTTCGGCAGTGGATAATCGAGCGCGAGCTCTTGCAACACCTCTTCGTTGGTCGATGGTGTACCTGATGGTGTCTTCTTCACTACAGGTAATCCCATTTTCTCAAACAGAATCGCTTGCAGCTGTTTAGGTGAGTTCATATTGAACTCTTGCTCTGCCACCTCGTAGGCTTTTTGTTCAAGCTCATCAAGACGCTTTGCGATCTCTTGAGATTGCGCAGCCAGCTTCATGTCATCAATCAAGACACCGGTGCGCTCAATCCGCGATAGGACAGGCACGAGCGGCATCTCGATGGTTTCATAGACGGACTTTAGCTTGTCGTCTTGCTCGATGTTTTCCATCAAGCGATTGTGCAGACGCAAGGTGACATCCGCATCTTCTGCGGCATAAGGCGCCGCTTGGTCCAATTCAATTTGGTTAAACGTCAGCTGCTTTTTGCCTTTACCCGCGATCTGCTCAAACGAGATGCAGCTGTGTTGCAAAAAGCGCAGCGCGAGGCTGTCCATGTCATGCTTACCGCCGACACTGTTGTAGACATAAGACGCCAACATGGTGTCATGTTTGATGCCTTTCATGTCGATGCCATAACGCGCCAACACACTCGCATCGTATTTTAAGTTTTGGCCAACTTTGGCTTGCGATTCATCTTCGAGTAAAGGCTTGAGCTGAGCGAGTACCCAATCTCGGTCAAGCTGAGCCGGCGCATCAAGATAATCATGTGCGACAGGCACATACGCCGCGACACCTTCTTCGGTCGCAAAAGAGACACCCACTAAATTCGCCACCATGTAATCGAGGCTGTCGGTTTCCGTATCGAACGCAAACACCTTGGCTTCGCGTAGAGCGTCTAACCACTTAGCGAACTGCGCTTCATCCAAAATGGTTTCATACTGACTGCGATCGATACTCGCCGCGGCGACATTGAGCTCCGGCGCTTTGGCTGACGAGCTAACTTCACGTTGCCCGGATTTCTCATTCGCTTCCACTACGCCCGTGCCGCCTTCGAGCAGCTCATTGAGCCAAGATTTAAACGCCAGTTCTCCATAGAGTTTGACCAGCTCATCCTTATTCGGCACAGACTTCACCAACGCGTCTAAACTCTCTTCGAGCTCAACGTCGAGCTTAATCGTCGCCAGCTCGTAGGAAAGGTAGGCATTGTCTTTGTTATCTAGCAGCTTTTTCGCCATGGTTTTCGAGCCACGGAAACCGAGCGCGGCAATGTCATCCAACTGTTGGTACAGCTTGTCTAAACCACCAATGCCTTGTAGCAAAGCTGTCGCGGTTTTGTCACCCACGCCAGGGACACCAGGAATGTTATCGACTTTATCGCCCATCAACGCGAGGTAGTCGATAATCAGCTCAGGGCCAATTCCGAACTTCTCGACCACCCCTTCTCTGTCCATCACCACGTTAGTCATGGTGTTGATGAGGGTCACGTTGTCATCCACCAGCTGAGCCATGTCTTTATCACCGGTGCTGATCAACACCGGCATACCTGCTTGAGACGCTTGATGCGCCAGCGTACCGATCACGTCATCGGCTTCCACGCCCGGCACACAAATTAAAGGAAGCCCCATAGCACGAATCACATTGTGCAAAGGCTCGATTTGGCAACGCAGATCATCCGGCATAGGCGGACGATTGGCCTTGTAATCGGCGTACAGATCATCGCGAAACGTTTTGCCTTTCGCATCAAAGACCACCGCGATACGATCACTGGCAAATTGACGCATCATACTGCGCAGCATGTTCACCACACCATAAACGGCGTTGGTTGGGATCTCCCCGTTGCTCATCGTGCCTGGGTAAGCATGAAATGCGCGATAAAGGTAAGAAGAGCCATCAATTAAGATCAAAGGGTTGTCTGGGATACGAGCCATAGTTTGTTATCTGCCTGTCCAAATTTCTGCTTAGGATGCCATGACTCAAGCAGTGAATCCATGTTCTGTCGAGGAATCGCGATCACACAGCGTGTTGGTGATCGCCTCTTCTCTTGCTCACGCTGTGGATAAGTCTGTTTATACTATTTTCCACTGCGATGTAAAATTTGACAAAATGATGCCAAACAAGATCTTAACCCATTGTAATACAATAAAAATAACCAAGATCGATCATACAAAGATCGATCTTTTAGAGATCTTCAACTGTGGAAAAGACACCTGGTGTCCTTTTATTCACCTCAAATAGCAGGCATAAAAAAAGCGACATCGTGAGGATGTCGCCTAGCAGAAAAGGTCAAAGCATGTTCATGCGAATCACACTTTGCCGTAAAGCTATAAATTACACTGGAAGCAATGTGAGCAATGTCGTGTCAAAAGAAACGTGTGCAAGTTCGTTAGAGTCTGGCATCACCTTTTCCATATCGAATCCGGTTCTACCACGTCCTTGTGAACTTCTCTCATTCCCTAAGACGAGATAAACAATAACCATTCTCATTTATTCCGTCAATAGTTAAATGAGAAAAAATCTCATTTAATTTTTATGACCACTCACATCGTCTTTACAAAATGAATGCGCGACTCGATTAATGGTGCTTTTTCTTCAAAGTGTTCGATCAGATAGCCATTGCGCAATAGCAATCTCAGCATGGCTGGAAATTGGTTGCGAGATTTCACTTTCAAGCGCAGATAGCCCTGCTTCGCCACCCACGCCTCTTGTACGTCGAGCAGCGTTTGCGCCACGCCTTTATTGCGCGCTAACGGCGATACGCCGCCAAACCAGCTGTAGAATGTCTCAGCATCGAGCTCGTAGCCAATTTTGAAACCGAGCAACTGCTCCCCTTCTTGGGCCACTTGAATCAAGTAACGGCGCCCTTTCAATCTCGCCGCCAAGCTCTCAACCGTTTCCTTTTGAGCAAATTCATTGATTTGGTTGACCACCTCGACACACTCTTCTAACGTGCCTTCTCGATACTGCACACTCATTGCGATCTCTTCTCTGGGTTTGGTGAAAAAGAAAAAGGCCGGCATGCGCCGACCTCAGTATTGTCGCTTCGCTTACTCTTGCTTTAAAAACGTCGCCGCTTGCGCCTGCTCCTGCGCCAACCATTGCGCCACATCTTTAGCAAAGTAGGTCAAAATCCCATCGGCCCCCGCCCGTTTAAAGCACAGTAGGGATTCCATCACAGTGTCGCGCTCTTTAAGCCAGCCATTGGCAAACGCGGCTTTGTGCATCGCGTATTCACCGGAAACTTGATAAGCAAACGTCGGTACTTGCAGCTCAGATTTCACACGGCGAACCACATCCAGATACGGCATGCCCGGCTTCACCATCACCATATCGGCGCCTTCGTTGATGTCCATCGCCACTTCATGAATGGCTTCATCACTGTTGGCCGGATCCATTTGGTAGTTCTTTTTGTTGCCGCCTTTAAGGTTACTCGCCGAGCCGACCGCATCGCGGAACGGGCCGTAGTAACAAGAGGCGTATTTCGCCGAATAGGCCATGATTTGGGTATTGATGTGGCCCGCTTGCTCTAGCGCTTCACGAATCGCGCCAATGCGGCCATCCATCATGTCAGAAGGCGCGACCACATCCGCCCCTGCTTCGGCGTGCGATAGTGCCTGCTTGACCAATACCTTAGTGGTTTCATCATTGAGTACGTAACCTTCGTCATCGATGATGCCATCTTGACCGTGGGTGGTGAACGGGTCGAGCGCCACATCGGTGATCACCCCCATCTCTGGCACATGCTCTTTGAGCGAACGAACGGCACGCTGAACTAAGCCCTCTGGGTTGTACGCCTCTGCCGCACACAGGCTTTTGGCATCTTGGTTAACCACAGGGAACAGCGCAATGGCAGGAACACCAAGCTGCGCGAGGTATTGCGCCTCTTCCAACATTAAATCAATGGAAAGACGCTCAATACCCGGCATCGAATCGACAGTTTCTCGGCGATCTTTGCCCATCAGAATAAACATGGGATAAATCAGATCATTCACTGAGAGTTGATTTTCTGCCATAAGGCGACGACTGAAATCATGCTTACGCATACGACGCATGCGACGGCCAGGAAACTGACCTTGGATAGAAACTGACACTCGATTCTCCTTGTGTGGTGAAAGTGCTTGTGTCGCATCATATCACTCCCGCTCTCTTGCACCAGCCAACAAGGCGAAAAAATCACGCAAAATACGACCTAGGCAGATTGGCGCCATTTGCTGCATCTTCTACTCAGACAGGTATACTGGCTCCATTGACGTTTTATCCAGAGACACATCCCATGATCGACACCCATGCCCATATCTACGCCAGTGAGTTTGATGGCGATCGCGACGCCGTGGTGGCCCGCGCATTGGAACAAGGCATAGACCGCATTTTATTACCTAACATCGACCTTGAGTCTATTAGCCCTATGTTGGCCACGGAGCGTCAGTTTCCCGATGTGTGCCGCTCGATGATGGGGCTCCACCCTTGCTACGTCGATGGCAATGTTGAGCATACCCTTGCGCAAATTCATGCCTGGTTTAGTCAACATGCGTTCATTGCCGTGGGCGAAATTGGCATCGATCTCTATTGGGACAAAACCTATCGCGCCGAACAAGAACACGCGTTTGTCACGCAACTGCAATGGGCCAAAGCAATGGATCTACCGGTGGTGATCCACACCCGTGACTCCATTGAAGAGACCCTCACTCTGCTTGAAAAAGAGCAAGACGGGTCCCTCAGCGGGGTTTTTCACTGTTTTGGCGGCAGTCTCGAGGAAGCCAAGGCAATTAATGAGTTGGGTTTTCACCTTGGCCTTGGTGGCGTCTCCACCTTTAAAAATGGCGGGATGGATAACGTCATCCCACATTTGGATATGAGTAAAGTGATTCTGGAAACCGACTGCCCTTACCTCGCACCTGTGCCTCATCGCGGTAAGCGCAATGAGCCTGCCTACACCCATTTGGTTGCGCAGCGCATTGCTAGCCTTCGAGAAATCTCCGTCGAGGAAGTAGACGCGATTACTACCGACAATGCTAAGGCCTTGTTTAGGCTATAGCGAGCAACGCGTGTTCCCCTCAACTCTTTAGTGCCAAGATATTGGACTCGATAAAAAAGGCTTGCCCATCGGCAAGCCTTTTTTATATCAGCGACTACTCGCTCTGTTCATCCTCTTTTCGCACATAAAAACGGGCGAAAAACAGGCCGACTTCAAACAACAAACACATGGGTATAGCAAGCAAGGTCTGAGAAATCATGTCTGGCGGTGTCAGCATCATTCCCACCACAAACGCGCCGACCACAATATACGGGCGCTTCTCGCTGAGGCTTTTAGGATTGGTCGCGCCCGTCCAACACAGTAAGATGATCGCCACTGGCACTTCAAAGGCGATACCAAAAGCCAGGAAGAGAGCTAACACGAAATCCAGATAGCTGGAAATATCTGTCGCAAACTCAACGCCACCGAGTGAAATCGCAGTAAAGAAGCCAAACACTAACGGGAACACGACGAAATAGGCGAACGCCACACCACAGTAAAACAGCAGTGAGCTGGAGAACATCAGCGGCATGATCAATCGACGTTCATGCTTGTAAAGACCCGGCGCCACAAACGCCCACACTTGGTACAAGATGAAAGGCACCGCAATAAAGATGGATGCAATTAGGGTGAGTTTGAGCGGAGTAAAAAACGGCGACGCCACATCGGTGGCGATCATCGTCGCCCCTTCAGGCAGGCGCTCCACCAAAGGCGCTGAGACAAATTCGTAAATGTCGTTGGCAAAGTAAATCAAACCAACAAACACCACCAATACCGCCACGAGTGCGCGCAGCAAGCGGTTTCTCAGTTCGAGAAGGTGGCTAATCAAAGGTTGTGTCTGCTCAACAGAAGACATGAAGACCTCAACTATTGGGAATCAAAAGGAGCAGCGATTGGCTGCCCCTCAATAATCAGAGTGGTGAACTACTCAGGCTTTTTATCTGTTGTAGCCGGGGCGACATGCAAAGACTCAGTGGCGTCGGAAGAAGGCCCTTGTGACGCTACCTCTTCACAGGGCTCAGTCTTGGCAGGCTCGTCGCTTTTCTTGGCATAAGGGCGCTGCACGTCTTGCGCGGCTTGCTTTAACTGGTCAACGGAAGATTTCAACTCTGGCGAGAGATCTTCCATGCCCATCTGCTCAGCTTTACGCAAATTCTCTTGCAGCTCTTGTACCTTGAGCTCATGGGACAATTCGTCTTTGACGCTGTTCGCCATGTTCTTGGCCGCACCGACAAAGCGAGTGACACTGCGAATCGCATGCGGCAATCGCTCAGGGCCGAGAACCACCAACCCCACCACAGAGATCAATACCAGTTCCCAGAAACCGATATCAAACACGAGTTATGCCTGCTCTTTGTCTTTTTTAGTGTCAGCAGTGGCGTCTGTTTTCTGCTGTTGCTCGATGTTTTTTGGCTCAAAGTCGGCGTCTTTCTTTGCAGGCTCTTCGTCATTCATCGCTTTCTTAAAGCCTTTTACCGCACTACCTAAATCGCCACCAATGCCACGCAGTTTCTTCGTACCAAATAGAAGTACCACAATCACAGCAATGATAAGCAGTTGCCAAATACTAATACCACCCATTCTTTTTACCTCGGGTCTAACTGTTGAATTCTTAAGTCTACCGCCTAACGACGGTAAGCTCGCCAACTAAGCAACCAAAATGTGACGCCACCTAAGGCGCTGACCATAGACAGTTGCTCATACGGAGTGTTGACCAATATTGCCGAGCATACGACTAATGTTGCGCCAACACCAAACAAAAATTTCCCTGTCGCTTGCTGACGCTTCGACTGACGATACCCTTGATAGAGTTGATCGATACGCTGATTCATCATCTTGCCTTGGCGCAGGCTGTCGTAGAGAAGCTCTGGCAACTCAGGCAGCTTTTCCGCCCAGAACGGCGCGCGATCTTTTACCGCATTGATCACCGCTTTTGGCCCGACTTGGTTCATCATCCACTCTTCGAGGAACGGCTTGGCCGTCTCCCACAGATCCAACTGAGGGTAGAGTTGACGGCCAAGTCCTTCGACATACAGTAGCGTCTTTTGCAACAACACCAACTGAGGTTGCACTTCCATATGGAAGCGTCTTGCGGTGTTAAATAGGTTCAACAACACATGACCAAACGAGATTTCGCACAGTGGTTTGGCGAAAATCGGTTCACACACGATGCGAATGGCAAATTCAAACTCATCAATATTGGTTTCACGTGGAACCCATCCCGACTCGACATGCAATTCGGCAACGCGGCGATAATCTCGATTGAAAAACGCCAGAAAGTTTTCCGCAAGATAGCGTTTGTCTTCGCTATTGAGTGTGCCAACGATGCCACAATCTAACCCGATCCAACGCGGATTCTCTGGGTGCTCACGTTCGACAAAGACATTCCCCGGATGCATGTCCGCGTGGAAAAAACTGTCGCGGAAGACCTGAGTGAAAAACACGCTGACTCCACGCTCGGCCAGCAGCTTCATGTTGGTGCCATTGGCGACCAAGCCCTCGATGTCCGACACTTGGATGCCATATATTCGCTCAGAAACCATGACAGTTTTATTACTGAAATCAGTAAAGACTTCAGGCACGTACAGCGATTCACTGTTGTCGAAGTTACGTCTCAGCTGGATGGCATTCGCCGCTTCTCGGCGCAAGTCCAGCTCATCGAGCAAGGTTTTCTCGTACTCGCGCACCACCTCGACGGGTTTGAGGCGTCTTGCCTCTGGCAGCATCTTGGCGACAATGCGCGCCATGCGGTACATGAGTTTAAGATCGGCATCAATCACCGGTCGAATATCGGGCCGAATGACTTTTAACACCACTTCTTGTTGCGTCGACTTGAGTTTCGCCGTGTGCACCTGTGCAATCGACGCCGACGCCAGCGGCTCAATATCAAACTCGTCAAACCAGGTTTCGATTGGACCGCCCAATGCCTGTTCGATGGTCTGCTTAGCCAGTTGGCCGTCAAAGGGCGACACTTGATCTTGCAACAGGGCAAGCGGATCGGCGATATGAGGAGGAAATAGATCGCGCCGAGTAGACATCATCTGGCCAAACTTGATCCACACCGGTCCAAGTTCTTGCAGTGCGAGACGCAGTCTCTCGCCTAAGGTTTTGTCCGGATGCTGATTACGAATCCAAAACAGACCCTTTCGTGCCAATAACGGCGCTTTGGCGAGTTGATGATTGGGCGCCAGCTCATCCAATCCATATTCGAGCTGCACCTTGATGATGCGGTAGAGGCGTTTTAGCTCCGCTAACGTCATACTCGCTCCAGTAGTTGATTCAATTTCGCTTCCACTCGCGCCGCTTGGCTCTTGATCTCATCCACTTGATCGCAGAAATGCGCCACTTCTAACGGCGGCGGCGCCAAACGCCACTCTTCGGTGACCACTTGCGCAAGGTAATCTTGCTGGTGACGAAGCTGAGTGCGGGCGAACTGGCCAATCTGCGTCACGCCTTGCACTAAGGTGTGCGCCACAACGTCTCCGGTGACACGCGAGATCCACTCTTCAATATCGGGTTTGCATTGGGTGATCAATTGCGAAAAGCTCTGCGCCAGTTGGATGTCGCCATCCAGATCCAACTTATCCTGCTTGATGAGTTTGGTGATATTGGATTGATCTTTCAGCTCAGGTAATACCGACACATTGAGGGATAAGGTGCAATCGGGTGTGCCTTCGTAGTGGGCTAACACATCGACTTGTTGACTGAAAACGAAGGTTAAGCGCTTATCGAACTCTTTGAGATGCACTTGAATGACCTGACCTTTGAGTCGCGCCAGTCGACGCACCAGATCAGGATCATCTTGAATGAGAGTATTGAGTGACGTTTCGATGACCGCCGTCATCATAGGCTCAAAAGGCATGCTCGGCTCCTTTAGAACTTGTAGCCGCGGTGTAAGGCCACAATGCCGCCCGTTAGGTTGTAGTAACGCGTATTTTCAAAGCCCGCGTCATCCATCATCCCTTGCAACGTCTCTTGGTCAGGGTGCATACGAATGGATTCCGCCAAGTAGCGGTAGCTTTCTGCATCATTGGCCACCAGCTCACCCATTTTCGGCAGCAAGTGGAACGAATACGCATCGTAGACTTTAGACAGTGGGTCAAAGACAGGTTTGGAAAACTCCAGCACCAACAGGCGACCGCCGGGTTTCAATACGCGGTACATCGAGCGCAGCGCTTTGTCTTTATCGGTTACGTTACGCAGACAGAAGCTGATCGTAATCGCGTCAAAGTAGTCATCGGGAAACGGCAGCTCTTCAGCGTTCGCTTGAACATAGTGCACATTGCCTACAATGCCGATATCGCGCAGTTTGTCACGCCCAACATTGAGCATCGAATTGTTGATGTCAGCGAGTACGACGTGGCCTTTGTCGCCAACAATACGAGAGAACTTCGCCGTCAAATCGCCTGTGCCCCCCCCTAAATCAAGAATGCGTTGTCCAGGACGGGCACCGCTGCAATCGATGGTAAAGCGCTTCCACAATCGGTGAATGCCTCCCGACATCAGGTCATTCATAATGTCGTATTTGGCGGCCACTGAGTGAAACACTTCCGCTACCTTGGTGACTTTTTCCTCTTTCGCTACCGTGGTAAAACCGAAGTGGGTCGTTTCTGCGTCTTGCTGAGATTCTAGAGCTGTCGTCGATTGCACACTAATATCCGTCATTATGATTCCTCTTTTAACAGTGCTCTCTATTCAATACGGCCAAAGCACTGCGGGCGATTAGTTTACTTTATCCTCAGCCGGATGTCTTTCTAGTAAGTGGTCATTTTCACCGCTAAGCTGTGATTCTGGCAGCGTTTCTTGCTCCGCCAGTTCCACCAAATTCATCGAGATTGGTCGTTTGACCTCCACCCCTAATTGCTTAAAGCTCTCCGCTTGTCGAATCACGTTGCCGCGCCCAGTCACCAGTTTATTCATGGCACCTTGGTAGTTTTGATTGGCCTTATCTAAGGCGCCGCCGAGGCTCTCCATATCATCAACGAATAGGCGCAATTTGTCGTAGAGCTTACTGGCTCGCTGCGCGATGATTTTCGCGTTTTGGCTCTGTCTTTCGTTGCGCCACAAGTTATCGATGGTGCGCAGTGCCACCAGCAAAGTGGTCGGACTGACGAGAATGATATTGTGCTCCATCGCATCTTTGACCAAGCTAGGGTCCGAGGAAATCGCCACTTGGAATGCAGGCTCGACGGGGATAAACATCAACACATAATCCAAGCTCTGAATGCCTTTGAGTTGATGATAATCCTTGTGTGAAAGCCCTTTGATGTGGCTGCGAATGGCGAGTAAGTGCTCACCTAATGCCTTGTCACGCTGCTGATCGGTCTCGGCATTGAAGTAGCGCTCATAGGCGACCAGCGCCATTTTGGCGTCAATCACCACCTGCTTATCATTAGGTAGATGCACAACCACATCTGGCTGATAACGCTTGCCCGCCTCATTTTGTAGATTCACTTGGGTGTGATACTCATGCCCTTCCCTTAGGCCCGACTCAGCCAATACTCTCGCCAGTACCACCTCACCCCAGTTGCCTTGCTGCTTGTTGTCACCTTTGAGCGCTTGGGTCAGGTTGAGCGCCTCCTTGGCCATCTGCTCGTTAAGGCGCTGCAAGTTCTTCAGCTCATGCACTAAGGTGTGGCGCTCTTTGGCTTCCACAGTAAAGCTGTCATTGACTTGCTTGCGAAACCCTTCCAACTGCTCTTTGAGCGGCGACAGTAAGGCATCCAAACTCTGTTTATTTTGCTGATCAACGCGCGCCGTTTTCTCATCAAACAGCTGACTGGCGAGGTGTTCAAACTGCTGTTTTAGCCGCTCTTCGGCTTTCTCGAGCAGGGCGAGTTTCTCTTGATTAGCTTGGGTGATCTGCTCATGACGAGCTTCTTGCTCTCTCAAGGTCGCTTCGAGCTGCGCCTTTTCATCTCGCATCAGTCCAAGTTCGTCGAGGTATTGCTGACGCTCTTGCTTAACGCTGTCAAAGTAACGCAGTTTCTCTAGCACCGCCATCAACTTGCCGTGAGACTGCTTGAGCTCAAATGCCGCTTTGTCCCGCGCTGCATCCAACGCTTCCAGCTCTTGCTCGGCCTCCGCTAAGGCGTTTTTTAACTGGGTGATTTCACCCTGGGAGAGTTGTTGCTGAGTATCAAGCTTGGCGCTGAGCAATTGCTGTTGCAGACGCATTTTCTGGGAGACCCACCAACCGACGACGACGCCACTGGTGACGGCGCTGCCAGCCGCGGTGATAAGAAGAGAAGCGTTATCAAAAATCCATTGCATGAGCGGCGTACATTCATCAAATTCAAGTCATTTGATGGTATTTCACCACTGGATAAATGTCCAGTTTGTAGGGCAATTGGCCTACCGTTAGACTAGCGCATCACTTCACCGTTTTTTAGGCTTACTATGAATGAGCGCCGAGCGCTGGGCTTTGGTTTGTCTGCTGTTTTGCTCTGGTCGACAGTAGCCACCGCGTTTAAATTAACCTTAGCTGAGTTTACTCCGATCCAGATGTTGACGGTCGCCAGTATCGTCTCTGCCCTCGCCTTAACCCTCATCTGCGCCGTGCAAGGCAAGCTCAATACGCTGGTGACCACCTTGACCGCCAATCCGGGCTATTACTTATTACTGGGGATCATCAACCCGCTGGCGTATTACATCATTTTGTTTAAAGCCTACGATCTCCTGCCTGCCTCACAAGCGCAGGCGATTAACTACAGCTGGGCAATCACCCTCACCCTAATGGCGGCGGTGTTTTTAGGTCAAGCCATCCGCAAGCAAGATTGGGTCGCGTGCTGTTTGAGCTACCTCGGCGTCATTGTTATCGCCACCAAAGGCAACGTATTGGCGCTCGATTTTGATAGCCCGCTAGGGGTTGGGCTTGCGTTGCTCTCAACGCTGCTGTGGGCAGGATATTGGATCTTAAACACCAAAAACAAAGCCGACCCTGTGGTCAGCGTGTTGCTCGGTTTTCTCGTCGCGATCCCTTTCGCTCTTGGGCTGACGTGGTGGGAAGGAGCTAGCTTTGCCGCCATTTCTCCTCAAGGTTGGCTGGCGGTCAGCTATGTCGGACTGTTTGAAATGGGCGTCACCTTCGCCTTGTGGCTCAGCGCCTTAAAATCCACTCACAATACCGCGAGAATCAGTAACCTCATCTTCGCCTCGCCATTTATCTCTTTGATCTTACTGGCGACCATCATCGGCGAAGCCATTCACCCAAGCACTCTCATCGGCCTTGTGTTGATCATTGCTGGGCTCGTTATTCAACAGGTGAAGTGGAAAAAGAAAACGCAATGGGCGCGAGATTAAACCCACTGCCCCGCTACATAACCGGAGCTCCAGCACCACTGGAAATTGTAGCCTCCTAGCCAGCCGGTGACGTCGACGACTTCACCGATAAAGTAGAGACCTTTGATCGCTTTGCACTCCATGGTTTTCGACGATAAGTGATCGGTATTGACGCCGCCTAGGGTGACCTCGGCGGTGCGGTAACCTTCTGTCCCATTGGGGGCAATGCTCCAATGCTCAAGCGTGTTAGCCACGTCTTCCAGTGCCTTGCAGCTAAATTGCTTTAGCGGTTTGTCTTCGAGGGTTTTGCGCTCGATCAGCACTTCAACCAGTCGCTTGGGGAGCACTTTCGCTAAGGTGTTTTTCAAGGTTTGATTAGGGTGTTTTTCCAATGAACGCGTTAGCAAGGCCTGCACATCAACATCGGGCACCAGATTCACTTCAACCGCTTCGCCTGGGGTCCAGTAGGAGGAGATTTGCAATACCGACGGGCCAGACAGGCCACGGTGGGTAAACAGCAGCGCCTCTTTGAATTTGGTGTTGTTTTTAGCGGTGATTTCAACCGGAATCGCAATCCCTGACAGTTCAGAAAAATCGTCTTTGTCCTCTTTATGCAGCGTAAACGGCACCAAGGCCGCACTGGTTGGAAGGACCTCAAGGCCGAACTGCTCTGCCACTTTGTAACCAAAGGGGGTTGCGCCAAGCTTGGGCATCGACAGACCGCCGGTGGCGATGACGAGGGATTCGCACTCAATCGCATGACCATTGGTCGTCAGAGAAAAGCCATTGGCTTGCTGCTCGATGTTGTCAACGGCTTGCTGGTAGCGAAATTGGATGCTCGGTTTATCGCACTCGGCGAGAAGCATTTTAACGATGTCTTTGGAGTCATAGTCACCGACACAAAACAGCTGACCATGATCGCGCTCTTCAAACTCGATGCCGTATTTGTAGATCATCGAGATAAAGTCCCAGTTGGTGTACTGTGCCAAGGCCGATTTAACAAAATGCGGGTTGCGTGACAGGTAGTGTTTGGCAGACACATCGTAGTTGGTAAAGTTGCAGCGGCCGCCCCCAGCGATGAGGATTTTTCGGCCCGGTTTCTTGGCATGATCCAGCACTAACACGCGACGGCCCCGCTCTCCTGCTTGGGCGGCACACATCAGGCCCGCCGCACCGGCGCCAATCACTACTACATCAAACTTCTCTGCCATGGTGGTTACTAACTCTGTCATGATTCAATAAAAAAGGATGTGCACTGAGCACATCCTTCGCAATAGGTGGCTATTTTAACGGCTATTGCCTACCTTGCCAATTTAAAGGCGCCGATCATCAAAGAATAAACGCTGCCAGTAAGGTCACCGCGAGCAATGAGGTGGTGAGTATGAACAGCTCTCTGACGCGATCGCATTTGCCCGTGAACACTTCATCGTGATGATGGTGATACTCTTTGCTTTTGATGTAATGGAACAGGCGGACCTGCTTGGCCATATTGCCGTGCGTGGTAAAGAAACCGTTGCCGTCGACTTGCTGGTACAAAAGAGGATGCGCCTCGCGCATGATGTATATCAGAGAACGCAGTGCAGTGAGGTAACGGGCCATGTTCACCGCCGTTACAAGCATCAACGTGAATAGAATGGTGTCTGCATTGATCATCTTTTCCTCCCTACATCTTCATAGGTTACCGAAGAAAAGACGATCCCATCAGAGCATCTTTCGCTGACAATTATTCAGCGGCGGTATCCATAATAGAAGATGAACCTTCTTTTGCTAAAGCAGCTAGGTCTTTGTCGATGAAGAACAGCGCCTTACCATCTTCACCAACCAGTTCTAGCTTGTCTAAAATCCCTTTAAACAACTTCTCTTCTTCGTGCTGCTCTGCAACGTACCACTGCAAGAAGTTGAATGTTGAGTAATCTTGAGAAGTAAACGCAACGTGAGCCAATTTGTTGATTTTTTGCGTAATCATTTGCTCATGTTCATAGGTCTCGCGAAAGACTTCACCTAGGCTCTCAAATTCATGTTTTGGTGCATCAATCGCACCTAGAATCGGCATTGCCCCCGTTTCACTCACATACGTGAATAAACGCTGCATGTGCTCCATCTCTTCAACGGCGTGTTTGCGTAAAAATTCGGCCGCGCCTTCAAAGCCTTTGTCCTCACACCAAGCACTCATTTGTAAGTATAGATTGGATGAAAAGAATTCGAGATTAATTTGCTCATTCAATTGCTCGACCATCGCTTGTGACAGCATTTCGCACTCCTACTAAGTCTATGAACTTAAACTGACTATATCATGCTAGCCACAATAACACTTTGTATGGTGAATGTGGATATGAGATCACCTTGGCAAAAAATTGACCAGCGAGGTGCTAATCTAACTTTAGGCGAGCGAAATAAGAGGATTCGGTATGAGCTATCAACACATTCTAGTGGCCATCGACCTGTCTGAAGACAGCAAACTGCTGGTAGACAAAGCGGTCTCTTTGGCCAAACCGCTCGACGCGGCGGTCTCATTCATCCACATTGATGTCAACTACGCCGAGTTGTATACCGGCCTCATCGACATCAACCTGGCGGAGACGCAACATCAAGCTATTGAGGCATCGCAAAAGCAATTGCAAAACCTTGCGGACCACGCCAACTTCCCTATTAAACATACCCTAGTGGGCAGTGGCGACTTAGGTAATGAGCTGTGCGATACCATTCAAGAGTTCAACGTCGATCTTGTGGTGTGTGGCCACCATCAAGACTTTTGGAGCAAACTGCTCTCCTCGACTCGTCAGTTGATCAATTGCTCACCGGTCGACATGTTGGTTGTACCACTAAAAGACTGATTCAACGGTTGAATTGAGATAAAATAATCAGATAGTTTTTGATAATGAGTCTTAATCATGTTTTATCTCTCTTCGGTCACCGTGCTGTGGGCGTTCTCCTTCAGCTTGATTGGTGTCTATTTGGCGGGCCAAGTCGACGCGTGGTTTTCGGTTTTAATGCGCGTCGCCTTAGCAAGCTTGGTTTTCCTGCCTTTCCTGAAATTTAAAGGGGTTGAGAAATCCCTAATTGCCAAATTGATGGTCGTTGGAGGCTTTCAACTTGGCTTGATGTACTGTTTCTACTATCAATCCTTCCTCCTTCTGTCTGTACCAGAAGTCTTGCTGTTCACGGTGTTCACGCCGATTTACGTCACGTTAATCTACGATCTGCTCAAAGGTCGCTTTTCACCTTGGTATTTGGTCACCGCGGCGATCGCAGTGGCTGGCGCTGCCTTTATCAAGTTTGCCGGGGTCAATGAGCATTTCTTACTTGGCTTTATGGTGGTGCAAGGAGCTAATCTCTGCTTTGCTATCGGCCAAGTGGGCTACAAATACTTGATGGAAAAGCAGCAAGTCGCCCTGCCACAGCATACGGTCTTTGGTTACTTTTATTTGGGCGCGCTGGCTGTGGCACTCATCGCGTTTGCGCTGATGGGCAACAGTGAGAAATTGCCGAGCACGGCAACGCAATGGGGCGTTCTGACCTACTTAGGCTTGATTGCGTCTGGGTTGGGCTATTTCGCGTGGAATAAAGGCGCGACCATGGTGAATGCTGGTGCGCTGGCGGTGATGAACAATGCATTGGTCCCCGCTGGGCTTATCGTCAATATCGTGATCTGGAATCGCGATGTCGACCTGACGAGACTGACCATTGGCGGCACTATTATTGTCCTTTCACTTTGGGTCAACGAAACCTGGGTGAAAAAGCGTGTCGCCAACGCCGCGTAAATCCAAAGTCTAGCGCCTAGTCTGGGTTTAATGCACCTTGGCTTGGCGCTTCTCTGTCTCAGCTAAGCCGGTTGGCCAAGAGGGGATTACGTCTAACTTGGCCTGCAGTTTAGCCTGCTTTTTACTGAGTTTTTGCTGTTTTTTCAGCGTTTTTAGCCACTTCTTCTGCTGCTTATAAGCACGTTTGAGCTCTTTTCTCGCTTTCTTGAACGCCTTTTTATCCATCAAATCCAACGTCTCGACTGCCGACGTCATGGAATTCACCGACGTCAGCGTATTTAACTCAACGTCAGCTTTGCGAGCTTTCACTCGCGCGATGACGCGCTGCACGGCTTGCGCTTTTTGCTCCTCACGCTTTGTCTCGATCGCTTGAGCGACATTCTGCGTATCTGAAGGCGCAGAAGCCACCGCCGCTTGTTGAGGTGCGAATTGTGAAGATTCAGCTCGCGCAGAGAGAGGCTTAAGGATTTTAGGTGTATGAGTCGTTGACTGGGTATGGGCAGCCGCCGCAATTGATACCGGTTTACATAAGTGTTGTTTACTGTGACTGGCACGCGCACAAGAGCGGCAGACAAATTTGGGCTCAGCCACGAGCTTTTCTATCTCACCCAAACTGTGTGCGACTTGTTTACGACTCAACTTGCACAAACGCTTTGCCATCGACTCACCTTAAAAAGAATACGAATAGTTCTTAGTAAGATATATAGTCATCAAACAGGCTTGGCAAGCGTTATTTTCCACCGCGATACATCACGGTGTGGTGAGTATAAATAGAATCAGTCACTTAGCTCATGGCTGCATTAACATAGACATCAAAGCGGTTTTTCTTGGTCTCTATCGCCATCGCCGGTTTGACACCATCTAGCCAATCGGCGTAGTCAGGGCGTTTAACCACCACTCTTTTCGTTGCTAACGCTAGTGCTGGCGTGAGTAAGCCATCTGCGTCGTGATCGGCGCCCACAAGCGTTTGAAATACGCGCATCTCTTTTTTCACTAACGCGCTTTTCTTTTTGTTCTCAGGGTGAGGATACATGGGATCTAGGTAGACCACATCAGGGCGCACAAAATCAGGCTGACTCGCGAGCGTTTCCAGCGCATTGTGGCTCGACGCGTGCAGCAGTGACATTCGCTCACTGACCCAGACGCCGATTTCTGGGTCCTGTTTGGCGCGCTCTAAGCCGTCATCCAGTAGCGCCGCCACCACAGGGTGACGCTCCACCATCTGCACCTGACAGCCCAAAGAGGCCAATACAAACGCATCTCGCCCAAGGCCAGCGGTGCCATCAAGCACTGTCGGTACCACGCCTTTGTTGAGCCCGGCCGCTTTGGCGATCGCTTGCCCTTTTCCGCCCCCAAACTTGCGGCGATGCTCAGCGGCGCCTCCGGCCAAGTCGACATAAATCGCCCCTAATTTGGGCTCATCGGTTTTACGAAGTTCCAAACGCTGCGCCGTCAACACCAAAGCAAACGGACTGGTGTCACTGTGGCTAAGCCCCCAGCGAGCAGCAATGTCGTTCAGTTGTTGGGTCTGTTCAGGGTGTTCGCAGAGAAGTTGCAAATCCACTATCGGCTCCGGTGTAGGTCAGTGTTGAGGGACGCGTGCGCGTCAGTGTAATGGATTTTAGCTGGCTCTACCTAACAGTTTCCCCACTTCGCGACGAACAAATCGCCATTGATGTCTTCGCCCGTTCGCGGCAATAATAGTCTTTCTATTCTCAACAAGGCTGACTATGCAAGCTCACTCCACCAAGCTCGATGATCTCGACAAAGCGATTTTGAAAACCTTAATGGAAGATGCGCGGACGCCCTACGCCGAAATGGCAAAGCAATTTGATGTCAGCCCTGCGACCATTCACGTTCGAATAGAAAAGATGAAGTCAGCCGACATCATTCAAGGCACGGAAGTGATTGTCGATACGAAAAAACTCGGTTACGACGTGTGCTGCTTTATTGGTATTAACCTCAACGCGGCGCGCGATTATCACTCAGCTTTGCAAAAGCTCAATGCACTCGAGGAAGTAGTGGAAGCGTATTACACGACGGGCGCGTACAACATCTTCGTCAAATTGATGTGTCGCTCGATTGAGGAGCTGCAACACGTACTGATCGATAAGCTGCAAGCCATCGACGAAGTGCAATCCACCGAAACGCTCATCTCTTTGCAAAACCCCATCAATCGCAACGTCAATCCATAAAAAAAGCTCGCGTTGTGCGAGCTTTCTATCAAGTCGAACTGAACGAATCCAACTGACCTAGTCGAATCGACAAGGTTATTTGCCTTGGTTTTCCATGTACTGTTTGAGCTGTTCCGCTGAGATGCCCTGCTGGGCAAGTTGCTTTGCGATGATATCTAGCTGCTCGCCTTTACGTGACTCAATCACTTGCTGAAAATGGAACACGATATCACGCAACACATCGAGCGGGACTTGCTTGGCGGCACTGCGAATACGCTCGCTGCTCTGATTGCCGAGCTCATGAATTAATTTACCAAACATCACTTTCTCTGGAGACTCTTCAAGCTGCTCCATCAAACGCGCTTTTTCGTACGTCGTCATCGACATAGTGGTGGTTTTTCCATCGTTACAAGATTAACTCGCCTCAATATACAAGGATATTTTTCCTTGTAAAGCTAAGCGCGCCCTCGCTTGTTGATAAGAGCAAGGTGTCGAGTGCTTACTCTCAACCACTTGCTCATCGCGGCTTATTTATCGCGGTTTACTCATAACATCTATTCGTAACACCTACTCATAACAGTAGTGCCACTCTCTGCCCGCTTTGGTCCACAAAATCAGTAGTGCTGGTGTGATGATGAGCATCAATGAGGCGATAAGCACTTGCGGCTCCCACCCAAAACGTTGCATGGTGCCGACGACCAAGCCCGCTCCACTCATTTGGAACAGACCGAGTAGCGCAGCGGCAGTGCCCGCTTTGTCACCGAACGGGGCAAGCGCCTTACCTGCTGCCGCGCCGAGAATCCACGCAAAACCAATCGAGGATAGGAAGATTGGCAGCATAAAGGCAAAGGCACTTGCTTGCGTCGCCATTGCTAGCATCACGATACCGCCTAATCCCAACACCAAGATGCCGACATTGAGCGTGGTGTGCGTGCCGAACTTATCCATAAATTTGGGCGCTGTCATGCACGCGACAATGTTGATCACCGCATTGATACCAAACCAAAAGGTAAAAGCGTTCATGCTTAAGCCCAGATTTTCCATCAGCACCACGGGGGCTGAGGTGACATAACCGAGAATCACCGCCATCGCCAACATACACAAGGATGCGTGGAACAAAAACGTCGGTGTACTCAGCACTTGCCAATAGCGTCGTAGACGAAATACCGGCGCGGTGCTGACTTGCGGGTTGGTCTCTTTAAGGCCAAACGACATCGCCACCAGACCAATCAACGCGAACCCGGCCATAAAACTGAAGTTGGCGCGCCAGCCAAATTGCTGAGTCAGCCATGCACCAATAATCGGCGCTAATGCAGGGATAAAACAGATAGCCCCGTTGAGGTAGCTGATCATCTTGCCACTTTTCTGTGGACCGAAGATGTCGCGAACTGTTGCAAAGGCGGCCACCGATGTCGCGCACGCTCCTAAGCCTTGCAGCAAGCGCGAAACCAGCATCCACTCGATGTTTTGAGCACTCCACGCCAATAAAGCGCTCGCGGCGTAGATGCTGATCCCACCTAATGCAACAGTTCGACGTCCTAGTTTATCCGCCAGCGGGCCAGCAAACAGTTGGCCGACCCCCATCGCGAACAAAAACCATGTAATGGTATCTTGTGCTAAGGCGTGTTCCACGTGAAACGCTTGAGAAATTTGTGGCAACGCAGGCAGATAAATATCAATCGCTAGCGGGCTAAACAGCACCAACAGGGTCAAAAGAATGAATTGAAGTTTGCCGTAGATGATCGGGTTGTCAGCGTTCACTGCTCGCCTCTTTTAAAATGATTATGCACAAGAAAGGATGAAACTCGGCAAAGTCTAAGTTAGTCTAGATATGACATCCAATGACAAATCATCATTTAAGTTATTCCTTAGGGGAATGTATGAATATAGAGAAGCTTGCTCGCTTAGATTTGAATTTACTGGTGTGCCTCAAGGTTCTTACTGAAGAGCTGAATGTCACACGTGCCGCTCACCGATTGTGTCTCAGCCAATCTGCGGTCAGTAAGAACCTCGCCAAGCTTCGTGACCAATTCGATGACCCTCTGTTCGTGCGCCAAGCGCATGGGCTAAAGCCAACGCCCAAAGCCCTCTTTCTTAAGCCTAAATTGGATGCGCTGATCCATCAGCTGGAGCTGCTGACACAACCCGAACAATTTCAGCCTGACAGCAGTGATTACAAATTTCAAATCGCCGCGGTAGAGAGTGTCTACCCGCTGATTCTGCCCCACTTTCTACCCGAGATTTTTAAACGCGCCCCCGGGGTCACCATCAGCACCCACTCTTGGTCCGATCAAACCTTTAAGCTGCTGCAAAAAGGCGAAATTGATCTTGGTATTACCGGCAAGGACATCGACATCAATGATGCCAAATTGACCATGTTGCCCCCGAGTGATATTAGTGAACAAGAGATCTACCGTGATAACCAGATGTGTTTATTGCGCGCGGATCACCCTGCCTTGAGCCGTCCTTGGACGTTAGAACAGTTTCTTAGCCAACGTCATGTTCAAGTACGCTGCGATGGCAACGATCGCTGGCTGCTTGATTATCGCCTTGCCGACATCGGCAAAGAGCGCGATATCGCCATCACTGTGCCGGACTTCAACAGCGCCGCCAGTCTGTGTTCCTACACGGACTTTGTCTTTACTGCGCCAAGCCACTTCGTCAAGCTTGCCTCGAAACAGCTTAACCTCGCGGTGCTGCCACTGCCGTTAGAATTTCCGCCCATGGCCTATACCCTGTTTTGGCATCGCGACCGAGAGAACGACCCGGCTCTTGCCTGGCTCAGACAAATTATCCGCGAAAAGACGACCGCGCTACGTTAGCCGCGTTACGATAACCGCGCTGCGTTAGCCGCGTGCAATGCTAGTCACGTGACGATAACTGCACTGCTTTTACGTCACGTAGTCAGTTAACCTTACCCCGCTATCCTTACCCGGCTATCGATCCAGACCATTTGCAGCGCTCTGGTAAAAGGAGTAGCTTAATGGCCATCGTCCAAGCCCAAAACGTGATTCGCCCGCTCATCAAGATGCGCGGTCATTGCGAGTCTAAGACGTCGGATGGACACCTCTAATAACTGAAGGATTCACAGATGCTAAACACCACTGAACAACGATTGACAGCCATCAAAGAGTGGCTGGTTCAGAACAATATCGATGCCCTTTTTGTGCCCCATGAAGACGAATACTTGGGCGAATACATTCCTGCGCACAACGAACGCCTGCATTGGCTAACCGGCTTCACTGGTTCAGCCGGGGCCGCGGTGGTCACACAAACAAAAGCTGCGGTGTTTGTCGATGGTCGATACACGGTACAAGTGACCAAGCAAGTCCCTAGCGAGCTGTTCGAATACCGCCATTTAACTGAAGAGCCAGCATTAGACTGGCTGCTCAGTGAGCTACAACCCGGCAGCGTCGTCGCCATTGACCCACGCATGCACAATGCAGGTTGGCTGGAGTCTGCGCAAACCAAACTGGCGGACAAACTTGAACTTAAGCTGTTAACCAGTCACCCCATCGACGCACTGTGGCATGATCGCCCAGCCGCCCTCGAATCACCTGCGCGCTTAATGCCGATTGAATCTGTCGGTCAAAGCTCATTATCCAAACGTGAAGAGATTGCCAAGCAACTGACAAAGCAGAACCTTGATGCTGCAGTCGTGACCGCGCTCGACTCTATCTGCTGGCTGCTTAATGTGCGTGGCCTCGATGTCTCTCGCCTGCCCGTATTATTGTCTCACGCGATTATTCACCGCGACGCCAGTGTCGATTTCTTTATTCGCCAAGAACGTCTGCCGCATGGCTTTGCTGAGCATGTTGGCACCGGTGTCAGAGTTCATGCTCCCGAGTCCCTGGAGTCTATTCTTAACTCGCTTAATGGACGCCGAGTATTACTTGACCCAGCGACGAGCAATGCGTGGTTTAAATTGACACTGCAAAACAGTGGCGCGCATGTCGTAAGTGCAGCCGATCCTTGCTTACTACCGAAAGCGCAAAAAAATGCGGTCGAAATTGAGGGCATGAAAGCGTGTCATGTGCGCGATGGCGTCGCCATGGTCAAGTTCCTCTCTTGGCTTGATAACGAAGTCGCCAACGGCCAACTTCACGATGAAGCCTACCTAGCCGACCGTTTAGAAGCGTACCGCCGTGATGATGAAACGTTAGTAGACCTAAGTTTTGATACCATCTCCGCAGCAGGCAGCAACGCGGCAATGTGTCACTACAACCACGAAAACCAACCGACACCGGGTCAGTTGAGCCTGAACTCTCTCTACCTGGTCGACTCTGGCGGCCAATACCTCAACGGAACGACGGACATCACACGTACTGTGGCCATCGGTCAACCTAGCGATGAGATGATCAAGCAGTTTACTTTGGCTCTCAAAGGTCATATTGGTGCCGCACGTGCCCGTTTTCCAAAAGGAACCCGTGGCTATCAAATTGATACCCTTGCCCGTCAACACCTATGGGCAGAAGGCTTTGACTATGACCACGGCACGGGCCACGGTGTCGGCCACTTCCTCAGTGTCCATGAAGGACCGGCAAGCATTTCCAAACGACAAATTGATGTGGCTTTGATGGAAGGTATGGTGCTCTCCAATGAGCCCGGTTACTACCGCGCCGATGCGTTTGGCATCCGTATTGAGAACTTAGAACTGGTAGTGGAAACCCCAACACAAGGTGATTTCCCTGTATTGAGCTTCGAGTCACTCACACGTTGCCCGATTGATAAGCGCAACATCAACATTGATATGTTGACCAAACCAGAGCTCGCTTGGCTTAATGATTACCACCAAAAAGTGTGGAATGACCTCAGCCCATTGGTCGATGGTGAGGTAAAAACTTGGTTAGAGCGCGCAACGTCGCCCATCGCTCACCGCGACTAATCGCGCTTTGAACACTCGGTAGATCTGCATATCGCGTGAAGGTGAACAAAAGGCTCTCAACATGAGAGCCTTTTTTAATTGTGGCGTGGTTGTTTCACGTGAAACATTATCCAGAATAGATTGCGTTCCAGTCTCGCCAAACGGGGTCATACCCTTTTGAGCGTAACGCCTGCTCGACTGATTCAGCACTTCGCTCATCGCTGATCTCAAACTGCTCCAACTCGACGTCTTGCATTGCGTATCCGCCGGGTTGTGTTTTTGATGCAGCGGACATGGATGTCACACCCAGTGGCAACACATTGTCCCTAAACTTCGGTGACTCTCGTGTCGATAACGAGAGCTCAACCGTCGGGTTCAACAATCGATAGGCACAGATCAACTGAACCAACTGCTTATCACTCATCACGGATTTGGGTTGAATCACACCTTCCGATGTATTGCCCTCACAAGGGCGAAGCCGTGGGAAGGAAATCGAGTAACGAGATTGCCAGTAGGTACGCTCTAAATAGTCAAGGTGTGCGGCGACATAAAAGCAATCCGTGCGCCAATCGTCCAAGCCGATGAGCGCGCCTATACCGATCTTATCGATCCCAGCCCGAGCCAAGCGATCCGGCGTTTCCAAGCGGTAGTCAAAATCTGTTTTGTTGCCACGCAAATGGTGCTGCGCGTAAGTGCGACGATGGTAGGTTTCCTGATAGACCATTACTGCATCGAGGCCCAAGGATTTCAGTTCACGGTACTGCCCTTCATCAAGCGGCTGCACTTCCATTGCCAAGTAGTTAAAGTGCGCTTTGACAAGTGGCAGTGCGCGGCGAAAGTAGTCCATCCCCACTTTGGTTTGGTGCTCACCGGTGACCAAGAGCACACTGTCGAATTTCATCAACTTAATCGCGTCTATCTCTGCCGCGATTTCTTGCTCTGTCAGCGTACGGCGTTTAATACGGTTCTCCATCGAAAAACCGCAGTAGGTACACGCGTTGGCGCACAAGTTGGAGAGATAAAGCGGGATATACAATCCAATCGTGTTTCCAAACCGTTTACGCGTGAGCGCATAGGATTGCTGTGCCATTTGCTCAAGGTAAGGCTCTGCCGCAGGTGAAATCAAGGCTTTAAAATCCTCGAGATCACACTTAGATTTCGCCAGCGCCCGTTCCACATCCTGATGAGTTTTGGCGTAAATCGACAGCCTTATGTCATCCCAGTCCATGCGTTGATGAATCGATACAAAACTCATACTGCGTCCCTCACTCCAAGAAGGCGGTTAATGGGCTGGACGCAACAGCATGGGTGACCTGACCAGCCAAGCCGGATTCAAACGCTATCCGCCCGCTTTCCACCGCCATCTTAAACGCTTGCGCCATAGCAACTGGATTGCTCGCCGCCGCGATCGCGGTATTCACCAACACCGCATCCGCGCCCATCTCCATCGCTTTTGCCGCATGAGACGGAGCACCAATCCCGGCATCAACGATGACGGGGACACCCGCTTGGTCGATGATGATCTCCAAAAAGTCTTGCGACGCCAACCCTTTGTTCGATCCAATAGGCGCGCCAAGAGGCATCACTGCTGCGCAGCCCACCTCTTCTAAACGCTTACACAACACTGGGTCTGCGTGGCAATACGGCAAAACAATAAAGCCATCTTTGACCAACTGTTCTGCCGCTTTGAGGGTTTCAATTGGGTCAGGCATCAGGTATTTAGGATCAGGATGAATCTCCAGTTTAAGCCACTGTGTGTCCAAGGCTTCACGTGCTAAGTGCGCGGCGAAAATGGCGTCTTGCGCGGTTTTTGCCCCAGAGGTATTCGGTAATAAATTCACGCCAGCGGCAATCAACGGCGCTAAGATATCATCTTGCTTATCATGGATATCGACGCGCTTGAGCGCCATAGTCGCCAGTTGCGATCCCGACGCCTCAATAGCGCGCGCCATGGTAGTACTGTTCGAAAATTTGCCCGTGCCGGTAAACAAACGCGAGTCAAACACTTTACCCGCGATAGTAAGCGGTGTTATTGACGCCATGATCAGCCTCCTGCAATGGCTTGAAATAGTGCGATGGCATCGCCTTGATTGACGATATGTCTGTCCCACTCGCTGCGCGGAACGACACAGTTATTGATGGCAAACACACAGCCCACCTCGGCGAGCGATAACTCAGCAATGAGCGCGGTCAATGTTGTCCCTGCGTGAGTCGTATGTGTTTCACCATTGACGGTGATAGTGATGGGTTCCATGTTCATTCCTTAACGATGTTTGACTGACACACATGACAAGTGGCATCCACTGAGATAGTTAACGTCTGCCAGCGCATCGTCAGTCCATCAAACAGGTGTAATGTCGATGGGCTGAGTTGTGGCTCATCAAGGGCTAACCATTGAATCGCCGCCAGCGCTTGGTAATTACCTAACGTCCCTACCACCGGACCTACCACGCCAAGTTCACTGCATTTTTGGCCAGAAGGAAGTGAATCGAACGGATATAGGCAGTGGTAGCACGGGCTATCTTGCTGATAGTCAAACAACGCGAACTGCCCTTGCCATCCAATGGCCGAGGCCGAGATCAAAGGTGTCCGGTTTTTGGAGCAGAGCCGATTGATTTGCTGGCGCGTTTCAAGGTTGTCTGTGCAATCAAGCACGATGTCGGCAAGCATTATCTCAAGCGCAAGCTGGGTATCATCGAGCCGTTGGTCCATCGCGCGAATGCGATTCAAAGGGTTGAGGTGCTCTAATTGACTCTTAGCCGCCAACGCTTTGCTCTGCCCTTGGTCATCGTTTCGATAGATGACTTGGCGCTGAAGATTGCTTAGCTCGACACGGTCATCATCCACCAACACCAATTTGCCCACACCAGCGGACGCTAAATAAAGGCTTGCCGCCGACCCGAGGCCACCACAACCAATCAGCAACACATGAGCATTCGCCAACTTTGCTTGCCCTTGTTCGCCCCATTGCGGCAACGACACTTGTCTTTGGTAACGTAAGAACGCCTCGTCAGACAGCATAGTCATCCCTGCTCTCCTACTTGCTTGTTTGCCTTCATCAACTCAGTAAAAGCCGCAATGACCGGTTTTGGGTCGTCGGCGAGCGTAATCGCGCGCACGACAGCCAGGCTTGAGACACCGCACTGCCACACCATCGCAGCGTTACCTTGGTCGATACCGCCAATCGCAACCGTAGGAAAGCCCGTACCTTGCGAGCGAGGAATCGAATCAATCAACTGTTGATAAAGCTTCAAGCGCACCAAACCTTGCGGCTTTGAAGGCATAACTTTGGTCGTAGTTGGGAAGATATGCCCGAGCGCGATGTAGCTTGGCGCAATCTGCACAATACGCAGCAGTTCGTAATAGCCGTGTGTCGAGAGCCCTAAAGCGATACCTGCCTGTGACAATGCCTGCAAGTTCGACGCTTCAATATCTTCTTGGCCAAGGTGAACACCGAATGCACCGTGCTTTATCGCCAACTGCCAATGATCGTTGATAAACACGTGTGCTTGGTATTGCTGACCCAATGCAATTGCACGAATCACCTGCGCTTCCAAATCGGCTTGCTGTGGATCTTTGATGCGCAGCTGTATGGTTTTAATGCCTAGAGGCAGCAATCGTTCAATCCAACGGACATCGTCGACCACCGGATAGAGACCCAACACTTCTTTCACCATAGAGGGAAAAGAGATCGGTTGACCTTCGGTTTTCCAACCGACACGAATGCCGAGAGTTTCGTCTTCCAGCACAGGTGTAGGAAACTGCTCAAAACAACAAGGCCATTGAGATGTTTCACGTGAAACATGCCTCATCGCACGTGCGAGCGTCAGTGCATCTTCAACGGGAAAATCGAGCGCCCGCAAGGTGATAAACCATGCGAAGTGCTGTGTAGGATCAAGCGCCATTTGGTGGACATTAAGCGCACGCACTTCAGCATGAGCACGCGTGCTGTGTTGCCAAATATCGAGCACGCGCCCTTCGCACCTTACGCCAATAACGATCGCATGCGGGGCATAGTCCGCCAGCGAGACATCACCCTCTGCAACTGAGTACACCAGTTGATGGATGTTTTGTTCGCTGTCGTCACTGAGAGAGGAAGACTCAGAGACTTGCGTATCCCGAGCAATCCAAACAGAAGAAGACGCACCGCGCAGTTCAACCGTCGACTCAGCCCCTTCAATCAACTGAATCTCTTGTGTGGCAAACCCTTGCTCGCCGGCTAATGCCAAGCATTGCGCGATATCATCGCGCAATGTAGGCTCTGAGTGAGGAATCACAATTTTCATCGCCGCGTTCCTACGACTCTGCACTTTCAGGCTGAGCGGCAGGATGATACAACTCAGAACCCGATTGACGGAACTCCTCTGACTTCTGGCGCATCCCTTCGAGTGGATCATCGAGCATTTTAACGGAGATGGCTTGGTCAGCTTCGACTTGTTGCGTGTCTTTAGCGTACTCGCGCACTTCCTGAGAAATTTTCATCGAACAGAATTTTGGTCCACACATTGAACAAAAGTGAGCAACTTTGCCCGACTCTTGCGGCAAAGTTTCATCGTGGAAAGCTCTCGCTGTATCAGGGTCAAGCGACAAGTTGAACTGATCCTCCCAGCGGAACTCAAAGCGAGCTTTTGAGAGGGCATTGTCACGAACCTGAGCACCAGGGTGGCCTTTAGCCAAATCCGCCGCATGCGCCGCGAGTTTATAAGTAATCAAGCCCGTCTTAACGTCTTCTTTATTGGGTAGACCCAAGTGCTCTTTCGGCGTCACATAGCAGAGCATCGCACAGCCGTACCAGCCGATCATCGCAGCGCCAATGCCAGAGGTAATATGATCGTACCCAGGGGCAATATCGGTCGTCAGAGGACCCAAAGTGTAGAATGGCGCTTCGTGGCAGTGCTCTAGCTGCTCATCCATATTGGCTTTGATCATGTGCATAGGTACATGCCCAGGGCCTTCAATGATCACCTGCACGTCATACTCCCACGCGATCTTAGTCAGTTCACCCAACGTGCGTAGCTCAGCAAACTGCGCTTCATCATTGGCATCGGCCACCGAACCTGGACGCAAGCCATCACCGAGCGAAAGCGCGACATCGTACTTGGCACAAATTTCACAAATTTCGCGGAAGTGGGTGTAAAGGAAGCTTTCTTGATGGTGAGCGAGACACCACTTAGCGATGATCGAGCCGCCGCGAGAGACAATACCCGTGACACGTTTGGCCGTCATCGGCACATAACGCAACAGCAAACCGGCATGAATCGTGAAGTAATCGACGCCCTGCTCAGCTTGCTCAATCAAGGTGTCTCGCATCACTTCCCAGTTGAGGTTTTCTGCAATGCCATTCACTTTTTCAAGCGCTTGGTACATAGGCACGGTACCGATCGGAACTGGGCTGTTACGTAGAATCCACTCTCGAGTCTCGTGAATATTGCGTCCGGTCGACAAATCCATCACCGTATCGCCGCCCCAACGTGTTGCCCAAACCAATTTCTCAACTTCTTCCTCAATGGAAGAGGTCACAGAAGAGTTACCAATATTGGCGTTCACCTTGACCAAGAAATTGCGACCAATGATCATTGGCTCCGCTTCCGGGTGGTTGATGTTGGATGGAATGATGGCGCGGCCCGCGGCCACTTCTTGGCGGACAAACTCAGCACTGATGTCCTTTGGCAAGTGGGCCCCAAAGCTTTGACCTGGATGCTGTTGGTTCAACACCTCATCGCGATAACGAGCACGCCCCATGTTTTCACGCAGAGCGATGTATTCCATTTCCGGTGTAATCACACCTTGACGCGCGTAGTGGAGCTGAGTAACACACTGACCGCTTTTCGCACGGCGAATGCGAGGTAAGTTACCATAACGCAGCTCGTCTAGCGTATCGTCTTCCAAACGCTGTTTGGTGTATACGGAACTGACCTCATCGAGCAGTTCCGTATCACCGCGCTCTTCAATCCACTGTTCACGTAGCTTAGGTAGGCCTTGGTAGAGGTCAATCGTATGGCTAGGATCGGTATAAGGACCAGAAGTGTCGTAAACGCGAATCGGCTCATTGGGCTCAAAGATCGGCGCGTCTTTAGTACCGCCAATCAAGCTGTCAGCGAGGGAGATTTCTCGCATAGGAACACGAATATCAGGTCGTGAACCTTCTACATAAACCTTGCGTGAATTGGGGTACGCCTGTACCGAGAGGGTATCAATAAACTGTTTGGCTTCCAGTCTCGCTTGTTTGCGATTCGACATAGCATTTTTCCTTGCTCTTTATTGCTCGTAGGAGCATGAGTGTTAGAGATAAAAATGCTTGGCGGAAAGATGCGACAAGAGGGCGATCTGACGCGGGTACCTATCTGTAGATAGATCGCATGACGCTCAGATCAGAGAGAACGAATCCTAGATTAGGAGGGTCGATATCTTCTCTTGTTCCCTTCGCAGGTATTAACCTGATCAGGTTCAACGGATCCCGAATAAACGGTCTCAGCCTTATGGCACTCCGACAAGTGAACCGAGTATATAAAAACGGCTTGGATAAACCAAGCCGACCTGTGTAAATTTTGTCTAGTGAGGCTCAAAGCACCTCTAAGCAAGCTAGCTTTTGATCAGCAGTTGAAAGCCCACCCAAGCAGCAGAGATGCTTAATACCACATTGAGTAAGACATTGAGTCCCATCTTGAAAAAGGCGCCCTGCTGCATGAGTAAAACGTTGTCCATCGAAAACGTAGAGAACGTCGTCAAAGCACCAAGAAAACCGAGCCCGATGATCTGTCTCCATGGTTCAGTCGCAAGGTTGCCATTTTCAAACGCGGCAATCAGTAAGCCCATCGCCAGTGAGCCGACTACGTTAACAGTTAGCGTACCGTATGGAAAACCTCGCCCCAGTAATGTCGCACACAGCTCAGACACTAAATAACGAGAGCACGCACCAACGGCGCCACCCATGGCAATAAACCCTAAAATTGCAAACTGACCCATAACCCCTCCAAATTTATGGCGTTAGTGTAGCGCCAAACAGACAAAAAAACAGACTTCAGATCAATGTAACGACGCTAAACATCCTGCTGGATTTAAAAAGTTACAGGAGTCACTTTACTTCGATATAGCCCATCAAACCGGTTTTCATGTGCTCTATGACATGACAGTGATACATCCACCGACCGGGGTTGTCCGCGACGAAAGCCGCTTTGGCACGACCATTCTTGCCCAGTAGTACCGTATCCGTATGGAACGGCTCTGGGAGCGGCTTACCGTCCATTTCGAGCACGGTAAAGGTGTGGCCATGAAGATGAATAGGATGATGGTACTGAGTGACATTTTTAAGATCGAAGATGTAAGTTTTGCCTAGCTCCAACTGCGCTAGCGGCGCAGGAATCGAATGACGACTCATCCCCTGCCACGCCACCTTGTTGGTCAACCAAAAGGTTGGACTCGCCTTGCCATCTTTGCCTACGGGCGTCACCGCACCTTGCCACTCAAACACAAAGTCAATCTCTT
>NZ_JCBDGK010000003.1:0-5538 GCF_059834005.1 Vibrio sp. R12-SW3-ISO1
AAAGAGCTAGGTGTTTCTCACTTGCCGTTAGGCTCACTCGAAACGGACGGTCATTTTAGCGATTTAACTTTTAGTGTCAAACACTTTTCGCTTAATTTCAGAAACTAATTTTCATTGCATTTCTTCGACCTATTGGCTCGGTTGCATCGTGTGCTTTTCCGTGCCAACGGAGGCGCATTATAGGCAGGAATCGCATCGAGGCAAGAGGCATTTAGAAAAAAGTCGTAATATTTGCGTCGTTCGCTCAAGCTTTGACCGATGCGATTTAAATAGCAGCAAAAAGGGCCGTTTCGGCCCTTCTGTTAGAGGAAAATTACTGGTGAGCAATAATTTGATCGTGACTCACCACCAGCTTCACGGGTTTATCTGGTATCACCTCACCCGCGAGGATAGATTTCGCTAGCGGGTTTTCAACGCTCTGTTGTATCGCCCGTTTCAGTGGTCTTGCACCGTAGACAGGATCAAACCCAACTTGAGCAATGAGATCGAGCGCTTTGTCAGACACCTCAAGCACAAAGCCTTTTTCTTCCATGCGAGCAGACAGTCTCGCTAACTGAATTGAAGCAATCGACTTGATATGGTCTGCTCCTAATGGGTGGAACACCACACTTTCGTCCACACGGTTTAAAAACTCTGGGCGGAAATGTTTGCTGACCACCTCCATCACTTGCTGCTTCATGCCCTCATAATCGACCTGACCAAAGCTTTCTTGGATGCGAGCAGAGCCAAGGTTAGATGTCATGATGACAACGGTATTACGAAAATCAACCGTACGACCTTGTCCATCCGTTAATCGTCCATCATCTAATACTTGAAGCAGGATGTTAAACACATCAGGGTGAGCCTTCTCCACTTCATCCAATAAGATGACCGAATAAGGTTTACGACGCACCGCTTCTGTTAGGTAGCCGCCTTCTTCATAGCCCACATAACCCGGAGGCGCACCAACAAGACGAGCCACAGAGTGTTTCTCCATGAACTCGGACATATCGATACGAACCATGGCGTCTTCACTGTCGAACATAAAGTTCGCTAGGGTTTTGCACAGCTCGGTTTTACCGACACCGGTTGGCCCCAAGAATAGAAACGAACCAATCGGTTTGTTCGGATCGGATAAGCCCGCGCGACTGCGGCGAATCGCATTCGAGACCACTTCAACAGCTTCAGTCTGGCCAATCACACGCTTGTGCAAGACGTCTTCCATTCGCAGCAGTTTTTCTTTCTCTGCTTCAAGCATCTTCGACACAGGAATGCCCGTCTGTTTTGACAACACTTCGGCAATTTCATTGTCGGTGACCTTATTGCGTAGCAGTGTCATCTCCTGCATTTCGGCTTGGGTTGCCAAATCAAGCTGCTTCTCTAACTCTGGGATTCGGCCATATTGCAACTCAGACATGCGGTTTAAATCACCCGCACGGCGGGCAAATTCCATATCCATTCTCGCTTGCTCGAGTTCCCCTTTAATGTGTTGTGTACCCGATAAGGCCGCTTTTTCTGCGTTCCACACCTCTTCCAGCTCAGCAAACTCTCGCTCTTTTTCACTCAACTCTTCATTGAGGATCTGCAATCGCTTCTCACTGGCTTCATCGTGTTCGTTGGTCAGCGCTTGTTGCTCAATTTTAAGTTGAATGATTTTACGCTCCAACTTATCGAGCGACTCGGGTTTGGAGTCAATCTGCATGCGAATACTGGATGCGGCTTCATCAATTAAGTCGATCGCTTTGTCAGGCAATTGGCGATCCGATACGTATCGATGCGAGAGACTCGCCGCCGCCACAATAGCAGGGTCAGTAATTTCCACATGGTGATGCAACTCATAGCGCTCTTTTAGACCGCGTAAGATAGCCACGGTATCTTCCACTGACGGCTCATCCACCAGCACTTTTTGAAAGCGTCGTTCGAGCGCAGGATCTTTTTCGATGTATTGGCGGTACTCATCTAAGGTGGTTGCCCCGACACAATGCAACTCGCCTCGAGCCAACGCGGGTTTAAGCATGTTACCGGCATCCATTGAACCTTCGCCTTTACCCGCACCCACCATGGTATGAATCTCATCAATAAAGAGGATAATGTTCCCCTCTTCTTTAGACAATTCATTGAGGACGGATTTCAAACGCTCTTCGAACTCACCACGGTATTTGGCCCCTGCAACCAGTGCGCCCATATCCAAGGAGAGTACTCGGCGCCCGCGCAATCCCTCTGGCACTTCGTTATTGATGATACGTTGTGCCAACCCTTCGACGATGGCGGTTTTACCCACACCAGGTTCACCAATGATCACCGGGTTGTTTTTTGTGCGGCGCTGCAAGACTTGAATGGTGCGACGTATCTCATCATCACGGCCTATCACAGGGTCAAGCTTGCCTTGCTCGGCACGCTCGGTGAGATCAATCGTGAATTTCTCTAACGCTTGGCGCAACTCTTCGGCATTGGGGTCGTTGACGGTTTGTCCACCGCGAATCTTATCTATCGCTGCAGCGATGTTATCTTGAGTAAGGCCTTGCTCTTTAAGCAAACTGCCAAGTGGGCCGCGGTCTTCGATCGCCGCCAGCAAGAAAATTTCTGATGAGATGTACGCATCTTTGCGCTTTTGCGCCACTTTGTCACACAGGTTAAACAGCGTTCCCATTGTGCTCGACAATTGCACATCACCGCCAATGCCACTGACTTTGGGCAAGCGGTCAAGAATTTCACTCAATTTTGAGCGTAGATGCATCACGTCCACGTTGAGCATGGTGAGCAAAGGACGAATCGGGCTACCGTCCTGATCCATCAGCGCTACCATTAGGTGAACGGGTTCTATGTATTGATGGTCGCGGCCGAGCGCCAACGATTGGGCGTCAGATATCGCGATTTGGAATTTGCTCGTAAATCTGTCAAGACGCATACCTACCTTCCTAACTCAAATGAGGTGAACGAAATTCATCATAAAGAAAGATGGATACGCACAAGGGCAATTTCAAGGTAGCAGGGAGGAGTTTCCCTAATAAACAGGTGGGATTATGATTCAAGCCAAATAAAACTGGCTTGTCGACCTGTCACGCCATCGCGTCGGTAGGAGTAAAAACGGTCAGCATCACGATAGGTACACAGCCCGCTTTGATAGATGGCCGTCACGCCGACCGATTGAAGGCGCTGTTCAACAAGGCGATTCATATCCGCCATGTACTTGCCAGATTGGCGGCCAGGCAAAAACGCCGTTTGGGCTTGTGAATCATGAGCGACAAATTGATCACGGACCTCTTGACCCACTTCAAACGCCTCAACGCTGATCGCAGGACCAATCCAGGCCAACAATTGGCCACTCATCATGCGCACCGCATTCTCAACAATCCCGTCAAGTAAGCCTCGCCACCCTGCATGCACCGCGGCAACCTCTGTACCCTCACGATTGGTCAGCAGCACCGGCAAACAATCGGCGGTCATCGCGCTGCATACGATGCCGGTTTGCCGAGTCAACGCCCCATCGGCATCCAAAACCGTATCGGTCGCCGAGTCGAGCGTCACAACATGGGTAGAGTGGGTCTGGTTGAGCCAAACCGGCGCCGAGGGCATGCCTGAATGCGCCATCAACCATTGGCGGTTTTGCGCCACCAATTCAGGATCGTCTCCGACATGCATCCCCACATTCAACCCTTGATAAGGAGACATAGAAACGCCCCCCTCTCGAGTTGAGGCAAACGCTTTTACGTTCGATGGCGCTGGCCAGTTGGGGATGATCATAGACATTTAAATTTCTTCTTCCAGACCGTGGGTTTGAGCATCCAGTCGCAGCGCTAGGGTCATCTCAACCATGTCATCAGGCACAGGCGCATGAAACTCAAGCTCCTCGCCAGTGATTGGATGTGCAAAACGCAACATGACCGCATGCAAAGCTTGACGATCAAAACCGCGGATTTTCTCCGTCAGCTCTTGGGTTGCGCCAGAAGGAATGCGAGCGCGGCCACCATAAGCGGTGTCACCCAATAGCGGGTGCTGCAAGTACGACATATGAACACGAATTTGGTGTGTACGTCCGGTCTCCAAACGTAAGCGAATGCGCGTGTGTTCGCGGAAATGCTCGGCCACGCGGTAATGCGTCACCGCAGGTTTACCCGTTGGGCTCACGGCCATCAGTGTGCGTTTGGTTGAGTGTCGACCAATCGGCTGCTCAACCTTACCGCCCGCGGTCATACGACCAATCGCGATCGCTTCATACTCACGAGTAATGTTGCGCTTTTGTAGAGCACGAACCAGGCGCGTTTGCGCTGGGACCGTTTTCGCCACCACCATAAGGCCCGTGGTGTCTTTGTCCAAGCGGTGAACGATCCCGGCACGAGGCACTTCCGCAATCGCTGGGTAGTGATGCAGTAACGCGTTGAGCACAGTGCCATCTGGCGTACCAGCACCTGGGTGAACCACAAAGTCACGCGGTTTGTTGATCACGATAATGTCGTCATCTTCATAAACGATATCCAGAGGAATATCTTGCGCTTCCCAACGTTCTTCGTCTTCGAGTTCCGCTTGTAAGGTGATCTCTTCACCGCCCATCACTTTGGTGCGCGGTTTGGTGACCACTTGGCCGTCCACACTCACTTTGCCTTCGAGCAACCACTCTTTTAGACGTGAGCGCGAAAAATCGGCAAACAATTCGGCAATCGCCTGATCGAGGCGTTGACCTAGCTGGCTATCTTTTACTGTATTGGTTAATTCAATCTGCTGAGCCATATCGAACTTTTTTAAAAACTGTGAGACTAATAGTCTCTACTATGAAAAAATAAGCGCCATTGTATCCGTTACCGCTTAGAAAGTAACGGCGGCGTACTAAATATTTAATTCAAGGAATCGAATCCTGACATGAAACAGCATACATTATCTGGCTTATTGGCATTATCCATATTGGTTGGCTGCTCGAGCAGCGAGGAGATCGTTCCTGATGTGCCACCATCAGAACTGTATTCTGAAGCGCAACTTTCTTTGCAAAGCGGCAACTGGCTCACCGCTATTGAGCAACTTGAAGCTCTAGATTCACGTTACCCATTCGGCGCTTACTCAGAGCAGGTTCAGCTAGACCTTATTTACGCTTACTACAAAAACGATGACTTGGCGCTCGGTTTGGCGACCATAGAGCGCTTTACGCGTTTGAACCCAACCCATGAGAAATTGGACTGGGTCCTCTACATGCGCGGACTCTCTCACATGGCGCAAGATCGCAACTTTATGCATGATCTGCTCAATATCGATCGTAGTGACCGAGATCCTGAGCCGGTGAAAAAAGCATTCGCAGACTTTAAGCGTCTTCTTGAGCGTTACCCAAATAGCCCATACGCAGCAGACTCTCAAAAACGCATGTACGCGCTCAAAAATCGGCTCGCCAACTACGATTTAGCGACCGCGGATTTCTACCTTCGCCGCGAGGCATGGATTGCCGCCATCAACCGTACCCAAGAGTTGCAACGCACTTATCCTGATACCGAAGCCGCTCGCAAATCATTGCAGATTCAGCTTGAAGCCTATCAACAACTCGGCTTAGAGGATGCCGTGAAGCGAACTGAAGCG
>NZ_JCBDGK010000004.1:0-48086 GCF_059834005.1 Vibrio sp. R12-SW3-ISO1
GTATCACCACGAATGATGATCGTATTGCAATGTGTAAGCAATTAAATCTCCCTTACGTTTGCATTGGAATGTGTGAAGGCTCATTTTGGGTTGCACCGGATGATTTCAATGGGGGACGAGCAGCGACGCAACATTTAGTGGATAAGGGACTCACTAATATATGTTTCGTCACTCCCACAACGTATGGCGATGGTTACCAATTTCGTCATCAAGGTTACATGTCTGTCATGGCAAATAATGCGCTGCCTGTTCGAGAGCTAAGAACAGGGGCTGAGCCTCTAGGTGAAATTGCCGCTTATCGCTTTTTTATGTCTATGGATAGTAAACAACTTGAAAGCTACCAAGGGTTTGTCTGCGAGTGCGATGAAACGGCCCTCGGTGTCATGGCTGCCCTTAGTGATAGAGGTTACGATATTCCCGGTGACTTTGCATTAGTAGGCTACGATGGGTTGCCGGGTATCTCAAACAGCCTAACCACCATAGTCCAAGATACGGATATGATTGCTCAACGAGCAGCCATCATGCTCGAAAAAGCGATGATGGGTGAACACCCAGTGGGTTCTATTGTGCCTGTGGACCTGAAAATCGGGAACACAACGTAACCATTCCTTTTTTGATTTAGGTTGGATAAAAGCGTGCTATTAGTCACGCTTTTTCTATTTATACAATGGATATTTACGTAATGTGATCCAATTAACGTAAGCGCTTACGTTAATTCTGCATAATACCCTCGAACTAAGAACGAATGGATTTGAGGGCAACATGAAAAAAACGACATTAGCAGTATCCCTACTTGCTGCTAGCCTATCAGCACACGTTACTGCAAAAACCGATATCACCATTGCTGGCTGGGGTGGTAATGACGTCGTCGTACTCAATAAACTGGTGAACGAGGTCCTTGCAGACGATTTTGAACAAGCCGGACTCAATATTAAATATCAGGCGATTGAGGGGGACTTCTCACAATTTATCACTAATTCACTTTCGGCAGGCACTGCCCCTGACGCTTTCTATATTGATATCGTTTTTGCTAACACGTTAGTTAAGTCGGGTAAGGTAGCGCCGAACAACGCGGATCTTAATACTCTATCCAACGAACTTATTCCAAGCCTAAACAGCGCGTTTACGCTTGAAGATGCACAATACGGCATTGCGAAAGACTTCAATACTATCGCGCTTCAATTCAACAAAGATATTTTCGATGACGCTGAAGTTGACTACCCAACAAACGATGACTCTTGGGAAGACTTGCGTACCAAGCTTCTTGAAGTGAAAGAAGTATTGGGTGACGAAGTTTCTGGAATCTGCGTAATGCCTGACTACGCACGTTTCGCACCTTTCGCATTGGCAACGGGTTGGAAGCCTTTCAATGAAAATGGCCAAACGATTCTAGATGAGAACTTCGAGCGTGCCTTTAACTTCTACACAGGTCTTGTGACGGAAGATAAAGTGGGCATTCTGGCGACAGACCTTGGTCAAGGTTGGGGCGGTGGCTGTTTTGGCACTGAAGAAACAGCAGTAGCACTAGAGGGTAACTGGATCAGCGGTTACCTGCGCGACAAAGCGCCAAACTTGCCTTACGGCACAACGCTTATGCCTACTGATCCTGTTAGTGGCGAGCGCGGCAACTTGTTGTTCACGGTTGCATGGGGCGTAAACGCCGATGGTAAGAACATCGAAGCGACGCAAAAAGCGGTAAAGATCCTAACTAGTCAGAAAGCTCAAGAATGGGTTTTGGATTCTGGTTTAGCACTGCCAAGTCGTGAAGCTCTAGGCGAGTCTGAATTCTTCGCTCAGCAAGATTCAGAAAGTGAACTAGCCAAACAAGTCTTTGATGGCGCTCTCAACGGAAATGTAGAGCCTTTCGCGTTTGGTGATTACGGTACAGCATGGATGACCCCAATTAACGAAGCGTTAAATTCAGTTCTACTGGGTCAGATGTCGCAAAAAGAAGCGATTAAAATGGCTCAGGAACGTTATAACGCTCTAACAGTAAACTAAACGGGGCGTTGGATGAACTCTTTACGTTTACGCCAACAAGTCTACGGATGGCTCTTAGCAGGGCCATTTGTACTGACGTTGGTAATCTTTTTCCTTTATGCATTAGTCAGAACGGTCTATTTCAGTTTCACGGAATACGATCTGTTTTCAGAAGCTGTTTGGGTAGGCTTGGGTAACTTTAAAGCCCTGCTTTCAGACGATCTGTTTTTACTTTCGCTGGCAAATACAATCTGGTTCTCTCTTATTGTAACCAGTATTCAAACGGTCTTAGCGCTTGGTTTAGCCATCTTGGTGAATTCGAAGATTCGAGCCAAAAGCTTCTTTAGAACAGCTTTTTACCTGCCGAGTATTTTGTCTAGTGCAGCCGTTACGTTGATCTTCATTTGGTTCTACCAAAAGAATGGCTACTTAAATGGTTTTGTTACGGACGTGGTGAATCACTTCCCGCATCTTAGCTGCTTTGTGTTGATTGCAATGGCAACTCAGTTTGTACTAGTGACTAAAGATCGTTTGAAAGGCTTACCGGTAAGTTGGTTTGATCCGGCATGGGCGATTTTATCTTTCATCATTGCGGGTGTGGGAACATTCGTGGCAAGCGCGATGGGCTGGGTGTCGGTGACAGACGCTGTTGTTGAGGTGAACTGGTTAAATACACGTGACCATGTTGGGCCGATGCCGCTTACGCTGTGGGCTATCGTGATTCAGAATATCTACACCACGATTCCAACCTTCATGTTGCTGTTCCTAGCGGGCCTACAAGGTATTCCAGGTGAGCTTTATGAAGCGGCGCATATTGATGGCGCAAACAAGTGGCAACAACACTGGAACATTACGATTCCTCAACTTGCACCAGTGACATTCGTTGTTGTGACCTTCTCAATCATCGGCACACTGCAAATGTTTGACCAAGTCGCACTGCTGGGTTCAGCAGCACCGCTGGAATCACGTATTACGCTGGCTTACTACGTTTACCACAACGCCTTCCCACCGGGTGGCACGCCACAAATCGGCATGGCAAGCGCAGCAGCTCTAATACTGGCAACCATTACATTAGCCGTGGTTTACCTGCAAAAACTCTTCGGTATTAAGGAGAAAGCAGATGGCTAACTCAATGACAAACACTCAAAAGTTAGACGATAAACCTATGGCATCTATGGCTGAGGTCGCTAAGTTCCAAGCACGTCGCCGCTGGGCAAAAGTGGCTTGGGTTTACACCGCGCTACTGGCTATTGCCACCATCATGTTAGGTACGTTCGTTGTTGCATTCCTAGCGAGTTTGAAAGATGACCCACTTGAGCAACCATTTAAGTTTAGTTTTGCTCAGGTTCAACCAAGCAATTGGAGCGCTGCTTACCTACTTGGTAAACAGGGTAATGATGCGCCTATGTTTGGTGGCTTTGCTCCGGGTGCAGAGGTTGACTTCACCGTGACTTACGCGGTGGAAGAGGGCAAAGAGCTAGCAGTACCAACTATTGAAGTACCGCGTCGCCGACCTGGTACCGGCATGGCTGCTGCGACGGTCACTGACTTTGCATCTGACTACGCTGTGGTATCTGAGCCAAAGCTGGTGGATAGCAACGAAGAGGTGACGTTCATCGAGCGCCGCGGTCGTCGCGAAATCGAAAAAACAGGTCACAGCCAAACGTGGGCATTCACTATTAAGTATGACGGTGAGGGGCCAGAGGTGGCAACGCTACCGCTAACAGTCGAAGCGCCACGCGGCCAGATTCTAATCGACAGCACACTCGCACCAAGCAAGATGGAGCGCCGTGGCCGAGTCGCTGCATGGGACAACGCTGCACCGGGTTTGATTGGTTATGTCTTTAAGTCTTATGTTCGTGTTTACACCGAATCGGTAAGTCTTGATACCGGCAAGAGCTTGTTCATGAGCTGGACCATCAACTCGTTTCTCATTGCGATTGGTAAAGTGATTTTAACTCTGTTCTTTGCCTGTACTGCGGGCTACGCCCTAGCAAGACTGAAGTTCACTGGAGCACGTGCAGTATTTGCCTTCATGTTGTTTAGCATGATGATTCCGGGGCAAGTGACCTTTATCTCGAACTACCTTATCTATCGAGAGATTGGCTTACTGAATACGCCTTGGGCCGTGATAACTGCCGTGGTGGCATCCGGGCAAGTTCTTATTATGAAGCAGTTCTTTGAAAACATACCAAAAGAGCTGGAAGAGGCCGCGATTGTCGATGGCGCAAGCCCAGCGGTGATTTTGTGGAAAGTGTTTATGCCATTGGCTAAGCCAGCCATCTTGTCGGTAACAATCCTTGGTTTCCAAGGTGCTTGGAACGACTTCTTCTGGCCGCTGGTGGTGATAAATAGTCCAGCAGATGCGTTCACGCTACCCGTTGGTCTATTGAGTTTACGTAACGCTTATGGCGTAGCAGGTGACTGGAACCTGATATTGGCGGGAGCATTCCTGTCGACAATCCCAGTACTCATTGTGTTTATGGTTTTTCAACGTTACTTCGTTGGTAACGATATTTCTTCCGCTGTTAAAGGTTAATTCTCGGGGATATTTAAGATGTTAATGAATTACACTGCTGGTCAAGGCGAACTTAAAAACTGGATCGTTGAAGAGACGGCATTTGACTCAGCATTCCAAGGTAAATGTGAAGTAGTAATGAGCCAAGGAAATGGCTACATGGGCGCACGTAGCTCAACGGAAGAAAAATACGTGGGACAGGTTCGCAACCTTTTCGTTGCGGGTACATACAACAAATTTGATGAAGATGAAGTAACAGAGCTGCCAAACGCGGCAGACATGAGCGCTATCGAAATCTTCATCGATGGTCGTCGGTTCCACCTAGAAACGGGTGAAGTGAGCAACTACTCTCGTCGTCTAAACGTGAAAAACGGTGAACTTATCCGTGAGTTCACGTGGACAAACACAGAAGGTAAGAGCTTCGAGATGCGCTTCCGCCGCTTCTTCTCGCAAGCAAACCTTCATCTAATGGCGTTCGATGTTCAAGTTAAGGCTGTGAACAGCGATGCGAAGATTGAAATCCGCTCTGGTGTGGATGCGCAACTTTCAAACTCGGGTGCACAGCACTTCCACGAAGGTGAAAAGCGTATCTATGATAAGCGATTCATTGAGCTTCTACAGCACACCACAGAGAGCAAAGTAGACTTCGTTTTCCTAACGTCTCACCGCTACTTTGTAAACGGTCAAGAAACTGAAATCGACCCAGGTCTACAGATGGATCGCCGTAAAGTATGGCTTAACATCCACCACGATTTGAAAGCGGGCGACACATTCGGTACTGAGAAAGTGGGTGTGGTACACACTTCACGTGACAAGCAGTTTGATGTTGAAGGCTACGAACTACAAGCGCTACGTGACCACGCGCTGACAGACCTAAAAGCAAACGCAGACCGCAGCTTCGACGAGTTACTAGCAGACAGCGCGGCTGAATGGGACAAGCGTTGGGCTGGTATGAACATCACTATCGGTGGTAACGACTTTGACCAACTGGCGATTCGTTTTGCTCAGTACCAACTGAACATCTTCACGCCAATGCACGATTCTCGTTTCGGTATCGGTGCGAAAGGTCTGTCTGGCGAAGGCTACAAAGGCCACTCGTTCTGGGATACAGAAGTCTTCATGCTTCCGTTTTTCATCTACACCATGCCAGAAGTGGCTCGCAGCCTGCTAGAGTACCGCTTCCGCACGCTAGGTGGGGCACGTAAGAAAGCAGCAGATAACGGCTACCTTGGTGCACAGTTCCCATGGGAATCAGCACTAACAGGTGAAGAAGTCACGCCAGTATGGGGTGCAGTAGACATCATTACAGGTAAGTCGACGAAGATTTGGTCTGGCTTTATCGAGCAGCACATCACGTGTGACATCACTTACGCATTGTGGCAGTACTACCAAATCACAGGCGATCAGAAGTTTATGGACGACATGGGCTACGAGATCATGTTCGACACGGCTACGTTCTGGACCAGCCGCCTAGATTGGCTAGAAGACCGCAACATGTGGGGTATCTGTGACGTAATCGGTCCTGATGAGTACAAAGAGCACATCGATAACAACGCGTTTACTAACTACATGGCAGTAGAGAACATCAAACTAGCGATTCGTTACTACGAAGATCTAGAAGCGTCGAACCCAGAGCTACTGGCTAAGCTGTCTGACAAGCTAAACCTAGTGGAAGCTCGTCAAATGTGGCTAGACCGCGTAGACAACATCTACCTACCCAAGCCACGTGCTGAAGATAAGGTAATCCCACAGGATGACACTTACCTACAGAAAGAAATCATCGACCTGACTAAGTACAAAGAGCAGCCATTCGTTGGTGGTCTGTTCCAAGACTACAACCTAGAACAGGTTAACGACATGCAGGTTTCTAAGCAGGCGGACATCATGGTGTTGTTCCTGCAGCAAGAAGATAAGTTCGACCTAGAAACTAAGATTGCTAACTGGAACTACTACGAGCCTAAGACACTGCACGATTCATCGCTTAGTCTTTCTACGCACTCAGTATTGGCCTCAGATGTAGGTAACCCAGAGCTTTCTTACGACCTGTTCCAGCAAGCAGCATCTATCGATATTGGTCAAAACATGAAGAGTTCTGATCACGGCATTCACGCGGCGTCTATCGGCGGCATGTGGCAGTGTGTGGTTTACGGCTTCGGAGGTGTTCGTATGCTAGGTGGCAACCTGCGTATTAACCCTAACCTTCCTAAGCAATGGGAAAGCCTGAACTTCCCAATCTACTGGAAAGGTGAGCGTCTAGAAGTGACCGTTGACCAAGAGCAAGTTCGTATCGAGCGCCCTGAGTTCAACGGCCAAGCACTAAACATTGAAGTTGCAGGCGAGCCACGTGTTATCGATTCAACAGAGGTGACGTTCAATGTGTAAGGCATTTATTTTCGACCTAGATGGCGTTATCACGGATACGGCTGAGCTGCACTACCAAGCGTGGCAACGTATGGCGAACGAAGAAGGCTACTACTTCGACCGTGAAATCAATGAGCAGCTACGTGGCGTATCTCGTCAAGCCTCGCTGAACATCATCTTGAACGGCAAAGAGATCAGCGAAGAAAAGTTTGCTGAGCTAATGAAGCGCAAGAACGATTACTACGTGGATCTGCTGAACACGATTTCTGCAAAAGACGTTCTACCGGGTATTGAGCAATTCCTACTTGAGCTAAACGCACGTGGCATCAAAGTGGCACTGGCATCAGCAAGTAAGAATGCTCGCCCAATTTTGCATCGTCTTGGCTTAACGCCGCTGTTTGATGCAATTGGCGACGGTTGGTCGGTAAACCGCTCTAAGCCGGCACCAGATGTGTTTATTCATGCTGCGGGCCAAGTTGGAGTCAACGCTGACGAATGCATCGTGGTTGAAGACGCAGAAGCAGGCGTCGATGCAGCGAAAGAAGCGGGCATGCGTGTTGTTGGCATTGGCCCTGATGACCGAGTTGGTCACGCAACATGGCGTTTCGACGACACTAAAAGCATGAACTTAGGCGCAATCCTAGGTTAAGCATAAGAAGAGTGATGGGCAGTGGTGAAAGCCACTGCCCACAACCACCAATAATTATTAAGGTAGAACAATGGCACGTTTAGAACTGAAGAACATCAATAAAATTTATCCAGATGGTGCGCATATCATCAAGGATGCCAACCTGACCATTGAAGACGGTGAATTTACAGTATTCGTTGGGCCATCAGGCTGTGGTAAGTCAACCATGCTGCGTATGGTCGCAGGTTTGGAAGAGATTTCATCAGGGGACATGTGCTTAGACGGTGAGGTGGTTAACAACCTTTCACCAACCGATCGTGGGATTGGCATGGTGTTCCAATCTTATGCGCTTTACCCGCACATGACGGTCTACGAAAACATCGCTTTTGGCCTAAAACTGGCGAAGAAAAGCAAAGACGATATTGATTCAGCAGTACGTCAGGTAGCGGAAATGCTAGAGCTGACAAACCTTCTGAAACAAAAACCAAGTCAACTATCGGGTGGTCAGCGTCAGCGTGTGGCTATTGGGCGCGCTATTGTGCGAAATCCGAAACTCTTTTTGCTCGATGAGCCCTTGTCAAATCTTGATGCTTCATTACGAGTGCGCATGCGATTACAGCTTGCTGAGTACCACAAAAAGCTGAAATCAACGGTGATCTATGTGACGCACGATCAAGTGGAAGCGATGACATTAGCGGACAAAATTGTTGTATTGCGTTCGGGCGTAGTAGAACAAGTCGGTTCGCCTTTAGAACTGTACTATTTTCCGAAAACGTTATTCGTTGCCGGCTTTATTGGTTCACCAAAAATGAACTTGCTACCCGCTACGCTGCTTAGTGCTTGTGATGAGCAGGCAACGGTTGAGGTAGGGGATTACACTTTCCAAGCTGGTGTAAATGCAAAAGGGGCGACAGAAGGTGCACTGATGACACTCGGGATTCGCCCGGAAGACATTCATTTGGATGAAGAAGGTGTCGGGGTGATTGTTGAAGGTTTTGAGCGTCTTGGTACGGAATCTTTGCTCTACACAACGTTGGTGAGAGGTGGTCAAGAGGTCTTGGTTCGTGTACCTGGTACAGTTAAAGTCGATATTGGCCAGCGCTTAAATATCCGCATTCCGGCAGAAAAATGCCATCTATTTGACAGCAAAGGTAAAGCGTATAGGCGAGGCATGACACTGAATGACTTGATCACCTTGCCTCCGCAAATTAAGCGCGCAAGCTAATATAACTTCAAATAAAACAATTATAAAAAAGCCCGCTTGGCGGCGGGCTTAGGGTTCACTGCACTCAAAATTCACGGTTTTGAATGTGGTACTTAATGCCTGTTGGCGCAGGCATCCAGTGACACTACCCCGTTGGCGCGGGGTAGACAGTAACAATGTGATAATAAGGTAATCATCATGAAAAAAACAGTAGTGGCATCATCTGTTCTCTTTAGTTTGGCTCTATCTAGCTCTGGTTGGGCAGATGAGCTGGCAGCCCCCGAAAAAGAAAAGCAACTAGCGCAAAAAATTGAGCAACTCAAATCAGAGTACTCCAATGCTGAGCTCTTGACCGCGCTCGATGTCCCCAAAAGTGAAGAGAGTAAGTTTCATGGAACGCTTGGTTCGAATATCGAAGTGGAACGTGTCATCCGTGACGATGGTGTCAATGAAGGAAAACTGAAATATACAATCGCGCAGGGAAGTTTTAGGCATGATGATTTGCCAGGGTGGGACTTTGGCTTCTATTCAGGTCGTGAGGAACTATTCAATGGCAACTTGAAGCATGCCGACTACAACCGAGGCGTAAACTCAATCCAAGAAATCTATGTTAACCGTAGTTACAACCATGAAAAAGGTAATATTGGTTGGGGATTGAAGTTAGCCGGTGAGAGTATTGACCAACGCACTACTCCGGGCGGTAAAGTGTTTGGTTCTTACCAACTGACAGATCGTTTAGGTATGCATGGTTACGCGCTTTACCACGTGGAATACAAGCGTGGCACGGGGGAGTTCCCGTACTGGGAAGTTGAGCCAGGCTTTAGCTACAAAATCAATGACAACACGGGCGCATGGTTGAATTTCCGTTACCAAGAAGGTCAATGGAAGGCAAAAGATGGTTACTCTGAAACAGAGACTGAGTGGATCATTAAACCAGGTATTTGGCATAACTTCGGTAAACTTTCTGCGTCATTGTGGGGGGAGTTTGGTTCATTCGAAAAGAGTGTTGACGCAACAGGCGCTCATGCGTGGACGGAAGACTACTCTAAGCTAGGCGTATCTGCCAACTACCCACTTTCAAAGAGCTGGCGCATGTTTGGTGAGGCAAGCTATAAGAAAATTGACTTCGCTAGCGGTCCGCAACGTGATGAGTTCGATGGTTACATTCCTCTATTTATCTTAGGTGTGAACTACAGCTTCTAACCGCGCAAGAAATCCCTCCTTCGTCGCAAGGAGGGAACCCCACTCTTTTTCAATGTTTCTAGTTTTGGACCAGCATTGGCTGCGTAGCGTCCGTTTTGGGAGCCTGTTCCGGCTCCATTTTTCGTCGCGTCCAAACCTAGAAATATTTACAACAACATTGGATTGGCTTATGAGCGAACAGTATCGCCCTTTATTGCATATGACGCCTAACTCAGGTTGGATGAACGATCCAAACGGATTGGTGTTCTTCAATGGTCATTATCACCAGTTCTACCAGTATTACCCAAGCGATACGGTTTGGGGACCAATGCACTGGGGACACAAAATCAGCACCAACTTGATAGATTGGCAAGAGCTTGAGCCTGCACTGTATCCAGATGAATCTGGCATGTGCTTCTCCGGTAGTGCAATTGTCGATTGGCACAACACCTCAGGTTTATTTGAGGTTGGCAAACCAGGCTTATTGGCGTTCTACACCTCGTTCATTCAACCTAAAGCGACGTTGGCTGATGGCACTGAAATTGAAGATCCAATTCAGCAGCAGTCTCTCGCTTATAGCCAAGATGGCATGATGTGGAAGAAGTTCGCCAATGGCGCACCGATCATTACTGCACGGGGTAATCCGGATTTCCGTGACCCTAAGGTGATTTGGCATGAGCAAAGCCAAGCGTGGGTGATGGTGGTGTCTTGCGGTCAACATATCGAGTTCTACCGTTCGACCAACCTATTGGATTGGCGTTTAGTGAGCGAGTTTGGCTACCGTCATGGTGCGCACAGTAAAGGCCCGTGGGAATGCCCAGACTTGTTTGAACTGGCTATCGAAGGCTCACAAGAAACACGTTGGGTATTGGTGGTTGGCATCGGTGAAGGCGCTCACTGTGGCGGTGCAGGTACGCAGTATTTTATCGGCGATTTTGATGGCGAAACCTTCATCAATCACAATCATCCAGAGACCGTGTTGTGGCTCGATTTCGGTCGTGATTACTACGCGACTCAGTCTTTCTCTGATATCCCTGTTGAAGACGGTCGCCGTATCGTCAGTACATGGATGAGTAATCATCAGTACTCGCTTGAGCTACCAACCCAAGAGTTTCGCAGTTCGATGGCTATGCCTCGTGAGCTGTTCCTGTTTGAAGGGAAAGCAGGGTTACGTGTTGGACAACGCTTTGTGAGAGAGCTTAATCAGGCGTTAAGTCTTGATGTGCAAACGCCAGAGCCAAGTGACGAACAAGCGATTAGTCTTTACAGCCTACAAGAAGTCATGAAGTTCAGCGCTGATGTGACGCTACAAGATAGCCAAACGTTGCACCTGAATGTGTACCAAGACAATCCAGCTTACTTTGAGTTTGTTTGTGTCGAACAAGGCATAGAAGTGCGCTCTGTACGTCGCGGTCAGTTTGGCTCGGAACGCATTGATGAACACTTCCCACACGATTACCGCGTGACCTTACCGATTGAGAATGAATTCCAAGTCGAAGTGTTGATCGACAAAGGCTCAGTCGAGTTGCTGCTCAATGCTGGCCAATTCAGCTTTACCAACCTTGTTTACGCCAAAGAGACGCAAGCAAGTGTCGCCCTAAACGTGGATAGCGGCTCGCTGGCACTGCGCAACGTTCAAGTGTCTAGCTTGGCAGGAGAGAAAACATGTTAAACGAACGACAAACCCAGCAAGCACTGCAGCAAGTTCTTGATTCGGTTGAATTGCCAAAGTTAACCAAAAAAGATGAGAAGGTATTTCTTGAACGTCTGGCGCAGTATTTTCCATCTTTAGTTGGGCAACTGCACTCGCTTTATGGTGAACGTTATGACTTCTTCTTGCATCTACAAAAGCTGGTGGTTGTGCTTGCCAAAGCCTTTGCAGGTCGCAAACGCAAATGGAAGAACTTGGATGAGAAGCGTCTCGGTAATCCAAGTTGGTACCGCAGTGAAAAGATGCTCGGTATGGCGGTGTATGTGGACTTGTTTGCGGGTGATTTGAAAAAGCTACAATTGAAGATCCCGTACCTCAAGTCTCTGGGGATTAACTATCTTCACCTGATGCCGCTTTACAAAGCACCAGAAGGGGACAGCGATGGCGGTTATGCGGTATCGGATTACCGCAAGGTCGATCCAAAGCTAGGCACAGAGAAAGATCTGGCGCAGTTAGCAGAGGCATTGAGTGATGAAGGCATCAGCCTAGTGCTGGACTTCGTGTTCAACCACACCTCTGATGAACACTACTGGGCAGATCAAGCGCGTAAGGGCAACCCTGAGTTTGAAGATTTTTACTACTTTTTCACCGATAAGCAAGAAGTGGATGAGTACAACCAAACCTGTCGCGAGATCTTCCCAACCGTTCGTCGTGGCAGCTTCACTTTCTTAGAAGATGTAGAGAAGTACGTTTGGACGACATTCAACAGCTTCCAATGGGATCTTAACTACTCAAACCCAGCGGTGTTCAATGCGATTACCGATGAGATGTTGTTCCTAGCCAATATTGGTTGTGAAGGTCTGCGTTTGGACGCGTTGGCGTTTATTTGGAAAGAGAAATGGACCCAATGTGAAAGCTTGCCGAAGGCGCATACTCTGATTCAGTGTTTCAATACCTGTTTGCAGATTGCAGCGCCTGCCGTGTTATTCAAATCAGAAGCGATTGTGCACCCGGACGAGGTGGCACAGTACATCGACAAAGAAGAGTGTCAGTTGTCCTACAACCCACTGATGATGGCGCTGATGTGGGAAAGCTTGGCAACACGTGAAACCAAGCTACTGACAGCATCATTAAAGAAAAGCTTTGAGATTTCAGATGCGTGTTCATGGGTGAACTACATTCGTTGTCACGACGATATTGGCTGGACGTTTGATGATGCAGTCGCTGAGCAGCTTGGCATTAATGGCTATGAGCATCGCCGCTTCCTAAACCAGTTCTACACTGGCAAATTCGACGGTTCATTCTCTCAAGGTGTGCCATTCCAAGAAAACCCAACTACGGGCGATTGCCGCGTATGTGGTTCTTTGGCCTCTCTTGCTGGGTTAGAAAAAGCAATAGAAGCGGATGATGCAAAAGCGATTGAGCACGCATTGATGCGTATTCGTCTGCTTAACAGCATCAACTTGAGCATCGGTGGTATTCCGCTGATTTATCAAGGTGATGAACTAGGTATCTTGAACGATCACAGCTACTTGAATGATGAGTTTAAACGCGAAGATGCGCGCTGGGTGAACCGCCCTCAAATTAGCGCAGAAGCGGTCGCATTGGCAGAAAGCAAAGGCAGTTATCAGTATCGCATCAATCAAGACCTCCAACAGATGATAGCACTACGTAGAAATCACCCAGAGTTTGGTAATGCAAAAACAGAGATTTTAGAAACGTATCGTTCGCAACTTTTTGCTTACTGCCGGACGAACGCAAAGGGTGAGCAACTTCTCGCTATCTGTAATTTTGCCGAATCCACGCAATCAATTCCGGCGTCAATATGCGATATTTTGGGGTCAAGGCGAACCCGAGATTTACTGTCTGGTAAGCAACTGGTCGGTGAAGATATTTTGCTCGAAGCATATGATGTGCTTTGGTTAAAGGTAACTGAGTGATGAGAACCGAAAAACAAAAAATGCTCGCTGGTGAGCCGTACAATGCGTGGGACGAGACACTCTACCAAGAGCGTATCCGTTGTAGAGAGCACTTACTCAAGCTCAACAACACGATTCCCAACAGCCCAGAATGGCGCGAGGCGATCGACAGCCTGCTGCCTGATGCGGGAGAGGCCTATTTAGAGCCGCCGTTTCGTTGTGATTACGGCAGTAATATTCATGTGGGTAAAAACTTCTACGCTAACTTTAACTGCGTGATTTTGGATGTGGCGCCGGTGTACATTGGCGATAATGTGTTACTCGCCCCTAATGTTCAGCTTTACACCGCTGGCCACCCGTTGGATGTCAAAGGGCGTGTGGAAGAGGGGGTTGAGTTTGGTACCACGATTACCATTGGTGATAACGTCTGGCTAGGCGGTGGTGTGATTGTTTGCCCAGGAGTCACCATTGGTGATAACACGGTTATCGGGGCGGGCAGTGTTGTGACGAAAGATGTTCCGGCGAATGTTGTTGCCGCTGGTAACCCGTGCCGCGTGATTCGCGAGATTGAGCAGCGCTAGTTAGCCATGATCTCGAAGCGTCGGGGGAACCACGGAGAGCGTGGCGCTCTTCCCGGCGCTCATTTCTTCTGCTTGTTGGTAGAGAATGCGGCTGATGGCCTCGGCGTAAACAGGTTGCGAATAAAGATACCCTTGGCCGAGTTCACACTGCTCGCTGCGTAAGTAGCGTGCTTGCAGCGCGGTTTCTATGCCTTCAGCCACCACTTTGATATTCATCTGCTGAGCCATTGAAATCACGGCCGAGCACAATGCGCGATCATTCTCATCCTCTTCAATATCAGACACAAAGCTGCGGTCGATTTTCAAACCATCGACGTTGAATTCTCTCAGATAGGCGAGCGACGCGTAACCTGTCCCAAAGTCATCCAACCATACTTCAATACCCAATTGGCGGATTTTATCCAGCGTTGTTTTGGCTTTGTCCATGTCTAGCATTAAGGCGGTTTCCGTCACCTCGACGTGCAGATGCGAGGCGTGAAGCTGATGTTTGTCGACCAGTTCCGCTAGGCGTGCGGCAATGTCTTGGTTGTAAATCTGCTTGGCAGAGAGGTTGATCGCAACATGAAAATCATCCGTGTGCGGTAACTGATGCCACTTGTTCAGTGCCAGACACACTTGTTCCATAATCCACTGGCCGAGAGGCAGAATCAGCCCAGTGGATTCTGCGACGGGGATAAACTCGCTTGGCGCGATTAACCCTCTGGCTGGGTGATTCCAGCGAATCAGCGCTTCAACGCCGATGACTCGACCTGTTTGCATATTCACTTTCGGCTGGTAGTGGATTTCAAACTGAGAAAAGTCGATGATTGCCGCCCGCAACTCTCGTTCAATCACGCCGCGATTGAGTACTTGATATTCCATCTCTGCGGTGAAATGGCAGTAACGCCCTTTGCCTTGCGTTTTGGCGGCGTACATCGCGATGTCGGCGTTTTTGACCAGTTCCTCGGCGCTTTGGCCGTTGGCAGGGAAGAGGGCAATACCAACACTAGCGCCAACGACCACGGATTCGTTGACTCCTTTGAGTAATATCGGTTCTTCAAACAGGTGTACCAGGCGCTGCGCGATGTCACCGGCTGCGTGTTGATCAATGTGAGGAATACAGAGTAAAAACTCGTCCCCGCCGACGCGGGCAATTAGGCTATTTTCTTTGGCGTGACGACTGAGTAGATTCGCGACAAAATCGCTGTGACGTAAGTTCTCGCTAATTTTGCTCGCGACACTGCACAATAACTCATCGCCGGCTTGATGACCTAAGTTGTCATTGATGCGTTTGAATTCATCCAAGTCGAGGAAAAGAATCGCGAACGTCAGTGATTTGACTTTACTTTGTGCGAGTAGCTCGTCAACAAAACTCAAAAATTGAGTGCGATTTGGCAGCTTAGTCAACGGGTCGTTATAGGCGAGAAATTGGATCGCCTCTCTACGTTCTTTAAGGCTCGTATCCATCTTATTGAACGCTTGCGCCAATTCACCAAGTTCATCATTGCGCTCGATGTTATTTAAATTTTCATATTGACCGCGACTAATACGTTGAGAGTGACGCACTAATTTAGTGATCGGATTGATCAAGGTATTTGCCATGACAATCGAAATAAGAAAGCTCACAACACACATCACCGCGGTGACGACTATGATGAAAAAGGTGCTGTGCTCAGTACTGGCTTGGTTGATTTGATGGATGATCGCTTGATTCTCTGCGATGTCGTGTTGAATAGCGTCTAGCGAGTAAACCATCATTACTCCGCCAAGCAGTTCTTGATTGAGAACGAGGGGGCGAGCAATCGTCAATGTACTGCCATCATGCTCTAGGTAGCCCACCTGTTTTTTGAGTACGCTTTCGTAGACCGCTTGATCATCAAGTGGCATGCCGTACTCGTTGCCTTCTCGACTACCTCGGTGAATTACAATGCCTTTAAAATCAAATACTTTAACTTCTTTTGTAGATTGGTTTTGCAAGGTAGGCTCGAGTATGTTTTCTATTCCATCCAGATCATAGAAATACATGGGATTAAGCAGGGCTTCAGTCAGGTAACTCATGGTGTGTTCGGCTTGGCTTTTCGCATAGCCGATAAAACGCTGCGCCATGTGCTGTCCGTTTTCTTCTAGTACCTTGGCATTGTAATGGCTGTTGATGAGCCATTGAGAGAGTGCAAAACTCCCTAGCGTGAGAATCACGGCGAGCATATTACCCACGACCAGTTTACTCTTGAGTTTCATCCTATTGCCTCGTCATGCTGGTCACTAACGACCTAGATATTGGTCGACGAGGGCTTTCTGTTGCAGGGACCAGACGATGCTCTGTTCTATGTCGTCGGTAATGGGGTCAAACTTTGCTGTATCCTTGTATTTTTTGAGTGGCAGCGCGGCGCTAGGGTCTTGGTCTGCCAAGAAGAGGACTTGGCTTATCGCTTGTTTGAGATCGGGGTCCATGTCAGGTCGAACGAGCATAAACGCACGCGGCACAGAGGGGCTAGTGTAGATGACGCGCAACTGCACTTTGATTGGAGCCGGAATTTCTTTCTCCCAGTCGATATCACTGAACGCCGCAGCGGACACGATTTTACGATGTACCCAACTCATCATATTGGACTCACCACCCGCAGATGAGAACTCATCGGAAAAGAAGTAGCCAATTTTATCTGCTGGCGGCAGATCGCGCGGTGAAGTCACTTCATGCAGCGGATAGCCTTGTTCTATGAGCGCAGAGATAGGAATTAGAAATGCGCTGGTGGAGTTACGATCCTCAAAGACAATCACTTTGCCCACCAAATCATCCAAGGTATGGATGTCGGAGTCTTGATGAACGAAAAACAGCGAGGCGTAGTTGGCCACCCCGTTTTTCCAGCGACGCGCAATCATTTCAGCATGGCTGTACTTAATGAGATCGTCTGAGGCATACACCGTCTCTGACACGATATCCACTTGGCCACTTTTGACCCAATTGGATAGCTGAAGGTTGGTTTTGGCCACCACGACTTTGGCTTGCACAATACCGTGTTGATGGAGGTTCGCCGCTAAGTAATCGGCAAAGGGCTGCGCACGTTTAAAGGCTTTCTTCGGGTTCGAGCTAAGCGTGCCAAGAATAAGGGTTTGCTCACGCGTAATCTCAGGTGATTCGCTCGCTAATACGCGAGGTAGACTCAACAGCAACGCGACGGACAAGGCGGTAAGGGCAATGTGAACCCAGTGGCGTGGTGTCATAACTCTCCCCTTATTTGAAGAAGATACACGTAACTGTCTGCGCAGTGTTTTAAACAAATGAACAACTGACTTAATAAATTAAGTCTAGTGTGACTCCTAATATTGAGCAATATGAATGATAAATTGCTCATCAAGCTTGAGCGAAAGTTCACGGTTTACAATGTAAATGCTAGGAAGAAAAAGGCTTCTCATGCTGAGAAGCCAGTTCAATGAGTTTATAGAGTGCGGTGTGAAGGCCACAGGATGCTTAACGCTCGTCTAGCCACGTTTGCAAATCGAACGTGCGTATATTGCCTGCATCCTCAAGGTGAATCTGCGCTCTGCGAGTTGCCAAATCAAGTTGAAGCGTTGCGCGACTGTCTAAATGTACCCATTCCATCGTGAGGTTTGAACCCTCGCCAGCCACGCTAAAATTGCCATCAAACGCGGTGCTGCGATTACGCAATCGAATCAGTTCACACAAGGCGTTGACGACAGGCTTGCCTCGTTCAGAGGCTAACTGCGCTGGTGTGAGGTAAGGGCGATTGATGTCTCGACCCACTTGAGTACGATGGAGCAGGGCCATGTCGTTGTGCATCGCCAACAAACCGCCGTAGTAGACTTGAGGAACGCCGGGGCTGAAGAACTGAATGGCTCTCGCCACCAAATAATCAAAATCGCATCGCCCTAGTGCGTCATAGTAGCTGCAATTGACTTGATAGAGATCGAGGTTATTCGCCGCGCTGCCTGTTGCCTGCTGACTTTCTCCTTGGCTCTTTTGATGAATGGTCTCGACGAGCCGATCGATTTGTTCCGCGTTGAGTAACCCCGGTTTGTCACCTTCAGGACCAGCGTCGATGATGCCGATGCCATCGTGTGTATCGAGCACGGTTAAACAGTTTCGTGGTGCGATCGTCAGCCACTTGACCAACGCCTCGACATTATTGCTATAGAGGGTGTGTAGGACCAGTGGCGGCAGAGCAAAGTCGTAGACACGATTGACTTTGCTCGCCACGTCAATTTGGGTTTTATAGTGGCTATGAATTTCAGCCACGGTCTCCATGCCAAGTGCGTTGGCGCGCTTGGACAACGCATCGATAAACGCAAAGGTATCCTCAATCATAAAACAGGAGGTGCCCGCGCGTTTAATCGCATAGCCTGCAGCGTCAAGGCGAATGATTTTTACACCGTTATCAGCAAATAGGGTCAGTACGCGCTCAAGGTAGGCTTGACCCGCTTGCGTTTCCACATTGATGTCGATTTGGTTGTCAGTGAAAGTGGTCCAAAAGTTGACGGATTCACCGCTGGCGAGGGTTTTTGCGCTAAAACAACTGCCCGGACGAGGGCGATAGATCCGCTTAGCTTGCTCTTCACTGATGCCATCTGGAAACAGATCGCGCTCTTTAAGAAACATCGACCAATACTCAGAGGCTTCGCCTTTCTCCAGCACATCCAAAAACTCGGGTGATTGGCCAGAGGCATGGTTGACGATAAGGTCGGCCATGATTTCAACGTCTTTGCCAAGTGCGTTGAGATCGGGCCAATCGCCAAGCCTTGGGTCGATTTGTGCATGATCAATGGGATCAAATCCCGCGTCGCTACCATCAATTGGGTAATAGAACGGCAAAATATGCACGCCGCCAAAGAGGTCGCTCAGCGTGTTGCTGAGTGTGTTGCGCAGCGCATGAAGACCGCCACCCGTTAGGCGGTCTGTGTAAGTGATTAACTGAACTTGGTTTTTCATCGGATTCTCTTTTTTACACTCTCTTGTCCAAACTCTCTTGTTCAAACAGGGTGAGCGATAGACACACTAAAGATGTTTCAGTGAGATACCTTGTTGGTTGAACAAGTGAATCTTATCGGGCTCTGCGGTCAGTTTAATTTGCTCGCCTTTGTGATAGTCGAGAATACCCGGCAGTTTGGCGACGATGGACTCATCATGATTGGGCAGCTGAATGTGCAGCAGCGTGACTTCACCGAGCGATTCGACAAACAGCACCGTGCCCGTCATCAGTTCTTGCCCCTCGGCGGCGACGCGAAAATCTTCTGGGCGAATGCCCATTTGTAAGGTGTCGCCAACTAATGCGCTCTGAGCTGCGATTGGGACGGTAATGGTGAGGCCGCTTTCGGCTTTGATTTGAGACTCGCTGCCTGCCGCTTCAAGAGTGACTGGGCTAATGTTCATCGCAGGTGAGCCAATAAAGCGCGCAACAAACACGTTCGCTGGATTGGTGTAGAGTTCCAGTGGGGTGCCGACCTGTTCAATCTTGCCTGCTGACAGTACCACAATGCGATCGGCGAGCGTCATGGCCTCGACCTGATCGTGCGTCACGTAGATCATCGTGGTTTGCTTGAGCTCCTCTTTTAAGTTGGCAATCTCAATACGCGTTTGTACCCGCAGCGCCGCGTCGAGGTTAGAGAGTGGCTCATCAAAAAGGAAGACTTTTGGTTGGCGTACAATCGCGCGGCCAATCGCCACTCGCTGTCTTTGCCCACCGGACAGCGCTTTCGGTAAACGGTCGAGGTAAGGTTCTAGTTGCAGCATGCGCGCGGCTTCCATTACTCGCTCATGGATCGCTTCTTTTGACTCTTTCGCGATGCGCATCGCAAATGCCATGTTGTCGTAAACCGTCATATGCGGGTAGAGGGCGTAGGTTTGAAACACCATCGCAATACCGCGCATCGCGGCAGGCAAATCGTTGACTTTCGCCCCTTCAATAAACAAATCGCCAGAGGTGATTTCTTCCAATCCCGCAATCATGCGCAGCAAGGTGGATTTACCACAGCCTGATGGCCCGACAAAGACGATAAATTCGCCTTGATCAATCTCCAAATCGACACCGTGAATGACTTGGGTGTCACCGTAGGCTTTTTTTACGTTGGTCAGTGTTAATCCTGTCATTATCAATTCTCTTCAATCCTTGGCTGGTTATTTCACAGAGCCAGAAAGCAATCCGCGCACTAAGTAGCGCTGCAAGGCAAAAAATACGGTCAGTGGTACAGCAATTGAGACAAAGGCTGAGGCCGTGAGGATCTCCCAGTTACCGCCACGCGAGCCGAGCAGTTCGCGTAAGCGGGCGGTGAGCACCATGTGCTCTTCTCCTGTGCCTAAGAACACCGTCGCGACCAGTAAGTCATTCCATACCCAAAGGAATTGGAAAATGCCAAAAGAGGCAAGGGCAGGGAAGGAGAGTGGCAGTACGATGCGCATAAAGATCTCAAAGTCTGTCGCACCGTCTACCTTGGCGGACTCAATGATCTCCCTTGGTAGGCTAGAGATGTAGTTGCGCAGCAGATAAATCGCCAGTGGCAGACCAAAGCCGGTGTGCGCAAGCCAGATACCGAGATAGGTTTTCGCGCCCACGCCAAAGAAGGCACCAATGTCGTTGTAGAGACGTAGCAACGGGATCAGTGACATCTGCAATGGCACCACAAGCAAGCCAACGACCATAGCAATCAGCAGGTTGCGACCGGGCATCTTCATCCAAGAGAGCGCATACGCAGCGTACGCAGCGATCAAAATCGGGATGATGGTAGCGGGAATCGTCACGGTGAGTGAGTTAATGAATGAGCGTCCAATCCCCTCTGCGGTCAGTACCTCGCGGTAGTTATCTAAGCCAAACTTGGGCGGCACGACGGCGGTATAGAAAATACGTTTGCCACGTGAGCCTTTGAACGGCTCGTTTGAGACCATTTCATAGTGACCATCTTCAGTGACGGTCAATGTCCCGTCGTTCATCTCGGCCACGTCGCCGGGTTGGTAAGCGGTCGGCTCTCTTGAGGAGAAACCAAATGCTTTAATATCAACAGGCTCACCATCAAGCAGCAGTTGCCCGGCAAGTACATACTGATCGCCCCGTTGAATTTGTGTGTCGGGATCGCCGGTGCGATCGACGAGGTTTTGTTCTGATGCGGTAAGGGATGTCCACCAACCACTCAGGGCAAGCTGATCTTTATCTCTGAATGAGGAGATGAACAAGCCTGCGGTCGGCAGTGTCCAAAGAATTACGATGACGAGCACAGAAAAGTGGACAAGAAAGGTCAGCGGTGAGCGCCTAAGTTTACTCAGGCTAAACTTGGCTTGGCTCACATTGGGTGCTGTAGTTTGAGGCTGAGACATTAACGATCCTCCATTTGAGCGCTGGCTTGGCGCATGTTCCACACCATAACAGGAACAACCGCGACCATGATCACCACGGCAATCGCCGCGCCGCGGCCAAAGTCACCGCCGCCTCTAAACATCCAGTCGAACATCATGTTCGCCAGCACCTGTGTACTCCATTGACCGTTGGTCATGGCAAGGACGATATCGAACACTTTCAGCACTAAGATGGTGATGGTGGTCCAGACCACAGCAATGGTGCCCCAAATCTGTGGAATGAGTATTTTGAAGAAGATTTGCACGCCATTGGCCCCATCAAGGACCGCCGCTTCCACCGTCTCTTCGGGAATACCGCGCAGCGCGGCTGAGAGAATCACCATCGCAAAGCCGGTTTGAATCCAAATTAAGATCACCATCAAAAAGAAATTATTCCAAAAAGGGAGGGTAATCCATGCTTGCGCCGTACCGCCGAACAGTTCGACGATGGCGTTTAAAATACCGATTTGTTCTGAGCCTGACGCACGATAGTCATAAACGAACTTCCAGATGATCGACGCACCGATAAAGGAGATGGCCATCGGCATAAAAATCAAGCTTTTGGCAATATTGCCCCAGCTGACTTTATCGGTCAGCGCCGCGATCACCAAGCCAAAGAAGGTCGAGGCAGCCGGTACGACCAATAGCCACAATAGGTTGTTGAACAGGGATTCACGAAACTCCGGATCGTTAAACAGCCAGGTGTAGTTACTCAAGCCTACAAACTCAAAGCCGTTTCGATCGTGCAGTGATAACACCACAGATTCAAAAACGGGATAAATAAGGTAGAGGCCCAAAAACGCCAACGCTGGGCCAAGAAAGAGCCAAGGGCGAATCGCTGCGGCGCGACGCAGGTTTTGCGCCATAGTCTGATTGGAAACCCGACGAGTCGGGAAGATCACGCTAAGTAACCAGTTGGTGCCGACAAAGTAGACCACGCAACTGGCGACGCCTAGCGCCATGATAAATAAAGAGGAATAGAGTTGCTCCATCACGACCTCAACTTGGAACCCTTGCCGACAGAAAACGCTTAGCTGACTGTCGAGGGTTGAACATCAATACGGCAGTCTCATCAGCGGGCTACCTTGGGTAGCCCGCATGGGATGAGATGAACTATTTGAGCGCATCCCAGGTTTTTTGGATGTCGTTGGCGACATCTTGCGCCGATTTACCGCCGCTGTAGTCGACCATGCCTGTCCAGAATGCGCCTGCGCCGATTTTACCTGGCATCAAGTCAGAGCCGTCAAAGCGGAAGGTTGTGGCTTGAAGTAAGATCTCACCTTGTTTTTTCAAGGTGTCGTTGCCGTACGCATCCACGTTAGCGCCTTTGTGCGGTGTTAAGAAACCAGACTGAGCCATCCAAATTTCATGCGCAATCGGCGATTGGAGGAACTCCATGAACGCGCGAGCCGCTTTGGAATCTTTGGTGATGCTCCACATGGTGCCGGCACCCAGTACCGGTTTACCTAAGTCTTTGGACTCATAAGCAGGGAAGTAGAAGAAGTCCGCATCCGCGCCCAGTTCCGTTCCTTCAGGGAAGAAGCTTGGAATGAATGACGCTTGACGGTGCATGTAACATTTGGCCGGAGAGGTAAAGAGACCTTTTGGCGAATCCCTAAAGTCAGTTGCAGCGACCGCACGCGCGCCGCCATCCACGTAGGCGTCGTTGCGAACAAACCAGCCGAATTCTTCAATTGCGCCGACCACTTTCGCGTCGTTGAATTTCAGCTCGTTGCTCACCCATTTGTCGTAATCTGCGGGTGATTGGGTGCGCAGCATCATGTCTTCTACCCAGTCAGTGGCTGGCCAGCCGGTTGCGCCGCCAGAACCTAGACCGACACACCAAGGTGTTTCACCATCTTTGACGATTTGATCGGTAAGCGCTTTAAGCTCTTCCATCGTTTCTGGTACTTCGTAGCCTGCGTCTTCAAAGTTTTCAGGCACATACCAAACCAGTGATTTCAAATCGACTTTATAGAAGAAGCCGTAGAGCGCTTCTTTGCCATCTTTGCCGGTAAATGTGCCCAGGTCGACCCAGGATGAGCCTGCCGCATAGTTATCATTAATCCAGTCGGCCATGGAAGGCTCAAGTGGCGTGAGGAAGCCTTTTGAGGCCAAATCAGCCGCAAGACCTGGCTGCGGGAAGATCGCAATGTTTGGCGCACTACCTGCTTGTACATCGATGGCGATTTGCTGCTCAAACGAGTCTGAGCCAGAGTATTTCACCACGGCGCCTGTTGCCGCTTCGAAGTAGGCGATAACGCTTTCCACCAGCTCCTTATCTTCGGTCAACCAAGGGCCGAATACGGTGACGGTTTCACCTTTTAAATCCATATTTTTGAGTGCTTCGTAGCTCTGCCAATTAAAGCGAGCGTCTTCACCCGGTGCGTACTTCAGTTCGGCGGCAAACGCGGAGGTACCAGAAATCGCGACCGCGATTGCACCAGCAAGTAGAGAGGTTTTCATCAGTAAGACTCCATGTATTCGATACCCTTTACCTTCAATGGGTTAGGGTGGGTTCAGATACTTTGTTTCATTGTTATAATTGATGTTATTCCCTAGACTTAACCCATCAAGATTCTATAACTTCTATAAAGACCAGAAATTTCTTAATCGATTAAGCTATCAATAAACAACATAAGACGTTATTTCAAATTCGCCTGTTTTTCTGCTCAATCTTGTGCTTTTGATCAAATTTTTCTCTGGTTTGCTGCTCACTCTATGACCGCTGTCAAACTAATCAATTTTTAGTGATTAAGTGAGTTCCTTATTTCTTCTTAATCGATTTAGAATTGTGACATATAACCCTGAACTATCGACGCCGTTGGTGTGGTTCACTCAGGGAGTCAGTGAAGGAGTGGTAGTGCGATGAGCAGTGAAAGGCGAAAACCGACGTTGAAAACCGTGGCGGCCCATCTTGGGGTCTCGACCGCGACGGTGTCGAACGCTTTCAATCGTCCCAACCAACTCTCCCAGTCTCTGCGTGAGAAAATTTTGGCGGAGTGTGAAACGCTTGGTTACACGGGGCCAAGCATTACGGCGCGCAGTTTAAGAACGGGGAAAACGGGCGTGATTGGTGTATTGCTGGCAGACAGCCTGGCGTACAATTTTACCGATCCGGTGGCGACCGAATTTCTCGCGGGAATATCAAAAACCTTGGACGCAGCACACGTCAATATGCTGCTGCTGCCCTCCAATCACGAGAACTACCAAAATACGCAGGTGGAAACCATTCCGGATAGCTTTATCGTCTATGGTAAGCCGATGGACCCGAGCGTGATCAATCTGATTTTGCGTCAACACAAGCCGGTGGTGTCGGTGGATTTCTCTCTTCCTGATATTCCTTCCGTGAACGTAGATAACTTCACCGCGTGCTATGAGATTGCTAAACACGCCATTCGTAGCCCGGATGACAATGTGTTGATTCTCGGCCTGCGTCTAGAGCCATCGACCTCCATGTCACTGGCGAACCTGAGCTCACTGTATACCAGTGAAGAGTCCGTCTCGCGTTGCCGATTTGAAGGTTATAAAAAAGCTTTGGCAGAAAGCGGGATTGATTTGGCCTACGAGAACGTCTGGCAGATTCACGACCTTGACGAAACCAGCCTGAAAACCATGCTGCGCGGCGCGTTGGCCAACCCGAAAAAAGTCGATGTGCTGCTCTGTATGAGTGACAAAATCGCGCTTGCCGCGCTGGATGTGGCCAATGAACTTAGTCTTTCTATGCCCGATACACTGCGCGTTGTCGGCTTTGATGGCATTCCGAAAGCGGCGCAAGCGGGCCTGACAACGATTGCTCAACCGATTATGAAAAAGGGCCAAGTGGCGGCGCAAATGGCGCTTGGACACATCCCCTACGAAACTGTCCAATTGGACACAGAGCTGGTGGTTCGCACCAGCAGTTAACTTGCTAAGGAGTCTCCCATGACGACGGGACAACTGGAAAAACGCTGGTGGCACGATGCTGTGGTGTACCAAATCTACCCAAGAAGCTTTAATGATTCTAATGGGGACGGGATTGGTGATATTCCGGGCATCATCGACAAACTGGATTACATTCAAGAGCTCGGAGCCAATGTGATTTGGCTCAGTCCTGTTTACAAGTCACCGATGGATGACAACGGTTACGACATTTCAGACTATCAGCAGATCGCACCAGAATTTGGCACCATGGCGGACATGGACAGGCTGTTGGCAGAAGCGGACAAACGCGGCATCAAGATTGTGATGGATCTGGTGGTGAACCATACCTCTGATGAACATCCCTGGTTTATTGAATCTAAAAGCAGCAAGGATAACCCTAAGCGCGATTGGTACATCTGGAAAGATCCCAAACCCGATGGCAGTGAACCCAACAACTGGGAGTCTTTCTTTAAGCCCAAAGCGTGGACACTGGATGAGAATACTGGCCAGTATTACTTGCACCTGTTTAGCAACCGCCAGCCGGATCTCAACTGGGCTAATCCAGAAGTGCGTGAAGCCGTGTATGAGATGATGCATTTTTGGCTCAAAAAGGGGCTTGGCGGGTTTCGCATGGATGTGATCAACATGATTGGTAAGCCATCTGATTTTCCCGATGCGACCATTTTTGATGCCGGTGTCGCAGGCTGGGAACATTGGTCCAATAACCTGTTGGTGCACCAGTACTTACGTGAAATGCATGAGAAGGTACTTCAGCATTACGATGTGTTGACGGTAGGCGAAACGCCCTTCACGACGACCTTAGATGGCCGCTACTATTCGCACCCTGATCGCAAAGAGATCAGCATGATTTTCCAATTTGAGCACGTCAGCATTGATCGCGAAGAGCATAACGCAGTGAAAAAGCCGTTCGATCTGGTGCAGTACAAGGAGATCATGACACGTTGGCAAGACGATTTGTACCAAAAAGGCTGGAACAGCGTCTATTGGAGCAATCATGATCAGCCGCGTACCGTCTCTCGCTACGGTTGTGATTCGCCGCAATATCGAGTCATCAGTGCGAAAATGCTCGGTACGGTGCTGCACATGATGAGCGGCACGCCCTACATCTATCAAGGCGAAGAAATTGGCATGACCAACAAGCACTTTGCCAGTATCGAGGAGTTCAACGATTTGATGGCTAAGTTCCATTATCAAAAAATGATGGAGCGTGGCATGACCGAGGAAGACGCATTGGCGTTTCTCAACGACTTCTCACGCGACCATGCCCGAGTGCCAGTGCAGTGGGAAGACGCGCCCAATGCCGGATTCACAACCGGGACACCGTGGTTGCCGGTCAATGACAACTATCCAGAGATCAATGCGGCGCAAGCGGTGCTTGATCCTAACTCGATCTACCATCACTACCGCGCTCTGATTGCGCTGCGTAAAAGTGAAGAGTTTGGTGATGTGGTGGTGTATGGCCGTCACACACTGCTCGACCCGCAAGACAGTGAAGTGTACGCCTATGTGAGGCAAGATGAGCAAAGCGGTCGCGCGCTGTTGGTTGTGGCGAACTTTACTGATCAAACCTTAGAGCGCCGCTATCCGTATCAAGCCAAACAAGTGTTGATCAACAACTATCCGCAAGCGGAATTTAACCTTGATGGATTAACCTTAGCGCCCTATCAAGCAGTGGTGATGGAGATTACGCCAAGCGTTTAAGTGGGTGTTTCGCGCCCTCATTCTCACTGCCATAGCATGAGTTCATAAGCCGCATAGCATCAACACTATGCGGCTTTTTTTAAAGCTCACACGGCGCTTCGAAGATGAGCGGCTCTTTAGTGTAAGGATGCTCAAACTCCAATCGCTCAGCATGCAAATGTAGGCGATCAGCTTTATGGCCGTAGAGCGCATCACCGACAATCGGGATGGCGAGGCCAAGGTAATGGGCACAGTGAACGCGCAATTGATGGGTGCGTCCTGTTCTTGGGTAAAGCCGTAACTTGCTGCGGCCATCGCGTTGTTCAATCAATTGCCAATGGGTTAACGCCGGTTTGCCGTGTTCAAAGCAAACCAGTTGGCGTGGTCTATCGTCTGGGTCGCCTCGTAGCGGCAGCGAAATCTCCCCTTCATTGCCAGGCACTTGGCCATCGAGTAGCGCGATGTAGCGTTTTTGTACTTGGCGAGAGATAAACTGCTTTTGCAGGCTTTTGTTCGCACGGCGCGTGAGAGCGAACACCAAAAGCCCAGAGGTCGCCATATCTAATCGGTGAATAACAAACGGCCCTTCACACTCAGGGTAGCGCTCAGTCAAACGGGTGTAGGCGGAATCTGTGATGGTTTTGCCCGGGACTGAAAGTAGGCCTGAAGGCTTATTGACCACCACCATGGCGTCATCTTCATAGATAATGTCGAGGGGCAGGTTTTCGGCCCAGTTTTGCTCAAGTGGATTGTCATCCACCTCTAGCCCTTGCAGCATGTGGCCGAGAATCGGTTGACACTTACTATTGCACGATGGATAAAAATGACGATGCTGGCGAATTTCCGATTTGGGTGACACTCCCCACCAAAACTCCGCCATAGCCAGTGGCGTATAACCATGCTGATACGCGTAGTGGAGCAGTTTCGGCGCAGCGCATTCGCCTGCGCCAGCAGGGGGCGTCGGGGTGGTGGTTGGGGCGAAAATCGCATTGAGTGAGCGTGATTCACCGCGTGCATTGAGAAACTGATAGTGGTCAAACAACTTGTGTTGCAGTTGGTTTGAGAGCGTTTTGCGCTTTTGTTTTAACGCATCTAACTGCGCTCGTTGTTCGTCAATGCGTCGCTGCAATGCTGTCGCTTTCTCTTCCCACTCCAGTTTTAGATACTTGAGGCGGTTTTTATCCGCGACACTCTGTTTTGCTAATTCATCGAGGCGCGCTTGCTGCTCAGCGCTGTGTGGCTCGCTTTGTAGGGTTTGACGCTCTGCTTTACGCTCAGCACGGCGCGCGATCATGGTTTGTCTCAGAGCGTGCTCCTTTGTGGCGAACGTTTGATTGAGCGTGGTGAGCGCCTCGATAAGCGGTGTCAGATCGTGGTTTTTCTGCCAAGCGGTGACTTGCGCATTAATGTCGGTGATTTGCGCTAATTCTCGGCGGAAAAAGCTCTCTTCCGCGAGCATGTCAAAGACGGGCGGGACAAAACCGGGCAGAAGGTTTTGGTCAGCAATTTTGCCTGAAAAAGCAGAAAAGAAACCAATCTCACCTTGCGGTGAGCGCACTAACAGCACTCCAAACATTTTTCCACTTGAGTGTTGCACGGCTGCAGAATCACTCTTCAGAGCGCCGTTTGGCGAAACACCAAAGTCATGCTGCCACTGGGTTTGGCTCATCAAGTGTTGCTGCAACTGCGTAGCTGCTGCCACGCACAGCGGATGCGGCTGGTAGTAAAAGGGGAAGGTGAACTTCTCAGGTAGTGTGCGGGTATCTATCGCTGGTTCAAAGCGAGTAAACAGCGAGTCCGGTTGGTGCATGGCTGGCATTCATTCTTGATTCAATCTGGCGCCGATTGTACCGAATTAGCGTTTGAATGCCAGCGAGAGCGTGTTACGCGTCAATCAAAGCGAGGTGTTTGGCGTGAAACTCGAGATGATCATCAATAAAGCTCGAGATGAAGAAGTAGCTGTGGTCATAGCCACTTTGCATGCGCAGTTCCAAATGGCTGTCATGGGCTTTTGCCGCGGCAAACAGCATCTCTGGTTTGAGTTGATCGTTTAAAAAGTTGTCCGCATCACCTTGGTCGACAAGGATAGGCAAAGGTGATGGCCCACATTTCAATAGCTCACACGCATCGTATGGCTTCCATGTTTCGACATCTGAACCGAGATACGCCTGAAACGCTTTTTGTCCCCAAGGGACATGAATCGGATGACAAATCGGACTAAAAGCGGAAATCGACTGGTACAGATGCGGATTTTTCAGGCCAATCGTCAACGCGCCGTGTCCGCCCATGCTGTGGCCAGAGATGGAGCGCAGCGAGGAGATAGGGAAGTGCGATTCAATCAGGGTCGGCAACTCTTCGGTGATGTAGCTGTACATCTGATAGTGCTTTTTCCAAGGTGGCTGTGTGGCGTTGAGGTAGAATCCGGCGCCTTTGCCTAGGTCGTACTCCGGGTCATCGGCGACCTCGTCACCTCTCGGGCTGGTATCGGGTGCGATGATTGCTAGGCCAAGTTCGGCCGCTTTTTTGAACGCACCAGCTTTTTGCATGAAGTTTTCGTCAGTACAGGTGAGGCCAGATAGCCAATACAAAGCGGGGACAGGCGAGGTGGCACTGGCATTGGGCGGCAAAAACAGCGCAAAACGCATGGTGCAGTTTAGCACCTCAGAGTCATGGCTATATTGCTTGTGCCAGCCTTGGGCCACTTTGGCTTGCGATAGGTTAGTTAAGGTCATCGTGTGCTCCTAACGTTGGCTGCCGCCACAGTGTGACGGCAGACGAATGATGAGTGTGCGGGCGGGTTATTTGTCCATGTGGATGACAGAGCGAATGCTCTTACCTTCATGCATCAGATCAAACGCGTGGTTGACCTCATCCAGGCCCATGGTGTGCGTGATGAACTCTTGCAAGCCAAATTCACCCGCTAGGTAGCGCTCAACAATGTCGGGCAGCTCAGAACGGCCTTTAACGCCGCCAAAGGCACTGCCGCGCCATACACGACCTGTCACCAATTGGAATGGACGGGTTGAGATCTCTTGGCCTGCACCAGCCACACCAATGATCACTGACTCGCCCCAACCTTTGTGGCAACACTCGAGCGCAGAGCGCATCACATTGACGTTACCAATGCACTCAAAAGAGAAATCGACACCGCCGTCCGTCATTTCGACGATCACTTCCTGAATGGGGCGATCAAAGGATTGTGGATTGATGACATCGGTCGCACCCAGTTGCTTGGCCAAATCAAATTTGCTCTCGTTGATGTCGATACCAATGATACGACCCGCACCCGCCATACGTGCACCGATGATCGCCGATAGACCAATACCACCGAGGCCAAAAATCGCAACGGTATCGCCTTTTTGTACTTTCGCCGTGTTTAAGACCGCGCCCATACCAGTGGTGACGCCACAGCCGAGCAAGCACACCTCTTCAAGCGGCGCTTCTTTGTTGACTTTCGCCAGTGAAATCTCTGGAAGCACAGTGTATTCAGAGAAGGTTGAGCAGCCCATGTAGTGGAAAATAGGCTGGCCATCTTTGTAAAAGCGCGTGGTGCCATCAGGCATCAACCCTTTGCCTTGTGTTTCACGTACCGCTTGGCACAAGTTGGTTTTACCCGAGGTACAGAACTTACACTCACCACATTCTGCGGTGTAGAGTGGAATGACGTGATCGCCGACGGAAACACTCGTTACGCCTTCGCCAACCATTTCGACAATGCCGCCGCCTTCATGACCGAGAATCGCGGGGAATACCCCCTCTGGATCGTCACCTGAGAGCGTGTAAGCATCGGTGTGGCATACGCCCGTCGCCACGATACGCACCAACACTTCGCCTTTTTTCGGCAGTTGGACATCCACTTCTTCCATTTTCAGTGGCTCGCCAGCCGCCCAAGCCACAGCGGCTTTAGACTTAATGAATTCCTGACCGGGTTTAATATCAAGTGCCATCGGGTATTCCTCTTTTTTAGCAGTGGGCAGACGCTCTAAGCCTAGCAACAATAGCGAAAGCTGCAGCGTCCTATTTCATTACTACCTTATACTGTTTCGCTTTTGTTGATAATGAGGTGGATTTGCAAATGATTTTTACGTATATGTAATAATTGGCGAATTCAAATGAGGAGAGAGTCATGGCGAATTGGGAAGGGGTGAACGAGTTTGTCGCAGTGGGTCATCATCAATCGTTTACTGTCGCGGCCAAAAAATTGAATACCTCTGTGGCGCAAGTCAGCCGTAAGGTCGCTGCGCTTGAAGAGCGGCTAGCGGTTAAACTGCTTAACCGCACAACGCGTAAAGTCTCGCTCACCGAAGCGGGTCAAGTGTACTTTCAGCGCTGCAAACATCTGGTCGAAGGGCTTGAATTGGCAGAGCTCTCTGTGACACAAATGCAATCGAGCCCAAAAGGCATGGTGAAAATCACTGCGCCAGTGGCCTATGGCGAGTCGCATGTCGCGCCGATCCTTAATGAGTTTTTGGAGCACTATCCGCAAGTGGATCTGGACTTAAATCTCACCAATCAAACGTTGGATTTGATTGAATCAGGTGTTGATATCGCCGTGCGCCTTGGCCGCTTACAAGACACCAGTTTGATTGCAAAGCGGCTGTCATCTCGGCAAATTCACGTCTGTGCTTCACCGGCTTATTTGGCGCGCTATGGCGAGCCGCATACCTTGTCTGAACTGGTGAATCACAGTTGCTTGGTTGGGTCACTGGATCATTGGCGGTTTGTCGAAGGGACGCGAGAGCGAGCGATTAAAGTTTCGGGTCGCGTACGCTGTAACTCTGGTTTTGCGCTGCGCAGCGCGGCAAAGCGCGGCCTTGGTTTGATTCAACTGCCCGACTACTACGTCAAACAGGATTTAGAATCGGGCCAATTGACCGAAGTACTCACCGATTACCGCGTTGACCGAGAAGGCATTTGGGCGCTGTATCCCCACAATCGAAATTTGTCGCACAAGGTTCGCCTTGTGATTGATTTTCTGGCAGAGAGGCTCGCACAGCGCGAGCCGGTTAGTGAGTAACTAGGCGAGGCTATCGGCGTCTTGCTTTTTAATTTGCTTGTGGCCATCTTCTGAGACACCTTGCTTCCAATAACTGCTGATGTAGATGAAGTCGCGGTCCACCTCTTTCTCATTTCTAAAATACTGGCGCAGTTGGCGCATCGAATCAAACTCACAGGCACACCAAATGGACGCTTGACCTGCCAACCAAGGTTGCGCTTTGACATGCTCCGCCAAAGGTTTGTCTTCGGTGACCCAAAGTACATTAAAGTGACTGGGTATCGTTAAGGCTTGTTTATCTTGCTCGGATTGAACCTGAATCACCGCATAACCGCGTGCGTCTTCAGGCAGTTGTTTGATTTTGGCCGACAGAGCAGGGAGCGCAGTCATATCGGCGACCATAAAAAACCAGTCGGCATCTGTGTTGATGGGCGCAATGGTGCCAGGGCCGGCAATTGAGATGGTATCGCCCACCTGAGCGGACATCGCCCAACGCGCCGCAAAGCCGCAACTTAAGTCGCGGGTTTCGTGACGAACAAAATCCACCTCAAGAGTGCGTGCGGCCGAGTCAAAGTGTCGAATGGTGTAGGTACGCATGATGGGGCGCTGACCTTCTTGTTGTGAAGTGAGATCGGTGCCACCTTCTGCGTTAAACAGTAGTTTAATGTAACCGCCATCGCAGTCATGGGGAAAGTCACTTAAGGCGTCGCCGTGCAATACGATGCGCTGCATATTGGGTGTGATGGTCTCTGTTGATACAACAGTAAGCAGTTTTGGTGAAGGCTTCTTCATAATGAGGACTCTTACAATCAGGTTGAGCTCGACAGTCGTTGTCGATAATTATTCTTTTTCGCATTTAAGATTAACAGCTCAACCTCGTTAATGTCAGTTCCTTTAACTAAATTTACATTCGAAAGGTGTAAATTAACCAAAAGCACATCCGCACCAACAGCGTTGAGGTGAATCACAGCATCGGTAAGGTAGAGGCGACCAACAGCAGTGCCATCGTGACGTTAAACACGCGCACGCGAGTGGTGCTGGTTAACCAGCGTTGCATCTCTTTGCCTGCCAATACCCAAAAGGAGCAAGAGGGGAAATTCACGAGCATAAATGCGCTGGAGATCACCAACAGTTCCCATACACCTCCTCCATTACTATAGAGCGTGACCGCCGTCAGTGCCATTGACCAGCCTTTGGGATTGACCCACTGAAACCCGGCGGCATTAAGAAAAGTCAGCGGTTTATACGCCTCCTGACTGGAGACTTGTCCGCTCAATGCAATTTTTACCGCGAGGTAACCAAGGTAGAGTAAGCTGAGCCACTTTAACCCTTGATGAAGCGCTGGATAGGTGATGAAAACTTGCGTCAACCCGAGCCCAACTAGTAGCACCATAAACGCAAAGCCTAACACCACACCAGCGATGTGCGGCAGCGTTCTTAGATAGCCGACGTTGGCGCCACTGGTCATTAACATGACGTTGTTGGGCCCCGGGGTAAAGGTAGAAACGAACGCGAACAGAGTCAGCGCAATCACTTGATCCAGTAACATGATGCAATCCTTAATCGAGAAATGAATCCTTATCGTATGTTGTCGTACGAGCAATTGTGTGTTTTTATTTGTGTAAATTCGCCACCAAAAGACATGAATTATCAAGATGGATAAATACGACGACAGGATATTGCGTGAGTTAAAAAATGACGGAAGAATATCCAATGTAGAGCTATCTGAGCGAATTGGGCTCTCAGCCTCAGCAACCTTGCGACGTGTGCAAGAGTTGGAAAAAAGAGGGGTGATCAAAGGGTATCGCGCGGTGCTCGATAATGGGCAGTTGGGTGTTGGCTTTGTCGCCTACGTGTCGATTGGGCTAGCCAGTCATCGCAAGCAAGCCCAGTTGGAATTTGAAGATCATGTCAGGTTTGTTGATGAAGTGGTGGAGTGCCACAACATCACAGGATCGAACGAATATCTGCTTAGAGTCGAGACGAAAGATCTGCCCAGTTACAAAAAATTTCACGCGGATGTGCTGGGTGAGTGCCGACAAGTCAATTCCATATCCACCATGGTGGTGATGGACTCTCCTAAAGATGAACGATAGCGGCTATTTTTTAATCTAAGTCTGCGTTTTTCTATTCAATCTAAATTAATTGACTGATTTTAAATAAGGTTTTGTCATCATCATTACATAAAACTGCCACCAAAGTGTCATCAACGAGCCATGAAACCTTCATAGAGTCTGACTAACTTAGTCGCCATTGAATTGGTTTGAGCAATGAAGCTCTTTGATTAAAAAAGGTAAGTAAGATGAATAAAGCAGTTCTAGCATCAGCTGTGTTGGCGGTTCTCACTTCAGGTTCCGCATTGGCGGCAACAGTTTACAAAGCTGACGGTACTGAATTCAAAGTGGGTGGTCGTGTTGAGTTTCGTGGTGATTTCATTGGTAACGAGGACGGTGAAGAGATTCCAGGTACTATGGAAGATTCTTCACGTGCTCGCCTTAATCTTAAAGGTAAAAGTGAAATTCAAGACGGTATGACGGCGTTTGCTGTCTACGAAGCAGAACAAAAAGTAGATTCTGACTTCAAAAATCGCTACATGTACGCTGGTGTCGACTTTGATGGGCAAGCTTTCTCCGTTGGTAAGCAAGACATGGCATCAGTCATCGTATCTGATATGACCGATATCACTGAGTTTTCTGGCGTACAACAAGCGATTGATGCGTCTAGTGATAAAGCGAGCAGTGTGATCGCCTACCGTGGTGGCTTTGATTCACTACAACTTGAAGTTACCTACCAAGCGAACAGCGAAAAAGACGCAGACGGCTACAGCCTTGCAGGTTTTTATTCTGCACCTATGGGGCTAGATATCGGTTTAGCGTATTCAGCGGCGGAAAGCGGCAATTTAGATGATTCGCAAGTGCTTGCTGGTTTGGGTTACACCTTAGATAACCTGTACTTAGCGGGCACCTACTCAAAAGGTGACAACGAAATTGAGGAAGGTGCTGGCTCTGAATTCACGGCCTACGAACTCGCGGCGCAATACAAGTTTACCAAGCAATTCTCAGCGGCGGTTCTGTACACTTATCAAGAGAACGAAGCGTCTGACGGTACAAAAGCCGACGCGACCGATGGCGTAGAAATTGCGGGCTACTACAAATTTAACAGCAACTTCCGCACTTACGTTTCTTACTTCATCAATGGCATCAGCGAAGAGAAAAACGCAGAAGGTCTAGTTACCGCGGGTGAAGATACACTTCGTCTAGGCGCGCGTTACGATTTCTAATCACAAAACAACGTCAGTTTTGTCTACCCATTTGGTCAAGCTTCGTGCTTGGCCATTTTTTTTGCCTGAAATTTGAGCGGAAAACGCCGTCTGTTTTGAATACCCGTCGCTCAGGGTGTGAGTGGATAAGGTGAAATAACCCAGATGAGTGCGCTGGAAATGAGCGAGCGATAAAAGCAAACGTTTGGCTGGGTGTCGGTAACTGTCTGACTAATAATGAAAAGTTAAGAAGAAATTTAAAGGGTAGGGAATTTAGGTATGCGACTTAACCGAACTGTATCACAAAAAATCTAACAATATCAGTCTTGCAGGAAACAAATCACAACCTATAATGCTGAAAACCGGAGCGTCTGCCAACGCTCCGGTTTTTTTGTGTCCGAAACTCAGTCACGCTTCTGCCAAAGCGTACCGAAAACGCACCGACACTCCGATTTGAAGAGAAAGGAATGGTAATCCATGCGTATCGAACAAGAACTTAAGTTAGGCTTTAAAGATGTCCTGTTTCGCCCGAAACGTTCTACCCTAAAAAGTCGTTCTCAAGTAAATTTAACCCGCGATTTTACATTCAAGCATAGTGGCCGTCAATGGTCCGGCGTGCCTGTGATCGCTGCCAACATGGACTCTGTCGGCAGCTTTGAAATGGCAACCGCACTTGCTGAGCACGGCGTGATGACGGCAATGCACAAGCACTACTCTGTTGAGCAGTGGGCTGAGTTTGTCGCCAATGCCACACCAGAAACGCTCAATAAAGTGTTTGTTTCAACGGGTACTTCACAGCGTGATTTCGAAAAGACACAGCAAATTCTCGCCCTCAGCGATGACTTGGAATTTATCTGTATTGACATCGCAAATGGCTACTCTGAGCATTTGGTGGAGTTTGTCCAGCAAGTGCGCCAAGCATTCCCAACGAAGACCATCTCTGCGGGTAACGTCGTTACAGGCGACATGTGTGAAGAGTTGATTCTAGCCGGTGCCGACATCGTCAAAGTGGGTATTGGCCCGGGTTCGGTGTGTACTACTCGCGTGAAAACGGGGGTGGGTTACCCGCAGCTTTCCGCCATCATCGAATGTGCGGATGCAGCGCACGGCCTTGGCGGCATGATCATCGGTGACGGTGGCTGTTCTTGCGCCGGTGACGTAGCCAAAGCGTTCGGTGGTGGTGCGGATTTTGTCATGCTTGGCGGCATGCTCGCGGGTCATGAAGAATCAGGCGGTGAGCTGGTAGAAAAAGACGGCAAAACCTTCATGAAGTTCTACGGCATGTCTTCTCAGTCGGCTATGGACAAGCACTCTGGTGGTGTGGCTAAGTACCGCGCAGCCGAAGGAAAAACCGTACTTCTTCCATTCCGTGGCAGTGTTCACGGCACTATCTCAGACATCCTGGGTGGTGTGCGCTCAACGTGTACCTATGTAGGCGCAGCAAAGCTTAAAGAGTTAACGAAACGCACGACGTTTATTCGTGTACAAGAACAAGAAAACAACGTATTCGGCAAAGAGTGATTTAAGCACTTTGGAGTAGTGTGTAAAAACAACCATACATTGATTTTACGAAACCATACCGTGACATAAAAACAACCATACCTTGAAATAGCTTACAAAGTGTACAACACTTGAGTAAGTTTACTACAGGTATGGTTGTTTACTATGAAAAAACGAATTCTTAGAAACTCGTCAGTAAAAAACATCTCACGTTTTGTCAGCCTCAAAACTGACTCCATTCATACAGTCGAGTCCGACTTAGAGTTTGATGCCTGTTTTCACTTTGAATTTTCAGCACAGATTTTAACTTTTGAAGCTCAACCCATTGGTTTCGAGTATCATCTCGATGGTAAGCGACGTAAGTATACACCTGACTTTTTAGTAACTTACTATGACTCTTACCAACCATTTTATGAGATAAAACCAAAGCGCATTGCGGAAACTGAAGAGTTCAAGGAAACTTTTTCCGCGAAAAAAGAACAAGCGCTTAGTATGGGGAATGACCTACGAGTTCTAACTGAGGACGATATTCAAATATACCCGTTGCTCGATAACTTGAAGATCATCCATCGGTATGCCTGCGATGATCGTCTTAATTCACTCCAGCGCCAGATACTGAGCTTATTCAGGAAATATGGAGAGTTACGAATAGAGCAAATCGTTCAATACTCTTCAGTTCATTCTTCTAGATCATTACCAGCTCTTTATGACCTGATTGCCAGACAACTTTTGAAAATCGATATGCATCAGCCGATTAATTGGCAAACTCCGATTTGGAGCGCATAGATATGAATGATGAAGACACAGAGCGATTTGGTGAGCTGTTTCCAAGCTCAAGTTCTGGCGTGCAATCAAAGCCTAAGGAAACGTTATCGCTTCCTCTTTGGGAAGACGTCGATTTGGTTTTCAAGGACGTTTTTGGTGTTAGTGAAGAGCGAAGAGACGAAGCTATCCATAGATACAACGTTCTTGAACTTCTTATTGAGCGATATGGAAATAATTTTTCAAAAAAGGAAATAGATGAAGCATTGCCAACTTTAGAAGAAAAGTTCGGTTCAAGCACGCCTTCTGCAATCACCATTTATCGGTACTGGAGAGCCTTTAAAAAATCTGATTTTCAGTTGTCATCACTTATCCCTAAAATCACGGCAGGGAACACAGGCTACAACTTGCCTGAAGAACTCGAGCCATTAGTTCAAGAAGCGATAAAAGACTACTTTTCAGTTGAAAAGCAAACTGCGGCGTCGGCATACATCACACTTGAAACTGAAGTTTCTAGGTACAACGAAATGCATGACACTCAGTATAGTTTGTTTTCAATACAATCATTTAGGAAGCGACTGAGAAAGCACTCTGAGTACGAAAAAATTCTACTTAGAAAGGGAAAAAGTGCTGCCGACTCGACTTTTAGGAAAGTAGGCCAACGACCGGCAACAACACGTGCATTGGAACGCGTAGAGGCAGATCATACTAGACTTGATTTATTTGTTATTGATGAACGCCATGGCATACCGTTGGGCAGACCTTGGCTTACGCTTTTATACGATACACACACTAAGAGCATCATAGGCTTCTATTTGGGATTCGAGCCACCGAGCTATCTTTCAGTTTCATTGGCACTAGAAAATGCCATTTTGCCCAAAGATTACGTCAAAGATTTATATCCCTCGGTAGAGGGGAGATGGCCTTGTTATGGTTTGCCGGAACATTTGATTGTTGATAATGGTGCTGAGTTTAACAGTAGAGATTTCAAAATTGCGTGCAAAGCGCTGAAAGTAAAGGTGAAGAAAAACCCGACCAAAAAGCCTTGGCTCAAGGGATCAGTAGAGCGTTACTTTCGCACAATCAATAATCGACTACTCTCTAGGATACCCGGAAAGAGCTTTACTAACGTATTCGAGAGGAAAGACTACGACCCGCTTGAAAATGCTGTAATTGACAGTTTACTTCTTCAAGAAATGATTCATATCTGGATAGTTGATATCTATCAGAATGGGAAAAATGGGCTTGAAAACAATATCCCAAATTTAAGCTGGATCGATGCTGTCAATTCTTCTGTTCCCCCTCGACCTTTTAACGGCACAAGAGAAGAATTAAAGTTCAATCTCGGAAAAAACCATCAAGTCACTCTTGACAAAAATGGGGTTAGACTTGGCACGACAATACGCTACTCTAGTGCCCGTCTAGCGCGCTATTTCGGTAGCCAAACGTGTAGCAGTAGAAAAAGTGTAAAAGTACACATTAAATATGACCCCAGTTGTCTCGGAAGGATCTATGTACTTGATGAAATAAAGGAAGAGTTCTTCGCGGTTGAAGCGGTCGACGCTGACTATGCCTATTCTGTTTCAGAATGGCTTCACAAAACCTGCTGTAACTACGCAAGACGGCACATTAGGAAAAATTACAATCACAAAGATGTCGTTAAAGCGTGGCAAAAAATCCTCTGTATTATCGATGATGCAATTGAAAAAACAGGGCGGAGCAAAAAGCGAAACTCTTTAGGCATAACTACAACGGCTAGAGTACAACGAGTGAAAGAACATTCAGAAAGAGCAACTTTTGAAACGAAGAAACAACAGACGGATGTTAATGCCAAGGCTACCTCAGATCTTGATGATGAGTTCGATTGGGATATTGAAGTCAATACTAGGGGTTGGTCAATAGAGTGAGTTGTCATTGAGGTAATTGATATGGAGCGTCAACAAGTTGAAACAACTGCTGATAAAGTCAAACAGATCTTTATCCAAAACCCCAAAATTACCGACATCATTGACGATATTTCAGATTGTCGAGAGTTCAGTGACGGTATCCATGAGCCAGACTGTATGATTGTCGTAGGAGACACGGGCGCTGGTAAAACAACGTTAATTAATAAATACTTAGCTAAAAACCCTCGATCTGAGACAAACGACGGCTCTATCATACCTATTTTGTCCACATCACTTCCTCCTAATGCCACCCCAATAACAGCTTCCGAACAATTGTTATCCGATCTTGGAGATCCACTAGCTTTTTCAAGAGGGAATGACCCTGTCAAAATTGCCAAAGAAATGAGTGATTTAATGAAGTTGTGTGGAGTAGAGTTAATCATTATTGATGAATTTCAACACATGATTGATAGGAAAAACAAACAAATCTTACATAGTGCAGCTGATTGGTTGAAAATGCTCATCGTTCGTTCGAAGATTCCAGTGGTACTGTTTGGCATGCCTTACTCAGTGTTGATTTTGGAGGCAAATAATCAATTGGCGGGCCGCTTTGAGCTACAACATACACTAGAGCCTTTTCGATTGAACAATAAAGAAAATCGCACTCTATATAAGACCTTTCTTACAATGCTTGATGAGGCTCTTCCGTTTCATGAATCTTCAGCTCTGGCATCACCTGATATGATGAAACGTATATACGCCTTCTCTCAAGGCAATTTGCGACGCATAAGAAAGCTAATTAATAGGTCGAGCCGTCTCGCATTACGAGATAACTCAAATAAGATTTTACTCGAGCATTTTGCCAAAGCGGCTCCAAAAGTTAGTAAGGCTGCATGCGAAAAACAAAACCCTTTTCGGGTAAACGTGAACGAGCTAAGGATTAAACAGCCGCCTAAAGACATCGGATGGGAGAACTACCTTAACCAGCAAGAAAAGGACATCTCTCCTAGAGACATTTTTTGAAGTGCTTTGTTTCCCCTTGCGCGATAGCTCACGTCAGCAAAAACATGTTTATCCAGAAGATGTCATTACTGAAGACTGAGGGAGAAGTTGCAAGTTTTTGGACAAGAATGAGCTAGAAGTATTGCTCTAGCTCTGGTGATTTGAATTAGAAAATGTATTAATGTTGTGTATAGTTTATCAGCAGGTATTCGTAAGCATCTAGTCAGGAAAAACAACAATACCCAACGCTTCGAGAAGCAGTTCTTGTTGCCAGCTGGCAATTTTGATACCTGATGTATCGACTTTTCGAGGATCTAAACCGTCGAGTTCGGCGTGGCATAAATTAGCACCCTGTAGGCTAAACTGTCCCCAGACATCTTCAGAAAAAACACCTCGACTTAAGTCTGACTCTTTCAGTGATGCGCCCGCGAGGTGAGTCCCTATCCAGCGATTTTCAAACAGCTCACATTTTTCTAAACAGACCCGCTCCATATTGGCATAAGACAGGTTACATCCAGTAATAAAGGCTGAGCAAAAGTACATACGATTACTCACTTGATTGGCAAAGTTTGCTCGGGAAAAGTTGGCCCCTTTTAAATCACACTCACGTAACTCAATACCGTAACAATTGGCGTTACTAAAGTTTGCCATCGCAAGCTGGCATTGTTGGAAACTTGCATCGCGAAGGTCTGCGACATCAAAATGGCAACCTTCGATATCACCCTGTTCAATGAACTTGCAGTTAATAAATGTCGCATCACGCAAGTTAGCACGTCGAAAATCGCATCGGATAAAGGTGCAAGCAGTGAAAGTAATATCACTTAGATCTTGATGTGAAAAACTGTGGTGTCGATATGTGTGACGGTAGGTTTCCATGTTTACTCCTATGATGAACTGGACGCAACACTACCATCAAAGCCACATCACATCACCAAAATAAAAACACTAAAAATCAAGATCTTAAAAACCCTCATTTTGCCTATTTTAAGGGGGTAAAATAGCGCTCTGAGCCTCTATGTTAACGTTCAAAGTACGCGGCACCATTGAAAAAAGTTATCCGCTTAAAAAGCCACAGAGAAAAGGAACCCAATAGATTACTGATGTCCGCCATTAGGTAAAGTAACCTTAAATGGAAGCCTGCAATTTGAAGTAGATACAAGGTCTAAGAAGGAATGGGGCAGAACTGTGTCGACGACTTTGCTAATTTAGTAAATTATGAATCAATTCACAAACTTCCTGTTTAAGCTTACGCTTAGTTCCGAGATCCGGCGTTTGGGCAGAGTTACTCATTTTCAACACCTCTTGCTTTGGCAATCAAGTCAAAGCCATGCTCTATGCCATGCAGTACGTCCCGCAGATGACACTTATGTGGTGAGTTTAAGTTTGCAATGACTCGGCCAATTTCATTGCCCAAATCGCAAAGTTCAATATCACCATCTGGAAGGCAATCAAGCGCTGACTTGAGGTTTGAAAGAAAAATCTCTGGGTTCACTAGACCTGAACTGGAATTATCGAAAACCTCATTTCGGTCAGCCATGAAATCATCTGTAACCCGTTCTACCTCATCGGCGAAAGACAGCCAATCAGATTTTGGTTCGGCCTTGGCGAGCAAGTCATTGTGAGCATTATAAGAAGTCATCCCTTCTAACAGTTCTTTTTCGGTCAATTTTTTCTTGCTCATCGCATACAACCTGACAGGAGATTCATATTAGTTGCAGTATAGCAAAATCAGCTAGGCTGCCGTTAGAACAAACGCGCTGAAACAAACTTTGGCACAGTTTTGAGTTCATCAGGCAACTTGCGTTTCGCAATCTGCGTATTAACAGTGAAAGACGCTTTGAGGCAATACCAGCGAATCGGCAGCCAACATGTGGACTGATAGAAGAAAGCCCCGCACTAGCGAGGCCCAATGACATATATTTACTTGTAGTACTGGTGACGCCTTTTTGATTTATGCTTCCAGCACTTAGCAACATTGTAAACATATGCCGGATAGTCATCCCAAGGGTTAGCTAGTGATTTTCCTCTAGCAGGTCGCAGTTTAAGCGGGTACTCACTGTATTCAACTTTGTGGAGGAAAAAATAGCTCTTCTCCTGCTTGGTTGAAAAATGTTTGTGGGTGCCACTACGTACTCTGGGATACACATCCCATAGATAATCTCCATGCGCCACATTCCCACAACGATACTGTTGTTTTAGCTTTTTCATTTACCCTCCAGGTTTGCATTACCTAGAAGGGATCCTCAGCGTAATAGTTCATTACATTCCTATGTCACAGATGGTCATATAAAATTAGTATAGCAATCTAGACCTTGGAGCCGTCTGTGATCTGGTGAAACTATGGGGCAAAACTGCAAACTAGTTGGAATGGTTACTCGAAACCGCTTTGACAACAAAGCGGCACAGGAACGGACAAGCGTGGGTGGACTACGCATATCTAAAAGCTTCAATTACCCTTTGTTTGAAGTGGTTTAATGTGATGTCGGTGTTATTGTGAGTGTTTGAATTGACAGCAGCCACTTCAGATTGATTACTTGTCCAGAGTAGCTTTTGAGTGAACATTGTGGGTGTATCCTGAATTGAAAAAGGGGGATTTGCCTCACGTGATAGGACGTCGATTTCGTCAGTATGCTCTTGATTGATCTTGATATACCTACAAGTCTCAGGAATGTCATTTTCGATTTCCTCCGCAAATCGGTTCAGGCTTGGTTCTGCGAATGTATAAAACCAGGCCTCTTGATTTGGACATGTGGTCGTTCGAAGGATACGCCCTAGAATTTGTCTGAAATAAAGTTCCGTTTTCACGTTGCTTAGATGGCAACATACCTGAAGGCGCGGTATATCAGTGCCTTCGCTCACCATCCCAACACTCACAATCCATTCAGTACTACTTATTCTAAATTGGTTAATTAAATCTTGAGCATTTTGTTCTCTGTAGGTGACTATACTTGTTGACTGATTGAAATCCTCTCTGAGGATACTATCTATGTATCTTGCGTGTTCTACAGATGAAGCGACGATGAGACCGCCGGCTTTTTTGTTGGCGCTTCTGATTTTTTGTAACCGACTAACGGCTTCACTCAGAATATGAGCAAGAGCATCATCATTTTGTATTATCATAGAATAGCTGACTTTGCCTTTTTCAATTAGCTCGCTCATTGAGCGATAGCTATCCTTTGTTCCTGGACTTGAGACGACTGAGTGATGACAATCAACAAGAACAATTTTCGGTCGGCGACACACTCTATCCTTTATGGCCTGAGCGAGTGAATATTGATAGTCACAGACTATCTGACCTTCAGGATTGGTATATGAGGCTAGGGTAACTGGTGTGAGATTGGATCTCCATGGTGTGCCCGTCAATGCCAATGTATATCGAGCCGCACTTTGTACGTCAGTAAGAATACTGTTACCCCAAGCGTTCGCATTTGTTTCGCTATCGCCACTGCAATGATGTATTTCATCAAAGATACAAAGAACTCGATATCGCGACAGAGTTACCCAAAACTTAGGGCTTAAATGGCGTAATGATTGGTATGTAATAGAGCACCCAACCGTCCCAATTTTTCCATCAAATGTACACGACAGCACGCGTGAAAAGAGAACGCTGGATGCTATCAGCGACGCTTTTTGACGGTGAAAAGCAAATAACAAAATCGATCAATTTTGAGTCAAACATCTTTTTTGATAGACTGGCGGCCATGAACGTTTTTCCGGCGCCCGGTGTTGCCTGTGTCAGAAAGTGTTGCTTCCCTCCTAAGTAAGTCTCGAGAGCTAAATTTATACACTCGTTTTGCCAACGCCTTAGCATGTGGCGTCCTTGTTTTCTTGAATGACACGAAGTGCATCACTCCAGACATTTAATTTTGCTAGTAGCAACGCCGATTTTCTTGTTGTGCTTAAATAGGAGGGTTTAAGTAGGTGCGATAACTCTTCTGAACGATTCATCAGCTTTTTGTATTCATCAATTTCAGCGAGCGTAACCGTGAGTTCTGCTTCAATGTCGTGTTTTTCTTTCTCAAGCGTCGTACCCACTGCGCTTTGGTCTGTTGTCACTCGCTGTGTAGGTTGACTCTTAGTCGAACGTTTATCTACAAGCTCAAATTCTGTTTCATGAAACAGTGTTGTTTTAGAAAACACTTTACTACGCCCACTCCCTTTACTACTCATCAATCCCAATTTTTCTAGTAAATGCAACTGCCTCGAGACATATAGGCGGGCATTATTACTATTTCCAAAACGGCTAGATTTAGCTTGAATGCTGTTCCTTACTTCGATCACACTGAAGTGATTCAAAGAAGATTGAGAAAGAGTTTGGTAGATCTCTCGGTTAATTCGATGCTTTTTGTTCATTGGTCACATTCAAAGTGATTTTTTTGCGGATTATAGTCCGTGGTAATGTTTGCATCAAGCGTAGATAGTTTTTCATTTTGTGATTCGATTTAAATGAAAGACTTAGCGAAACGGTTTGGCACCAACCTACGCAATAAACGCCGAGAGAAAGGTGTGTCCCAGGATCACCTAGCTTTGCAAGCGAACATAGACAGAAGTTATGTTGGGCGAATTGAACGAGGAGAAGTAAACATCACACTCGAAAAAGCCTATCAATTAGCGCATGTACTTGAGTGTGATGTTAGAGAGCTTCTTCCGTAGTTATCTACTTATTCAGCAGTAAAGTGCTCTTGTACTCGAATGAAGGTGGTTCGTTTGTTATCAGCTACTTTGCAGTAGTAATGAGGATTATAGTCCTCTTTGAGGGGTAAAACAAACAGCCGATCGGCTGTTTGGAAAGTAACGGTGTTGATCTTGTGGATGCGCTCTGCCTACTCAGCAGTTCACAGCTATGGAGACAACAACTACATCTATAAGTAATTGTCAGCTACCTACTCGGCAGTTCACTCGAACCCCTCTTTGTCGCAGAGTGCGCGTTGATTATCAGCTACCTACTCGGCAGTTCACATAGCCTTTGAGTTGGCCAAAACGGTTTTTCAATTATCAGCTACCTATTCGGCAGTTCACGTAGAAGGTTCTCTCCACGTTGCACGTTCTATATTATCAGCTACCTATTCGGCAGTTCACCGTTACCACTTAAAGCTTAGCTCATTATTTTCAACTAGTTAGATGCTAAGAAGTGTTTTTACCCTTTTTCTTACAGTATATTAAAACACTAATGATTTCATATGGTTGTAACAAGCCAGAAAATAAGGGTCAGATTAAGGGTACAGGTTGAAACGAGTTTTCTGAATTTGATAAGCCATAGCTACTAAAAATCGAGTTCCCCTCACGGTGTTGATCCGAGATCATCCTGATATTGAGTCGAAAGTTGCGGTTCGTCTGTTTGCTGGACTCCCCAAGTGAGTGGTAGTGCGCTATTGCAGTATGCCCTTTTTGAGCAAAAGATGATGGGTCAAATTGCTCGCCTCTAGACAGAGCACGTTTCTCAAGGCGTCTGATTTTCCTTGCCTGCCCAGCTGCTGTGAGCTTATCTATATATTGACAGCGTCTAAAGGAAACGTAAGTACAATCTTCTGGGACGAGAACAGTGTTGGATATATGAAAATATTGAAGTTGTTCCATTTGGACGAAATAGTGTTGTTTAAGCAGTAAGTCGAGTTCTATTTTGTTCTTGCTGACAAATGAAATCTTCTTTCCAACCGTTGCTTCACACCAAAGCGGAAATGAAACGCCGATATTTCGTGTCTCATACTGATAGTTAAATCCATGCAGAACGCGAAGACACTTTGCAGCCAGTGACTCGTTGTTGCACAACTCTGGCAGAAAGGTGATTGTTTTATAATACCATTTCACAGTCAGTCTCCTTTATGCTGGAACATCCCACCCTTAATCAGGTTAGCCATTAAAAAGTGCATGTCGTTGATAGTTTCTTGAGCGGGAGATTTGTTGGCGCTCAACACTTCAATATAGTGCTCTGCTTGTTGTAATATCGAAAAAAAATCTTTTCCGGTAGACGGATGACGGTAGCAAGTGACATCTTCGCGATGAACCCCAAACCGTCCGACCCTTAGTGGCTCAGTGGCTTCAGGATACCAGTCGTCAATGGTTGCAATAGCTGCTCCCGTTTTAAAGGCACCTAGTATTGGCGTTCGTTCACCATCAATAGTTGTACTCTGAAAAACTCGACTGTTTTGAGATTTAGATTTACTTTTACTGCCATTTTCTTTTTCTGTGAATACTTGGCTTGGCCGCACTATAGCATTGGTTGGCAAGTGCAAGGTGGCCTTGACTTCAAATATTGCCAGCCCATTAGTACTAGAAAATGCGGTTTTTATCATTTCAACTATAGCAGACCAATTTTTATGATTTTCAAAGTCTTGCCGTGATATGTAGTTGGTACGAATATCTTCAAATTTAACTGTTTCCCTGTTCCATGGCCAAGGCGTAAGTTCGATGTTCCAGCAATAAGCTTTGCGCGTATTTTTCCACAGCCACGTGCCGTCGCATATATTGATCAAGTATCGGGTCGCTAGCTCAGCCCAGCCGATTTTCGTTTCGTAGAGCTCGACTAATTGCACTAGCGTTTGTTTAACGTTGCTTGAGTTACACTTATATGGTTGACGTAGTTCAGAAGAAAACGAGACGGAGAAACTGCATTCAATATGACTCGCACCATATGGAACGTGGCAGAAATCAACTTTATGAGGGTTCCCTTGAGCTAACGCCTCAGCGGTGGCACTTTTTATTGGTTGACCTGAGACATCATAGGCTAATGATGCCGCTTCCATTTGCCCGATCAGAGTACGAGAATTGTAGGTTAAAGGTGTTTTTCTATCATCGGGCCAGACGACAAAAAAACAGACATCTGATGGGTCGATAGAGCGCTCATAGGCTAGATTTGTCGGTAGTTTCATCGTTGATACTCCTTGGCTGTACCACTAGGTAATTTTGATGGTTATTTAGTGACCAAAAGATTGTGTTGGCATCGGTCGCTGAATCAAAGGTGATTGAGTTGATAAGGCCAATAATGCACTCGGCGAAAGCGTGTTTGTAACCTCTGAGGGAGTTTGGTTTATCTTTGGGCTCTTCTAACAAGTGGTAACCGACGCAGCTTGCCATGAGCTGATGGTCCTCTGTCATGGCTGCTAATAGATCACCTAGATTATTGTTTGACTGTGCGTAAAGTGACAACCACTTACCAGCTTCTATTGGCAGAGATTCGATCGCTGATTCTAATGTGGAGAAGGAGTTGATATGTTTAAAGTCATCAATTGCAATTTTTGCTGAACCTCGAGCCAATCGCTTTGGTAGTGATGTAACTAACGTATCTTGGTCAATATGTTGAGCAAAGTTGGTGTTCAAAATAAGGCTAAATACGACATCACACTGCCAGTTATCCCGGGTCGCGGGAGCGGATATAGTCCCGTTGCCTTTTTCCACAAACTCTAGTGTCAAACCTCGCTTTTCGACATGTAGTTGATGGACGCATATCGCAAAGGATTCAACACGAAACGATGAGGTGGTGCGATTTATATTCCGTTCAAATGCGTGAACGAAGCCAAAGAAAGCGGTAAGTGATGGAACCCCCACCGTTACAGGGGAGCTTAAAGCTGTTGCGCCACAAACCCTGATATTCGGTAGGACTAAAAACGATCCATTAGTGTGTTGCTCACCATTATTGATTGAACTTGATAACTCTCGTTTCAAAAGCTCAAGAAAGAGTTTGGTCATCGCTGGATCGTAAGCAAAACCCTTGGTGGCTCCAAGGCAAGATAAGTCA
>NZ_JCBDGK010000005.1:0-33781 GCF_059834005.1 Vibrio sp. R12-SW3-ISO1
GTAGCGAATTTTAGACACCAAGCTCAACTTTGGAAACTTTAGAAGTGCAATCGGATTCCCCCAAGGATATAGCTCTCCTTGGTAGTAATAGCCCATTTTCGTTTTCGTCCACTTCAGCTTATCATCCAAGCCCATCTCTGAAATCATGTCAAAATGAGGTTGGTCGTTTGCACATATAAAGTGGTAATAACGCTCAATGTTTAGACCACCAAAATCAAAAGACGCCGTCATACCACCAACGCGATCATCGGCTTCGAAAACAGTAACCTCATGACCATTTTTTACCAACTGATAAGCAACGGCTAAGCCCATTGGCCCTGCTCCCAAAACTGCTACTTTTTTACTTTTCATCTAAAATTCCAGTTCAATCTTGCTATATGTAGGGTGACAGAATGTTTCATCAACGGCATCGTCAAAACGAGTCGCAACAACGCCAAACTCACCTTCCCAATCGATAACTTCGAACTCATCGCATGCAACAAGAGCATCAAGTTGATCGGCAGTGAATGGTGGGTTCTTGTCAAACACGGCCCAGATCTTTAACAGTACAGAAAAAAGAGTGAAAGGTATCTTGAGAATCAGGGTTTTGGCTTTAATCGCACGTTTGATACTACGAATAATGTCGATATAGTCGACTTGCTCAAGGCCGCTAATGTTGAATATGCCACCAACACGCTTGTGTTCAATACAGCTAATAATGATGTTCGCAAAGTCACCGACATAAAGAGGTTGGCGCATGTAACGCCCATGGCCTGGGATAGGGAAGACCGGAACTTTTTGCATAAAGCGAGAAAGCCAACCCAGGTGTTTGCGATCAAACCAACCAAACATCAGCGTAGGTCTCAGCACAACACAATCAATACCACTAGCAAGCACTAACTCTTCTTGCTCTTTCTTAGTATTTGTATAATCGTCATCGGCTACAGACTTAACCACCGAGGAACTAATATGTACGGTATGCGGCACTTTATAGTGTTTTATGGCATCAAGAATGTGACGTGTTGAAGTGATATTGTTGCGAACAAACAGCTCGGTTTCTTTAGCACCGATTTGAGCTTGTAACATTACAACACAGTCGGCATCTTCGAAGTGCTCATTCCAACTGCCAGGCACTGCTAAATCTGCATATTCAACGTGTATATCAGGATGCATACCCTTGAGAACTTCAATGTTTGCTCGATGCTTGTCAAGCACAACTAAGTTATGAAATCCTTTCTCTTTCAATCTTACGATTAAGTTCTGACCTACTAGTCCCGCCCCTCCGGGTAATACTATTTTCATGTTTGATAATCTCTTTAAATGTTCTAATTTTGAGCAACACAATATGCGTTAACACTATGAATCGTAACTTCACCAGCCCCAACAATAGGGTCTAACCTTAAATATCGGCTGCCACTTGAAATAGCGAAGTGATAAATTCCTTCTCCTTGGATCACAGGCAAGCGAATACTAGATTCCTCACTCATATTTTCGTTATCACTGAAGAATAACTGAACCGTTTCATGTGCACTTCGAGTGTTAGCGACTAATTCATAAAGTACATAATCTGTACTACATGGGATGGATTCAAAAAATATTCTAGAGTCATGCTCAACAACTAGAGGCTCTCCATAGCCATTAAATACCTTAACATTTTCAAACTTGAAACTTGATTCTGGGAGCGTACGCTTATTCTCGATCTTCTCAATCGAACTATCAATCTCTGGGTACAAGTACCAACCAGGAACCACAGGATTAATCGGAACCTTAAGACCCTCGACTCTTCCACTGTATTCCGAGTAAGCACGCCAATTTAAATCATGATATTTAGAACGAGGAGCAACCTCGTAGAAAGAATATAATGACACGCCTATCAAAAAACCAAAGAATATTCTTTCCTTTCTCTCGCCATTAAAAAAAATCACGAAGAGCAACATATTAAACAATACGTACGGAATGTAAAAATATCTCTGGCCCGATCCGTAAGAGGTTAAAATTTGCGGGTCATGCTTATGGGAATATAAACCTGCAAAGCCAAATGCAAAGCACATCCCCAACAACGCCAATATATAAAAGTCCACATCTGATTTCATTCGTGAACTAAAAACCCTAAAAAGAGAAAAGATAGAAACGGATAGAAACATTACTAAGGATGTCGTATTTCCTAGGGCTATAAAATACCCCCCCATAAGGTTCCCAAACAAAGCCTCAGTCCACTTATCCAACTCTAAAGAAATCGAACCTTGGCTCAACCCTCGAGGCGTTGTCGCTATCAGCGTACCTTGTACAACAAATGCAAACAGCCAAACAAGGTATACTGTCTTGTTTCTTGACAAGTCTTTATAATAATACAACCTGAGAAATATCAGAGGTAATAACAATATTACGAACGGTCCAGTTAATCCAAGAAAAAAAATGAGCAAGTAGATCGCTAATCGAGAGCTCTTTTTGTACGAACTAAAATCCTTCACGAGAAATAGACAGGTCAATAAAACTGCCGTCACCCATTGAATATTAGTTAGGTTAGAAAATATCTCACTGCCTACTGGAGCTAGAACAAGCGCAAATGCAATTGAAATCTTAGTTAATTTGCTAAGATTAAAAGGTAATGAACTGATTAAGCAGACTGAGAAAGATATAACAAACCACGATGTGACGTTATACAGAAGAGGCATGAACTTTAACGGAACGTTTACCTCATTAAATACACTGGAAAATACCCTCTGTATTGTATGTAAATACCCCGCATATGGAGTTACGACAGACTGAAAACCAAGTTCTACTGACTGAGTATAGAACACTGTCGCATCTTCTGCCCAAAACTGAGGATTTGTGAAAGCATCCTGAGTCCTGAAGAAATTTACAAACAAAACAAACAGAGACAGTAATATCAGCTGAGAAATAACTTTGGCTTTTGATTGGTAAGAACTCACCGCTGCTCCTACATGGATAACTTTTTGAAAATAAAATTTGGTATCAACCTTATTATTAGGAGAATATACTTCCAAAAGAATGGAGTATAAATCCTGTCTTTTTTCTTTTCGATTGCATCAACTATATTATTTGCAACGTATTCTGGTTCGACTACTAAAATCTTCGGCAATTCCAATTCATAAGTCATAGGAGTAGAAACGAAACCAGGTTTAATGTCCAAAACGTGAACTCCGTTTTTGTACATTCTGGCCCTTAATCCACTTAAAAATGTACTCACAGATGCTTTAGCCGCACCATATACATAATTGGATGGACGTCCTCTATCGCCAGCAACAGAAGTTATAACAGCAATCACACCTGTTTTTTGATTTTCCAGTCTGTTGGATATCTCAGTAAGTAGTGCAATTGTACTGATGGCGTTCGTATTGAACTCTGAAAGCATTGTCTTCACGTCCTGCTCACACTGCCTTTGATCTGGTAAGGTGCCATGTGCAATCAGGACAATATCTAGTTTGCCCAAGCTATCATATGCACTAGTCAACATCTGATCGTGCTGTGAAATATCGTTAATATCTAATACAAAGCTCTCTACTTTATCGGCACCTCTTGATCGTAAATCATTTTCAACCGATCTAAGCTTATTTACATCTCGTGCCACTAGAAAGAGTCTGTTATTGTCCTGTGCATATTTTTTTGCGACTTCACTTGCCATCGCTGAAGTTGCACCTATTACTAGTATATTTTTCATTTTTCCGTCACTCTTTGCCAGAACCTTGACATTATTTTAGGATCACGAATTGCTTCAAGCTTTTCCCACTCTGGGTACGCAGCTTGGAAGAAATCTGAGCTCATGTGTGCGTCTTTTGCTGGGTATAAACGACCGCCAGCTTCCATTACGATGGTATCTAGTTCGTCAAATAGGCTGTCAGTTCTACCTTCAATTTGGGGGAAATCCAACGCTAGAGTTGCACCTTTCATTGGAAATGAGAGTAAACCAGGGGATTCGATGTCACCGCACCTTTTCAATACGGCAAGGAATGACCCCATTTTCTTATTTGAAATACGGGTTAATATCTCTTTCATTGCCTCTTGAGCATTATCTTCTGGTAGAACACACTGATATTGTTGAAAGCCTGACTTACCATAGATGCGATTCCATTCCATAATCGCATCCAGTGGGTAGAAAAAAGGTTCATAACTGATAGTTTTGGTGACATTTTTTCTCACCTGCTTTGCATAGTAAAGTGTATTAAACGCTTTAAGAGTCAACGAATTGACCATAGAGATTGGTAAGTCTATTGGAACAATTAGATTACTCTTCTTCGGGAGCTCTAAGGTGCCTTTTTTCGCATGATTGCCCACCATGTATATACCGCGCCCCAGCTTTGGTCCTGTGGATACGCAGTCTACCCATGCCACTGTATAATCGAAGTTCTTATCTATCTCTCGAGAGATATCAAAAAACTCATCGAGGTTGCTAAACTTAATATTCTGACTATCAATCAGACTTGTTGCTATTGGTCTCAGCTGTATCTCAACCCACAAAATAACACCTGTAAGACCTAATCCAGCAATCGTCGCATGGTATAGGTCGCTATTTTCTGTCGGTGAACACTCAACCAGCCCCATATCCGTTCTCCACAAAGCAAATTTACGCACATGCTTTCCGAACGTACCCGCTACATGATGATTCTTTCCGTGCACATCGTTGGCCGTTGCGCCACCCAAGGTAATAAGCTTGGTGCCAGGAGTAGAAGTGAGGAACCACCCTCTAGGAACGGCTAGGTCTAAAATCTCTGCTAACAACACTCCGGATTCAGCTCTAATTACACCAGAGTTCCAATCTACAGAGATAAAGCGATTTAAAGGCCGAGATCCAACTGCAAACCCAGTAGAGGCTAGACAGCTATCACCATAGCTGCGGCCATTACCAAAGGGAAGATACGACTCGAGCTCATCAGTATCTATTCTTGATAGCTCATCCATCCAGTTTATATTTTTAACTTCTTGTGGATAGTTTGGGTAACGACCCCAAGATTTAACATTTTTCATATGGCTAACCCAAATACAAGAATGAACAGACCGCCAACAACTTGGCTTACGCGATCCTTCAAAGCGAAAACCACAGGGTCATCATGCATTCCCCCGCGATGTGTAATCATCCATGTGCGACTTATCCAATAAAGTAGCAGAGGACAAGCAAGCCAAATGTACATAGGTTCGCTATACAACGCTGCTGTCTGCGGGTCGTTGATATACAAAGCTAGAATCAGAACAGAAAGATATCCTGACGACGCTCCCAACGAAGAAAGTAACTCAAGATCTGAGGGATGATAACCACGTCCTCTTGCTTCATTTTTTCCCGAAAGCTTCAACTCTTCGAGCTCAGCGTATCGCTTCACAAGTGCAAGGCTCAAGAAAATGAACATAGAAAAGGCCAATAGCCAAAACGACAAACTTAATCCAAGTGCTGCGGAACCTGCAATAATTCTAATCGTGTAGAGAGTCGCCAACGTTATCACGTCAACCATTACCATACGTTTTAATTTGAAAGAATAAAGAAGCGTTGCGAGATAATAGATAGCAAGAACACCCATAAACTTCATAGGAAGTATCAGCAGCGACATAACAACAACAACACTCAGAATTGCCGGACATAAAATGACACCAAAGCGTACATCCAAGTCACCGCTTGCGAACGGTCTTCGACACTTAGTTTTGTGATGTCTGTCGTCTTCTAAATCTAAAAGATCATTTAGAAGATATACTGTGGAAGCACAAAAACTGAACATCCAGAAAGCTACAAATGCTGTTGTGATATTTTCGAGATCAAATAGCTGATGAGACGCAGCAAGTGGAACAAAAATCAATGCATTTTTTGCGTATTGGTGAATGCGAAGAGCTTTCAACAGGGTTTTGACGAAAGGAGGTCTGTTTTCTATAACCGTGTTTACGTTATTTTGTAGCTTCGCTTTGCTTAAAACCCCTCTGTCAGGGTTTACCACAATCGCGTTTCTGGATTTTTTCCATACTTTGAGATCGGCCTTGGAGTTACCCATGTAATCAAAACCGAACTCTCCGTACCTAGAAACAAGCTCTCGAGCTTTATTTTCAGATGCTAAGTTTAGATTATAGTCACTTGCTATTACTTTATCTATAACACCGATATGATCAGCAATTTCTTGAGCATATTTAATGTTAGTTGCTGTAGCAAGTACTATTTCTCTTCCTTTTTCTGACTCTTCATTAATAAAGTCTATAACTTGTTGATTATAAGGAAGCACCTTCACATCAATATCGACACATTCTGAAATTTTATGCTTTACGACACTTTTTCCTTTCATTAGAAAGGAAATGAAACTAAATATATTGAGTAGATTAATCTTAATATACTTCAACAAAGTCTCTACCAATACGTCTGACTTAATTAGCGTCCCATCTAAATCCACTACTAACGGGATATTGCTATCTTTATCAATACTCATATGAAACCCAAATCTCTTCTAAAACCTATCGACTCTTGGTGGCCATGCTAGGCTAAAGTCTTCATGATGAACTGTAAGGTTAGGGCTATAATGCGGATCATTCTCCAAGATCTTGCCCCATCTGTCTTTCATATATGAAAGCTCACTTTCAAAACGAGCAACTTTCTCGGGCGTATCTTCATATCCTCTCGTTTTTGACTCGTGGTGGTACAACACAGCATAAGGTGTCCACACGATACGGTACCCGGCTTCTGATACCTTTAAGCACAGATCCACGTCATTACAAGCTACTTTCAGATCGACCTGATTCAAACCACCAACTTTTTCGAATAGTGCTTTTTCAATGATCAAACATGCTGCAGTTACAGCCGAGAACTCTGACGCTAATATGTTGCGACCCGAGTATCCTGGCAGATTGGTATGTAACCCTTTATGGGCGTGTCCTGCCCAGCCACCTATACCGAGGATAACACCAGAATGTTGCACTGTATTATCTGGGTACAATAACTTCGCTCCCACAATACCTACATCGTCTCTGATAACATTAGTGACCATCTCATACAGCCAGTTGGGCGTTATTACTTCTACATCATTATTAAGTAAAACGACATATTCTCCATCAGCTTTTTCCACCGCTTCATTATTGATCCTCGAATAATTAAACTCTCCGTCATCGCGAATTACTTTTATTTTATCGCTGCTTTTTAATTGTTCAAAGTATTCAAGCACCTGAGTATCGTCTGAGCCATTGTCCACAAGTAAAATCTCATAGTTTGTATATGATGTTTTACTCAAAATGGAATCAATACACTGTTTAGTGAACGAGTAACCATTCCTTGTGGGTACAATTATGCTAACTAGGGGCTCAGTGTCTCCTAAAGAATAATGTGTTCTAAATCCGGAACCTGTCAGTTCTGAACGTGCAGTACTTCCGATCCTTTTAAAATGATCATTTAGTGCACGTTCTCCAGCTATCATAGCATAAGGTTTAGCGTCATCACTTGTGCTTGCTGTACTACCTGAGTGTATTCGCCAATGGTAAATAACTTTTGGAATATGTACTATCTGTGAGTCATCTAATAGTTCTACAACTCTCAATGCTAAATCTAAATCTTGTGCTCCTTCATACCCAACTCTAAAACCACCTATAGCTTCTATTAAATCCTTTCTATATACACCTAAGTGGCAAATCACGTTGTGTGAGTAAAGTAATTCTCTATTCCAATCTGGCTTAAAATAGGGAGACTTTCGATTACCGTGCTCATCTACCTTGTCCTCATCAGAGTATATGAGCCCGGAGTCTGGGTTATTATTAATTTGTTTAACAACCTCATACAGCGCGTTATTAGCTAAAAGATCGTCATGGTCTAAAAGAGCTATCCACTCGCCATTACATAGAGATAGTGCGTCATTCGAGGCTCTGGAAATATGTCCATTCTCTTCACGAAATACAACCTTTATTCTATTGTCGAGTTTCGAGTAGCTTTCCAGTATTTGAGATATCTTCGGATCATTGGAGTAATCATCAGCAATACACAGTTCCCAATTATCGTAGACTTGTTGCCTCACGGACTCTATTGCTTCTTTCAGCCAAAGTGGATTCGGTTTATATGTGGGCATAACAATAGAGATGCAAGGTTTTTTTCTGAATCCATCTATTCTGTCAAGCATGTTGCTTATATCAGATTCAGTTCTTGTATCATATCGTCTAATCCATTCATCGTAATCATTTCTATCGAAACCTTCTGAACCTATAGTAGAATTAGCAGAACCATTTACTAGAGACAATTTATTATTAACGATAGAAATGAACTCTTTCAAGCCGACAGCTTTGTATAAATCGTAGGATTTTCTATATGTTGACTTAATAGATGAAGGATTATTATATAAAAATCTGGCGCTCTTGATTAACAGAGACACTATTCTTTTTATGAATCTAATTGGCTTGGTAATTTTCCAACTTGTAGAGTTGATGATCGTGTGAGTAAAAACCCTTAATTCACTGAGTTCGTTGTCGCGATCAGACAATTCTTTCTTACAATCTTCTAGTTGCTTTGACAGTGTGCGCTCTATTTCTTTCTTTTCTTGTCTACTTCTAAAACAAACATTTTCAGTAGCAATGCAGATGTTTTTGTATTCATTCAGTAGTAGTGATGTTTTTTCATCTATAGGAGTATGCCCACTAAATAAATCGTCGGCTAAAGTATCAATACCTAAAACCCAGAATGATCGGTAACATATCTCACCAAAGTCTTTTTCATACAGGAATCGGTTATAGTATTCATCCATCTGATTGCATGGTAATGTATAGTCCGATTCAGCCTCTTTGATAAAATGCATTTTCATCAAAGATTCCCACCAATCCAATCTTCCATGTTCGAAACGAGTGAATTTTATCGAATTCGATTCAATTACTTTATTTATGAACTCAACCGTAGGTAAACCTTGTTCAATATGTTCTTGCAACCAGCGAAAATCCGTACCACACAACTTCTTGTATGTTTCATTAACAAGTTGTTCTGCTTTCGGAGTAAAACCATTGTCAATCGGACAAGCAAGAATGAAAGCCTTTTTAGATACTCTATAACACTCAGTAATAAATTTGCTTCTTAGATCCGACGGTACATGTTCTAAGACATCGGTAGAAACAACAAAATCAAACTCTTCATTATCAAAAGGCAAATTGGTAGCATCTGCCCTGATAAACTTTACATCATCTGGTACTGCTTGATCTTCTATGTCTGTGAACGTTATATCTGCATGAGGCAAAAACTCCCTCAAATTGCAATGAGCGTTTGCACCAACTTCTAGAACTTTTACTTTTTCATTATTTGTTATTTTTGATATTAATTTCTTAACAGTATAATATCTTTGAAACTGATCAAACGGAGAATTTAAAATACTCATTTGGAAACTTCCCATTCATGTTCAATATAAAAGACCCCTTCACAGAAATAATCAGATTCCACTTTAAAATCTTCTATATCGGAGCGGTAATCAATGGTAACAAGGCCTTTATCAGTGAATATACCCACATCTATAACGAATCCTCCGGGAAGGAGTGTTAGCTTAGGAATATTATATACTAACTGATGCTTTCCTTTTTCATTAGGAATTTCAACATTTTCCAAGTATGTATTTGGACCAAAGATGAACTCCCTTTTTTCTGAGTAAATCGCAGCCCCTACAAGGAGATCTGAAACCTCGTCATCTAAAACTTCATATTCAATTACCAGCGTTAATTGTTCAAGAGGTTTAAATGTTTTTTTATTTAACGTAGTAGATAATATTTTCGCCGGAGAATATGTAGAGGTTAGCTTCGTAGAGCTATCTGAAGCATGCTCATCAGAAGTTTGGCTCATAAAGCTTCTATATTGGTCACACACCAAGGATGAGTCACTAAAGTTTTTAACCTCTCCTTTATCTAACCATAGAGCCTTATTACAGAACCGCTGTACTTGCTCAGGAGAATGAGTAACAAAAAGAATCGTAGTGCCTTCTTGCTTCAATTTTTCCATGTGTTTAATACACTTCATTTGGAAGCGTATGTCTCCTACTGCAAGAGCCTCATCAATAATCAAAATGTCAGGATCAGTATGCACGGCTACTGAAAAAGCTAGCCTTACGTACATACCTGATGAGTAAGTTTTTACTGGTCGACCTATGAAATCACCGATGTCAGCGAATTTCAGAATATCCTCGTACTTTTCGTCGATTTCTCGTTTATTCAATCCTAAAATCGACGCGTTCATGTACACGTTCTCTTTTCCTGTGAATTCAGGATTGAAACCTGCTCCCAGCTCCAACAACGCTGCAACTCGCCCCTTCTTAATGATATCACCTGAAGTCGGGGTCAAAGTCCCGGTGATCAGTTGCAACAGTGTTGATTTTCCAGCACCGTTATGACCAAGGACTCCAACACAGTCGCCTTTTTCAAGCGAGAAAGAAATATTGTTTAGCGCGGTAAACTCTTTGTAGTATGTTTTTTTCTTCGAGCTAAACATCTGACGCAAGCGGTCAATCGGTTTGGCATAAAGCTGGTATGATTTAGTAAGATTTCTTACTTCTATCGCAACCTGGTTACAAGACATCAGCAAAGCCCTTTCGAGTTTTTTGGAAAAAGCCAAAACCGAGAATGAATACTACTAAGCTCAAGATACAAGCCAAAATATAGTTCTCCAACACTGGTAGCTCACCAAATATTAATACACTTCTCGTTTGTTCTATAAAATAGGCTAGCGGGTTAAGGGCTAAATATGGTTGAAGTGAAGCCGGTAGCGCCGACAGGGGAAAAAAGAGGGGTGAGGTAAACATCAATACGGTCGTTGCTAGTCCCATCATTTGGGCTAGATCCCTCATGTATACTCCTACTGCTGCAAGCATCCAACATAATCCCATTAACCCCGCAATGAATGGAACAAGAATAATAGGTAGCGCAAGAGCTGTAGGTGGGATATTACCCATGACTACCCATTGGGCAATAAGCAAAATGCCTACACTAATAAAAGCATGAAACAGGGCATTACCTAAAGCAACCCAAGGTATAACCTCCAATGGAAATACAACTTTTTTTACATAGTTTGTGTTGGCGATCATTAACGTTGGCGCGCGATTGACGCACTCTGAAAAAATATTGAATACGATCATACCCGCAAACAGAATCACTGCGAATTCGCCGCGCCCACCGTCCATATTGGCCCCCCACTTCGCATTGAAAACAACTGAGAATACAAACGTGTAAACAGTAAGCATCAAGAGTGGATTGAGAAAGGACCAAGCGAGCCCCATAATTGAGCCACGATAGCGACCAATAATTTCTCTATGAGTCATTTTGAGGATAAGGTCTTTGTGATTCCATGTGCTCTTTAATAAAGATGACAAAGACCAAGAATGAATAGAGGTTTCTTTCATATTGTATACAACTACTTCTTATTCATTCGGCGATTAATCAAAGTGAGGGGCGTCTAAGAACGAGTATCCCTGTTCATCTTTAGCGGACAGTTCAGGGGCATTCGCATTAACGAGCGGCCAGTTGATAGCGAGCGTTGCATCATCCCATTTAATCGAAACTTCTGAACTAGGGTCATAATAGTTCGTACATTTGTAAACGAACTCGGCCTCTTCACTGGTCACATAAAAACCATGAGCAAAGCCTTCTGGGACCCAAAGTTGGCGTTTGTTCTCCGCGGAGAGCAATACTCCAACCCATTGACCAAATGTTGGTGAGGACTTTCTCAAGTCCACAGCAACGTCAAACACTTCACCGGCAACCACGCGCACCAACTTACCTTGCGTACTTTCCATTTGGTAGTGAAGCCCGCGCAAGATACCTTGCTTAGACTTCGAGTGATTATCTTGAACAAATTGCGTCGGCTTGCCTGTTACAAGCTCTTCGAATTTTTTTTGTTGCCAAGTTTCCATGAAAAAGCCGCGTTCATCGCCAAAGACGGCAGGTTCAATAATTTTCACATCTGGGATATTGGTTTCAATAACGTTCATAAAATGACTACTTATAAGCTTGAATATTGTCTAGGGATGCCTGCCAATCACTCGGCTTGATGCCAAACTGCTGATGTATCTTTTCGCAATCGAGACGTGAGTTGGCTGGACGTTTCGCTGGCGTCGGGTAGGCGGAGGTGGGAATAGAAGACAGATTCGGGGTTTGAGCTAACACCGATTTATTCTTGGCCGCTGCAAAAATCTGCTCTGCGAACTCATACCAACTCGCGTACGGCATGCCAGAGAAATGGTAGACACCCCACTTCGGCTCGCCTTCTTTCTCGATGTAATCAATCATCGTGATCAATGCACTTGCGATGTCACCGGCGTACGTTGGCCCACCGATTTGATCGCCAACAATACTGAGCGCGTCGCGATCTTGGCCTAGCCTCAACATGGTTTTGACAAAGTTGTTGCCGTGCTCACCAAACACCCATGCGGTACGCAAAATCAGATGCTCTGCACACGCCTTCGCCACTGCCTGCTCACCCGCCAGTTTGCTTTGCCCGTACACCCCTTGTGGACCGACCGTATCATTCTCTTGATAAGGCGCCTCACCGGTACCGTCGAACACGTAATCTGTCGAGATATGCAGCATCACCGCACCGCAACTTTCCGCTGCCTCGGCGAGATACATGGGTCCATCACGATTAATCGCAAAGGAGAGATCCACTTCTTCTTCCGCTTTATCCACGGCGGTATGTGCCGCTGCATTGATGATATAGTCCGGCACAAACTCTGACACAACTGAGAATACAGCGGCTTGATCGGTGATATCGAGCTGCTCTTTGTCAACCGCTAATACTTCTGCTTTGCCTTCCAGCTGTTTGACCAAACAGAAGCCGACTTGTCCATTGCATCCAGTAATGAGTATTTTCATCCTAGCCCCCTACAATTCTTTAACCAAGGACATCAAATAGCGGCCATACTCATTTTTTAGCATGGGTTTCGCAAGTCGCTCTATGTCTGTTTTAGACAACCAGCCTTGACGAAAAGCAATCTCTTCCAGACACGCGACTTTCAAACCTTGAACATGCTCAATGGTTTGAACAAATGAGGACGCCTCGTGCAAGCTTTCGTGGGTGCCGGTATCAAGCCAAGCAAAACCACGACCGAGCAGTTCAACATTGAGAGAGCCGTCGTTGAGGTACATCTCATTGATGGAGGTGATTTCAAGTTCACCCCTGTCCGACGGTTTCACTTGCTTTGCAAATTCAACCACTCGGTTGTCATAGAAGTACAAGCCGGTGACGGCATAGTTTGATTTCGGCTTTGCGGGTTTTTCTTCGATCGAGACCGCTTTCATCTCTTCATCAAACTCGACGACGCCAAAGCGTTCAGGGTCTTTCACCTGGTAGCCAAACACAGTCGCGCCGCTTTCTCGTGACGCGGCATTTTTCAACGTTTTACTGAACGACTGACCATAGAAGATGTTGTCCCCGAGCACTAAGCACACGCTGTCATCGCCAATGAACTCCTCGCCGATAATAAACGCTTGTGCCAGACCGTCTGGGCTAGGTTGAATTGCATACTCAAGGTTGATGCCAAAATCACTGCCATCACCGAGTAGACGCTTGAAGCCTTCATTGTCTTCTGGAGTTGTGATGATGAGGATGTCTTTGATGCCCGCCAACATTAACGTTGAGATGGGGTAAAACACCATTGGCTTATCGTAGATAGGCAACAGCTGCTTAGACACACCACGGGTCAGTGGGTATAGACGGGTGCCTGAGCCACCCGCGAGTACAATACCTTTCATCGTTTACTCCCCTTCCCCTAAACGTTCTAGACTGTAAGAGCCATCAAGAACGCGGCTCCACCACGTTTTGTTATTTAGGTACCACTCGACGGTTTTGCGAATGCCTGACTCAAAGGTCTCTTGCGGTGTCCAACCAAGCTCTCGCTCAATCTTGCTCGCATCGATCGCGTAGCGGACATCGTGCCCTGGGCGGTCTTTCACGTACGTGATCAAGTCTTGGTAAGCCTCAACCCCTTGAGGTTTATTCGGCACCAATTCTTCCAGTAGCGAACAAATGGTTTTGACGACGTCGATATTGGCTTTTTCGTTGTGTCCACCGATGTTGTATGTCTCGCCCACTTCCCCTTCTGTCACGACTTTGTACAGAGCGCGAGCGTGATCTTCCACAAACAACCAATCACGGATTTGCATGCCGTCACCGTAGACTGGCAGGGCCTTGCCATCGAGGGCATTGAGGATCATGAGCGGAATGAGTTTTTCAGGGAAATGGAACGGGCCGTAGTTGTTTGAACAGTTGGTGACGATGGTCGGTAACCCATAGGTTCTTAACCAAGCTCGCACTAAGTGGTCGCTGGACGCTTTTGATGCAGAGTATGGGCTTGACGGCTCGTATGAGGTCGTTTCCGTAAAGAGGTCATCGGTACCTTCCAAATCGCCGTAAACTTCATCGGTCGAGATGTGGTGGAATCGAAACGCCTTTTTGCCGGTCTCTTCGAGTTGATTCCAGTAGTGTCTGGCGGCTTCAAGTAGGGTGTAGGTACCAACAATGTTGGTCTCAATAAACGCAGCGGGTCCATCGATAGAACGGTCGACATGCGACTCGGCGGCAAGGTGCATGACCGCATCCGGTTGATGCTCGGCAAACACGCGATCGAGCTCTGCGCGGTTGCAAATGTCGACCTGCTCAAACGCGTAACGCTCATGATTGGCCACTGAGGTGAGTGACTCAAGGTTTCCAGCATAGGTCAAGGAATCTAGGTTAACGACGCTGTCCGTGGTATCGTTAATGATGTGACGAACGACTGCTGAGCCGATGAATCCGGCACCGCCAGTGACGAGGATTTTCATACTGATTTTCTCTTTTATTTTTCCTTAAAAAAGCGCAAACCCATGACGAATTCGCGCTTTCGTTTGTAATTCTATCATTATTCCATCTCAGTATTCTTTCTTGCCTGAGACGGTTTTTAGCCAAATTGAGACGGTTGTTTTTTCGAGAGGCTTTGTAAAGGCTTGGTTTTGATTGTTTTTACTTACTGGCCCCAATAGCCCTTTTTTTTTATTTTTATTTTGCACAACCGCACTACATCCGCTGGCGCGCTATGACTGTACACCTAAGTATCCTTTAAAACTCCATTCAAAAGATCGGTAATACACAAGCGCGCACGGCATAAATCTGCTTCGGATAGTACACCATTTCAAGCAGGGGATAAACTAGCAACGATTGATTGCACCATTACACTCCTACATTTTCATTACACTGTCCATCATCTGGTTGAATGCAAAGCGCTGCACACACTGATCATCGAGTTGGTAATAGGTTGTTTTCTCGGTGCTATCATAACGCTTAATCACATCAATAAAGATCTCCGCATTTCGCACCGCAGAGGGCAGTGCATGGCCGCCGGTCATGTGAAGCGCGAGCTTAAGCTCGCGGCAACTCATTGGCTTGGGGTAAGCGCCCAACAACACCTCAAGCAATTCTCTCGGTCTGCCGCTGGCCCGGGTGATGTACAGGCTTAAAATGTGTTTTTGCTCGGTGAGTGATAACAAGTCTTTCATGATGCTTCCTCCCCTTTCTTTTGCTCCTCCGCACGGCTGCGCTTACGCGCTTTGATCAAACCTTGAATGCGCTCTTCAAACGGGTGAGTTTGCCCTTTGGCGTGATACTCGCGGACTAACTTATCCACAGCGCGCAGGGGTGGCGCTGCCTGCCTATAACCCTCTTTATTACTCTTTAACTGAGAGATTCTCGGTGCAGTTGCTGCACGGGGTGGGGGTGAAGACTTTGCTTCCTCTCCGGTGCACGTGCCGTCTAGTTCAACGTGCAAATGGGCAGGCGTGTAGAGCTGGTACAAGTTACTGCGCTGGCGGCCGCGTTTATCAAAGCGGTGCACCAGTTCGATAAAGCCTTGCTCCTCTAGCCGTTTGATGTGCTCTTTCACTGTGCGCAGCGAGACTTCGCAATAGAGCGCTAAATACTGGTAAGAGGGAAAGCAGCGGCCATGCACATCGGCGTTATCGGCCAGCTTAAGTAAGATCAATTTGCTGATAGGCGATCCGGTTTTGGCTTTCATCAGGGTGGCGACTAGGGTGTGGCTCATGGGCGCTCCTCGGTTTTGTTATTGGAATGTAAACAACAAACAAAACAGCCTCTTATTGATTAGGGTTGGCCATACGGCAGAAATGCCGCGCGAGTTGGTGAGGTTGCAAGCCGCTTCACGCCTGGTCATGCTTTGGCTCATTGGATATGCATCTAATTTTGTACACGCTCGCATTTTTGGCCTTGATCTAGCAGGCTGTATAAATCACCAGAATTTCACCAACCCTAATGGCGAAAGGTCGCGTAGAGTGTCGCCTCCTGATTGAGAAGGGAGTTGCTATGCCTGTGTGTCACCAATGCAGTGAATGGGCGATTCGTCGCCTCTGCTACGTGTATTCCCCCTTTGACCCAACCCTAGAGGAGATCTACTTCCCTATTTCGACTTACCCGCACAGCCCCATCAGCCGTGAGGGGTTTATCGCCCTAATTGCCCAGGCCCAACGCGCAGAGCCACTAGGCTATGAGCTCACCTACTTCATGTGGGTAAAAGGCTGTAATTTGACAAACCTTGCCAAGCAATCCGGCGAGGCGTTGCCAACGCTCGAGCGCGCCATGAACGCCTTTATCAACACGCTCACCACCCTCTACACCGAACACCCATAACCCATAACCCATTACCCATTACCCACCACCATCATGAGGAAAACCGATGCCCCCAACTTCAACAAACCACACCTCACTACCCGTCACCCCTGCACATAATCCACACTGCCCCCTAAACACAATCACCGTGCATTGCAGCGCGACTCGTGCCGAGCAAGACATTGGCGCCAGCACCATACGCGCTTGGCACCGAGCAAAAGGATGGCGAGATATTGGCTATCACTTTGTGATCACGCGTGCTGGAAAAGTCGAGACAGGCCGCCCGCTGTCACACATCGGCGCCCATGTGCGTGGCCACAACCGCGGCAATATTGGCATTTGTGTGGTGGGCGGGTGTGATGAGCGAGGCGGCGCGCAAGACAACTTCACCCTCGCCCAGCGCAAAGCGCTGTTTGCGTTAATCGAGCGGCTGCAGCAAGCACATGACATTAGCGATGAGCAGGTCAAACCGCACCACGCCTTTGCCAACAAAGCCTGCCCGGTAATGGTGCTTCACCCTGTCCAATCCGTTTCTGTGGTTAAACAAACTAACAAGGAGACCCTATGAGCCTTTGGAGCCGTATTTTTGGTAGCCCGTCGTTTATCGATAAAAGCCTAGAAGCCCTAACCGACACAGGAGATGCGATGTTTTTCACCAACGAAGAGAAAGCCAAGCACAAACTCGCCCTGCTCAAAGCGTTTGAACCGTTTAAATTGGTTCAACGTTATATTGTGCTGCTGTTTACCATCCCTTATGTGTTGCTCCATTCGATGGTAGTGATCGGCTGTATGCACGGGTTTGAGTGGCAACCCATCAGCGAGATGATCAATGAGGCGTTCGGGTACCCGGTTTTAGCGGCGATTGGGTTGTATTTGACGGGAGGGGTGGTTAAGAAGAGTTCTTAAAAGTTCCTAGTGGAAAAGAAGTTCCTAGTTCCTAGAGGTTAGTTCCTAGTGGAAAACAAGTGCCTAGTTCCTAGAATTGGATGCGTAAAAGTGGATTTGTCTATCGTTCAAGCAGCGCTCTGGGGCTTTACCCTGTTTGACGCAATCCCCCCTGCCCCTCTAGGAACTAGGTTCTAGGAACTTATCCCCAGTACCTGATATACTTCGCCCATAACGAACAATTTCTAGGCTGAGGTAAACAAACGTATGATCATCGTAACGGGTGGCGCGGGCATGATTGGCAGTAATATTGTCAAGGCGCTGAATGAGCAAGGTATTAACGATATTTTGGTGGTCGATAACCTGAAGAACGGCAAAAAGTTTCAGAACTTAGTGGATCTGGATATTGCTGATTACATGGATAGAGACGACTTCCTTGTCCAGATCATGGCAGGTGAGAACTTTGGCCCGATTGAAGCCATTTTCCATGAGGGCGCGTGCTCTGCGACTACCGAGTGGGATGGCAAGTACATGATGCTCAACAACTACGAGTACTCCAAAGAGCTGCTGCACTACTGCCTAGATAGAGAGATCCCGTTCCTTTATGCCTCCTCAGCCGCCACCTACGGTGAGACCGACACCTTTATTGAAGAGAAAGAGTACGAAGGCGCACTCAATGTGTACGGCTACTCCAAACAGCAGTTTGATAACTACGTAAGACGCGTGTGGGAAGATGCCAAAGCACACGGCGAGACGCTCTCTCAAGTGACCGGATTCCGTTACTTTAACGTCTACGGCCCACGTGAGCAGCACAAAGGCTCGATGGCCTCTGTCGCGTTCCACCTTAACAACCAGATGAACGCAGGCGAAAATCCGAAACTGTTCGCCGGTAGCGAGCACTTCAAGCGTGATTTCGTCTACGTTGGTGATGTGGCGGCCGTGAACTTGTGGTTCTTTGAGCATGGCGTATCAGGGATTTTTAACCTTGGTACGGGTAATGCGGAATCGTTTGAAGAGGTGGCGAAAGCCGTGATCAAGTACCACGGCAAAGGCGAGATTGAGACGATTCCGTTCCCAGAACATTTAAAAGGCGCGTACCAAGAGTACACTCAAGCGGATCTAACAAAACTGCGCGCAGCGGGCTGTGAGCATGCGTTTAAGACGGTGGCGGAAGGAGTCGCGGAGTATATGGGGTTGGTGAATAAGTAACGGGTAATGGGTTGTGGGTAATGGGTGAGAGCCTAGTTCCTAGTTCCTAGTTCCTAGTTCCTAGTTCCTAGTTCCTGGAAGAGTATCGGGTATTTATGAGTTCAATTCGAAACGATTTTGATCCTAAGGCGTATAATCCGACGTTTCGCCGAGCGTTTCTTGCGCCTAAATATTGGGGGCTTTGGCTTGGGTTATTGGTTGGGTTGCCGATTGCGCTGCTGCCGAATAGGGCGAGAGTGGCGATTGCGCGAGTTATTGCCGATAAAATGGTGAAGAAGCGCAAAGGGTCGGTCCAAAAAGCGCGAATTAATTTGGCGTTGTGTTTTCCTGAGCGCTCGGAGGCAGAGCGAGAAGCCATACTGCATGAGTGCTTACTTACTGCAGGGACGTTTCTACTTGGGTTTGCGGCTATCTCACTGCGCAGTAAACAGTGGTTAGAAAAGCACTCAGTCATTAAAGGATTAGAGCACTTAGAGCAGCTTCAGCAAGACGGGCAAAGTGCCATCTTATTGGTGCCTCATTCTTGGGCGATTGATATTCCGGCCATTTTGTTAGCCTCGCGCGGTTTTCCTGTCTCGGCGATGGCCAATAGCCAGAAAAATCCGGTGACAGACTGGCTGATGCACAAGCAGCGGGTTCAATACGGTGGCCGAGTGTATGACAGAAGCGGCGGCATTAAACCCTTTATCAAATCCGTAAAAGACGGTTACCTCGGTTACTACTTGCCTGATCAAGACCATGGGCCGGAACAGAGTGTGTTTGTGGATTTTTTTGCTACAGAGAAAGCCACGCTGCCTGGCCTTGGCAAGCTCGCGAAAGTCAGCCGCGCAAAAATTGTCCCAACGTTTGCCAGTTACAATACCCAAACGGGCCAATACGAAATTGAGATCTTGCCGCCGATGGACGAGTTTTCCGGTGATGATGTTCAAGATGCACGAGCAATGAATGAAGTCGTCGAAACCTTCGTCACGCCAAAACCAGAGCAATACATGTGGATCTTAAAGCTGTTGAAAACGCAGCGAGATGGTAATGATCCGTACGTAGGCTACTAATCGCTCGTCTGCTCATAGACATAAGCAAATCAAGCGATAAACCTTTATCTAGTCAAACAAGGGAGCACGATGGCTCCCTTTTTGTTTATTTTGTGTAGGGCAAACGTTTAAAGTCTTTAATAATCTCACCAAGGTTTGGGTTCAACACCGCACCGTTGACCACTTTTTCATACTGCGCCACGTACGCTTTTGCCATCACATTGGCGTTGAAGTGATCGCGCGCGTACTCGTGGCAAGTGTGAGGTAGATAGCGCTGAGCCTCTTTCACCGCCGCAACCAGCGCGGCCTCATCAGCGGATAAAACCCCCACCTGCTCATTAACCAGTTCCGGCAAAGATCCATAAGGCGTAGCAAAGACTGGGCAGCCAAAATACAAACTTTCGGTGATCGCCAAACCAAACGGCTCATGCCAGGTGACGGGGAAAATCAGCCCTTTTGAGCGTGTCATAATCTGAGATTTTGTTGTGTCATCCACCATGCCTAAAAAGCGCACGTGTCTATCGAGCGTGCAGCGAAACCCCATTTTGAAGTTCAAACGGTGCCCACCTAATACATCGAGAGACTGATTCGCCTTCTTAGTGATATCAATCGCACCTTGTACGTTCTTCACTCGCCACGCGGCCTTACCCAAGAAATGGAAACGCTCTCGTTTCGCATTCAAGTCGGGCTTGAGGTAGTTGTCCCAATTTAAGCCGTTGTAAACAAAGGCCTGCGCACCGTGGTTTTGTGCGTGTTGCGAGGAAACAAAAATGGTATTGCGGTCAATCGGGCCTGACGAGTTGCCATGTTGAGTGATCACATAGGGGCAGGGAACGGGCTCCGGCTGGCTATGAAAATGCACCACATCGATGTTTTGCGGAAGTTGCTCTGCGACCGGGCGATCCGGTTGGTACTCAATCACCGTTGCCCATTCACACTGCGTGCCTTTACCGGCCAATAAGGTCACCTTGTGGCCGAGCAAGTGCAGAGCGTACACAAGATCCCAGATCACGCGTTCGGTGCCGCCATAGTTTTTTACCGGCAAAGTCGCTTGGGTATAAATTAAGATATTCATCATCAATGGGAGGTCTGGTTGGTTTTCGACAAAATGGCTTGATGCACGCAAGCAGGCACAAACTCTTGTACCTCTCCGCCATGAATCGCGACTTCTCTTACCAGAGTCGAGGAGAGAAACGCAAACTCTTCAGAAGGGGTGAGAAACAAACTTTCTAGCCCGGGTTTTAAACGGCGGTACATAGTGGTTAGGCCAAACTCATATTCAAAGTCCATCGTCGTACGTAACCCGCGTACTAAAATAGTGGCGCTTTGCTCAGTGGCAAAATCCACTAATAGGCCGCTAAACCCTTTAACAGAGACATTGCACACCCCTTGACAGGTTTCTTTGAGCAACGCGACTCGCTCATCAAGGCTAAACAAGGTATTTTTGCTCGGGCTTTCGGCAACGCCCACCACCAAGTGATCAAACATCTTGGCGGCGCGTTGAATTAAATCAAAATGTCCATTCGTAACTGGATCAAATGTACCTGGGTAAACAGCAATACGCATCATCGTCCTTATTTATCTGTCTTCGGTGGAGTGGGTATGTGTGAGAACTGAACTGGATAATGTGAGAGCAAATCATCCAAAGTGCGTTTCACTTCCTCTACGGAGATTTGCGCCATCAGGTCTTTGCCTTTGACACGGCTACCCCAAGGCAGCTCGTCAACTGGTTTGCCATATTGCTGCTGCGCAATCTGCTCATACACAGAAACCACAAAACGCTGGCTGTAGTATGGCCCCGTTCTCTTAGGGTTGCTGTGCGCGTATAGCCCGATAACGGGCGTCGATTGTGTCGTGGCAATATGGGCTGGGCCAGAGTCAGGGGCGAGCACACAATGCGCCCGAGCCAACACAGCCGTAAGCGCCTTTAGGTTGGTTTGGCCGACGAGGTTAGTCACGGGTACAGACATCTTGTCAGTGATGCTCTGCGCCAGCGCTTTTTCTCGCTCGGTTGGCGCACCACACAATACAATATGCAACCCTTGCGCATGGGCGTAGTCGGCCACCTCCGCGTAACGCTCGGCGAGCCAGTTTCTGTCGTCTTTACTTGCCGCAGGGCTTATCACCAAGTATGGGTGCTCAAGCGTCTTCACGATGGATTGATCTTGTTCACTAACAGGGATTGACCACTTAGGCGGCGCTTCTGGGCAGCCAAGAAAGCGCGCAAACTCAGCAAAGTTATCCAAAACATGCTCGGCGTGAGTCGCGGACAATTTTTTATTGGTAAATAACCACTGCCCTTCTTTCACTCTTGCCCAACTAAACCCGACTTTGGTGCGCGCGCGAATGCCCGCCGAGAGTAAACTAGCCCTTAGTGCCACTTGCATGTGGAGTAAATAATCAAAACGCTCCCCTTTAAGGGCGTGCCAGACGGCTCTCATCCCCTGCCAGCCCTGCTTTTTGTCAAAGACCACCACCTTCACACCGGGGAGATCGCCAAACAGCTGCGCTTCTATTTTTCCCATTACCCAAGTGATTTGGCAATCGGGGTAGGTGCGTTGAATCTGCTGAACAATTGCCAGCGCGTGGCAGGTATCGCCAATGGCGGAGAGGCGCAGAATGCAGATGGATTGGGGTGAAGACACTGCCATCCTAGTTCACCACTTTGATCGGGATAGCGTCAAACACCGCTTCAACCACTTGTTCAGGCTGAATATCCGTTAGACATGGTGAGTAGAGATCATCACTAATTTGGCATTTGTTTTTATAACACGGCACACATGAGCGCTGCGACTGAAGCAGCGTTACATTACCTTGTGTCTGTTTTGCCGTGCCATTTTGATAAAGGTGGCGATCTCGTTCCACGGGCATGTGATATGGCCAGGGTGACCACATGCTGGCTGGAGCCACGCTGATGATAGACACAATCGGTATCGGATAGCCAGATGCCATATGCCCTGGGCCACTGTCTGGGCCCACAAAACCTTGGCTACGCTTTAACAATGTAGACGTTTGCGCCAGTGAAAGTTGCCCTACCACATTAATCAATTTAGCAGACGCTGGTAACTGCTCGACTATCTGCGCAACGATCTGTTCGTCCCGCTCACCTGCTCCGGTCAACACCACATGATAATCATGCGACAGAAGCTGCTCTACCGTCTTAATCCAATAGTGCACAGGCCACTGTTTTATCTCGTTGGAAGAAGGCGCATGAACAACCACATACTGCTCAGGCAAACAGGAGGAAACCGACTCTGGTAATGGCGCTTCAGGAGAAACTAACTGAGGCTCAATATCCACATCAATCAAGTCGAGGATTCTCGCCATGCGACTCATTTTATGCTCAAAGTTGTGAGTTTCACGAATATAGTGAGTGAACAACCATTTCTTAAGCCATGCGCCAGGCAACGTCTCGTCCACCGCTCCAATTCTCTGCTTGCCAAAAAACCAACTGTATATGGCGGTTCTGTCGTTGAGCATTTCATTGACCACCAAGTCGTATCGACCGTGCTGCTTGCGAAGGGCAAAGAAATCTCGCAAGCTTGGTCTCGGCGGAATCTCGACCAGATTATCGACATCGGGATTGGTGCCAAACACCATCTCGCCGCGGGCATTAACTAACACGTCAATTTGCGCATTTGGGTATGCCTTGCGTAAACTTCGCGTAAACGTGGTGATCAGCAGACTATCGCCGATACAGTGTGTAGCGATAACTAATATTTTTTGATAGCGTTGCGAGCGGCTCATTAACTCTGGGTCGTTTGTGATACTCTGTGGCTAAGTATGCCACAGACTACCCTAACCTCGACAGTGATTCATGTTTAGTACAAAACAAATCGGCGGAGCCAAAACCGCTTGCACCCACTATTGGTACGATCCTGAACGCCTTGCGGAACCCGTTGAACAGGCCTTTTCCGTCTCGTTTTGGCAAGAACAAGGGCGTATTCTTGGCTCCGCAAAAGGCAGGGGCACCACTTGGTTTGTTCAAGGTGATAACGGCGCCTATGCGCTTCGCCATTACTATCGTGGTGGATTATGGGGAAAAGTGGTCAAAGATAAGTATCACTTCACCGGCTGGGAGAACACTCGCGCGTATCAAGAACTCATGCTACTCAATCAGCTGCGCGAACACCAAGTCAACGTACCACAACCCATTGCAGCGAAAGTCACCCGCTCCGGATGGACTTACCGTGCCGATATTCTGATCAGTCAAATACCCAACGCGCAAGATTTGGTTGGGCTGCTATCTAAACACGAAATGTCACCCGAGCTTTACCAGCACATAGGTCAGCAAATACGCAAAATGCACGATGCCAATATCAATCATACGGATCTCAACATCCACAACATTTTGATTGATGAGCATAACAAGGTGTGGATTATTGACTTTGATAAGTGCTATCAGCAAGCGGGCAATGATTGGAAAGGTGATAATATGGCGCGTTTGAAGCGCTCTTTTGAGAAAGAACAGAAAATCAAAGGGATCTATTGGATTGAAGACAATTGGTCTCAAATTCGAACTGGTTACAAAAATAGATGAGTATTCAATATATGAAAACTTTAGTTTTCCTTGGCTATAAAGAAGACTACGAACAAGTAGAAATACAACGCCTTTCAAAAATTCATGACACTCATCACGTTGAAGTAAGAAAATTCACAAAACGTATCATTTCTAATCTCTTTTTTTTCAACAAAAGAATTCAACATTGGTTTTACTCGAAAATAATTGAGAAGAAAATAAAAAACTTTAATAACATTGACTGTATATTTATTACGGATTCAATCAAACACATAAGAGCGACTAAAAATGTAAATGCTAGAAAGGTGATTACATTTAGAAACATTTTTAACGGATCTTTTTTGGATGAACTAGGCGGATTTGAGGTTTACAGCTTCAATGAAAGTGACTGTTTAAACTATGGCTTTCACCATATAACTCTTCCCGCACCAAGCCTTTATTCACTTGAAAACATAGAGCTTAAACAAGAGTACGATATCTCTTTTGTAGGATTGGATAAAGGAAGGGCTAGTTTATTAAATGACATCAAAACATCTCTCTTAGATTGCGGTATTCATTGTAATATTTCCATAATTAACAACGGAAAACAGCTAAGTTATGAAAACTACTTGCAAAAACTACTGAACGCAAAAGCCGTTTTAGAAATCACTATTGATGGACAAAACGCAAGTACCATGAGGGTAGTAGAAGCACTGCACGCTCAGCGTAAAGTTATCACAAACAATCCATCGATAAAAAAACATCCTCTGTATCATCCAGACAATATTCTACTTTTCAACGATATAGAAGACCTTAAAAATGGAGTAGTTCAATTCTTGAACACCCCATTGAAAAAATCACAATGCAATACCGAAGCATATAAAGTGGAAAAAACCTACGAACAGTTAATTAATTTACCCAAAGAGATATATTCAATCGGAAGATCACAAAAAAGAAAATCTAGTTAATATTAGACTATATCACGTAATCCTATTACTCTTCCTTTAATCCTAGTAATTTGCGTATTTTTTTCTTTTTCTTATAAATGTGCCCACGAATAACCTCAATAAAAGGGCGGGTAAAGCTAACCGATTGAGCGAGCTTAACCTGTTCTTCAAATGGCTTGTCGCCGTGACAAGTAAAAAATCTTTCTAGTACTTTGCGGCCCCAATCTTTTCGGCCACTCGTAGAGTAGTGATTAAGCCAAGGTTTCGCGGGAATAAGCTCTGTTTGTTGTCTCAATGCTTCTGACAGAGCAAACTGCTCTAGAGTATGTGCATGACAACCCGCGTCACGTAACGCAAGCATAATGTCATCAGCACAATCTAAACTCTCGACCTGCTTACCTGTGACCCCAATCACTGCAGATGCCCACATGGTTGACTCTGGTGTCACCGTATAGGTTTCTCCACTCTTGAGCTTAAAAGCGCGCCCTTTGATCTGTCCATACTCGTTTGAGTCTGGAAGGCTATTGATGTTCACTTCGGGAAAATACATCAAGGAACACTTGGCCGTTATCGTGTCAAAATAGATATTAGTTGACTGCTTAAAATAGGTGTCTGCATCTAAAAAAACCAGTTTATCTTCCACGCCAAGTGATAATGCATCAGCCAAGAATCGAAGACCTCGGTTTTTGATCCGGAAGTGATACTGATTATTCAAGCTCCACTCTAATTTTTGCTGAGGAGAAATACCAAAAACCTTGATTGGCATTCCATTAAAGTGATCTGTTTGCTCTGCCAACACCACAACTTCAGGGCGCGTGGAAGCATCCCCCTGCCACTGCGATAAAAACGACAATATACCAAAGCGAGCCCCGAGGTAGTATGTAGGGTCATTGCCGTAGACGACGTAAACTAAATAACTCTTGGATACCATATTACCCTCCACCTAGAATTTCTTCACGCCAGTAAAGAGTGATTTTTGCTTTCTACTAATATGGCTGCGCACATGGGTTCGGTAGTTTTCTTTAAACCAACTGCGCACTTCAGCATACAGCCCAGAACGACGACCACTTAATTCACTAGAAAAAATACCGATTTTACTGCCTTGCCTCACGATAGGAGGATGTGTCCAATAAATATTGTAACCTACCTCTTCTCTTACATTCCCTATTAGCCCATCAATAGGAGCATCTGTAACCGTGCTCTCTAAATACTGGACCATCTTCTTAGCAAACGACAAATCATAAACCAACCCCCCGGTCAGTTTATTCGTACTACAAACGTAAAGGGACTGATTATGTTTACGGATGGAAAATGGAACAAGATTAGACGCTTCTTCGATGTTAATGACATAGTTTTCTTCATTACCCACCTCGTCAATAAATGTCTGAAGATGCTGACAGAAGTGCTCATCAAGCAAAGCATCATCTTCTAAAACCAATACATGAGGGATCTCATTTTCCACTACTTTTTTCATAACGAGGTAGTGCTTATAGAGGCAAGACATCTGGGGTAGCGACAAGTTGTGGGAGAAAAAGTTATCTCTAATGTCTTGTGATAAATCATCAATATCACCTTTTAGCATATACTCGTATTCTGTAATCCCTCTTTGAGGAAGGTGAGTGTCGATATGCTCTCTTCTATCCTCGTAGCCCTTACTGACATGAATGATGAAGGTTTTGATCATGGTGAATTCTCTATTAAACGTTGAATGAGGTTTAGGGTGTTATCTAAGGCACCCTGATTTCTTAGCACTATATCATAGCCAGCGCCACCATCGAGGACTGGGGCAGAAGCATACATCATCAGCTGCTCGGCAATCTCTTGCTCATCACTGACTACAGCCAGAGCCTTCGCTTGGATAAGCTGCTCGGCAAGATCTGCAAAGTTGTAATAGCTGGGGCCAGTCAAACACGGCTTAGATAAGACCGCAGGTTCAATGAAGTTATGTCCACCGACTTTGCGGCCGACTAAACTCCCCCCCATAAACACGATATCGCTGGCAGCAAGCAAGCACATCATTTCGCCCATAGTGTCGGCCAAGTACACGTCGGTTTGCTCTGACGTTGGCGTCGTCTTCTGATGAGAACGCCTTTCTACCGTTAAACCGTGCTGAGCTGCGCTTGTTGCGACATCATCAAAACGCTCTGGATGGCGGGGCACCAACATCAAGAGCAGATTGGGCAACTGCTTTTTAGCCAGCTGATAAGCGCGAAATAGGATTTCATCTTCACCATTGTGGGTGCTTGCGCCAATCCAGACCAACCTTGACGTGCCAAGCTTCTCTCTAAGCTGTTGGCCAAGACGCTGCGTGTTGGGGTTCACTGTGATGTCGTATTTCAAAGAGCCCGTCGTCGTGACGTTTTTGGCGCCCAACTGCCTAAACCTGGCTGAGTCATCCTCATGAACGCTCAACACGTGCTGAACGCATTGTAATACTGGCGTCATTAGCGAGCGCAACCGGTGATAGTGGCGCTGCGATTTGTCAGATAGACGGCCGTTGACTAATACTATCGGAACCTGCCGCTTCGAAACGGTGTGAAGCGTATTCGGCCACAGTTCTGTTTCAATGATCAACATGATGTCGGCTTGAATCGTGGTAAGGAAGCGGTTCACACACCAACCAAAGTCGATCGGCATATAGCGATGCTCTACGCCCATCTTCGCCACTTGCTCAGCACCGGTACTGGTGGTGGTGGTGACAAGAACGCGCTTGTTGGGGTAACGCTGCTTGAGTGTCAACACCAGTTTTTTGCTCGCCAACACCTCACCTACAGAGACGGCATGCACCCAAATCACGCCGCTAGAGGTTTTTTCATCCTCAGCCAGCGGCGGGGTAAAGCCAAAATGCTCTTTCCAGCGAGGGCCAAATTCGGGTTTGTTTGGCCTTTTTCGATACAGCCCCCAAAGTAACAGTGGGCTGACTAACGCAAGAAGCAGAGTGTAGAGAGCTCGCATCAAATCAAACGCTCGGCTTGAGAGTGGCCGCCCTCAAACTGGTGAATGGCACTGATCACTCGCTGGGGATCAAGCTCAACTAAGCACTTAAGATGCTGCTTGGGACAGGTACGTTCAAAACACGGACGGCAATCAATATCCGTATTAAGTATTGCCAGTTTTTTGGTCAGTGGCGGCGTGTATTTCGGTGAACTCGACCCATAAACCGCGACGACATTGCAACCCACCGCCGCCGCAACGTGCATAAGGCCAGAGTCATTACTCACGACGGTGTGGCACGCACCAATAAGATCCACCGCCTGAATAAGACTGGTATTTCCGGCTAAGTTGAAACAGTGGCCTTGCTTCTCTTTGGGGACCTGCTGAATGATTTGTTCGGTGACTTCTCGGTCTTTCGCTGAGCCAAACAACCACACCTGATACCCCCGGCCAATCATCTCAGCCGCAACGGTAGCAAAATGTTGATCTGGCCAGCGCTTCGCCGGGCCAAATTCTGCGCCAGGGCACAACCCTAAAATTGGCCGTTCTCGATTGAGCCCCAAAACGTGCATGGCTTGCGATTGAGCCTCAGGCACCACCGTTAAATGAGGGTAAGGTAAATCTTGCAAAGCACCTAAACATCCGCTCCCCGTCATCTCACTCTTTGGGTGAGCAAGCGCGACATAGCGCTCAAGCATGTATTGGAAGGCTTTCTTGTTACTGCGGATGTCATTGAGTAACCCGTAGCGCATTTCACCCTTCCAACCCACGCGTCGTTTGATGTGAGCAAAAAAGGGGATGAGAGCCGACTTTGCTGAGTTGGGCAGCACATAGGCGGCGTCGTAGGCGTTCGTTTTCAGTGATTTTCCTAACCGGTAGCGCGTCGCCAAATCAAACTGACCGTGACCCAGTGGCATCTCAAGTGCTTGGTTCACTTGCGGCATTCGCTCCAAAATCGGTTTACACCAAGCAGGGGCGAGAACGTCGATCTTCGCCTCAGGGTATTGTCGCATTAACTCAATGTATAACCCCTGCGACATCACCATATCGCCCACCCATGATGGGCCAATTACTAATATGTTCATTGCTTACTCTTTCTCAGTCAGCTTTTAAGCTGGCCAGACAATTCGAAATATCGCTCTAGTGTCTTAATACACACGAGTTTCTCAAGTTCTTCATCTTGAAATGGTTTGATATAGGCGTGAGCGTTCTTAACGATCTGTTCTGCTTTCTCAGGGTTCGCCAAGTAGTACTCTATCTTTTCATCAAAGTCTGACCAATCGTCTTTGACTTCAATATAATGCACGCCCGGCTCAAGCGTCCCTTCCATAAACCAAGTTTCATATTTCATCTTAGGCGTGATGACCACAGAATTCGAAGACATCGCCCATTTCAGGTTTGAAGCCACATCATTGCCTTCCAAGCAAATCAAAAACTTGTACTGAAGTTGCTCTTCGATCGACATAAAAGGCTTTTGCCATTCCGGATGCTCGTCTGATGGATTCGATTGCCCGGCATCGACGCGAGGGTGTTCAAACATCGCCTTCATAAAGCGAATTCGATGCGGCTGCGTGACGGCACCGCGAAACACCGCCATATCTTTCTTTTCAGCGAAGCTCAGTTTGTCGTCCACAAAGCGAAAGTGGCGGCGCTTATCAAGCTTAAACAAAACGGAGTTACTGTTCTTCCCTGCTATCGGGCGAGCTTTAAACAAGGTCGGGATAGGTTCAATGTGCGTTTCGTCACCAAAATAGTAGGCGAATCGAAAATGCTTGGGGAAGTAGTGGAGAAACTCTTTAAGATCGAAGTAATACGACGTGTAACCTTTGCGCTTGTACTCCGAAATCGCCGTGCAGTCTTTGGGTAAAGTGAACGAGGTCAGTCCCTTGGTGTAGTAATTAACTCGCTGCTCAATATCACTCAGAGAAGCACTATGTCGCCGGGCAAGCGTCTGGGCAACATGGTTAAAATAGGATTTTGGCAATATCTCAAGAGCGAGATGTTTCAGGTAATATAAAATTTTCATTCTCTAAACTTATTGACTTAAGGAGAAAACCAATCACAACAAAATAGAGCACAGCCGTGTCTCCATTTCTAAAAGGAGAGTCGATTAAGCAGCAAAGGCCCCAGCAGATTATTGGCAAAATAATCAGAAACTTAAACCCATACGATTTACGAAAAGATTCGTAAATAGGATAAAAGAATAAAACCAGTAATGCGACAAATCCTAACAACCCAGAAGTGGCTAGTTTATCTATGTAATTATTGTGAAGATGCCCATTTGTAACATAAGCCATACCTTCACGAGTCAAGTTAACTTTTTCAACATCTTCTATTGTGATTGTTCCCACACCCAACCAAGGGTTTGAAATAAAAACTTCCCAACCCGCAAGATACATTTGTAATCGCCATCCCATCGATGAGTCCAAATTGCCATCACGCAGCATGTTCCACTCATTGATAGTTGCATAGTAACGAACAAGTAAGTCATTAAACCCGAACCAAACTACAGTCAAAAAGATGACAAAAAAACATCCTCCAACTCTCAAAGGAATTTCTCTTTTATATAGCAATATGGAGAAAATCAAAATAGCCAAAGCAATAGTTACAACAATTGGACCTCTAGATTGAGTCAGCAATACAGAAAGGAAAAAGAACAGAAATGAAACTATTATTGCTGTATAGCTTTTACCTTTAAAATCATAAAATAAAAAAGATAAAGCGATAATAGAAAGAAAGCTTTGATGTGTCGCCAGGGGTATGGGATTCGTAGGAAAGTCCATACGCCCAGCATCCAAGACCAAAGCGTAATATAACATCATAAAGCCAGAACTAAGTGACGAAAGCAAGACCAAATATTGAACATCCCTTACTTGCACTTTGTGAATCTGACTCACTACTAGTATAACAAATGCAGTCCAAAGCGCTCTAACTTCTTGACTGCTTCCACCATGAAAAAAATAATGGAATGAAGAAAGCACAGACAAAATAAGAAGCAGTTTTGACCAACCACTATAGCCAAAAATAAATGACTTTGAATGCGAAATAAAAATCGGAATTGAAGAAATAAAACAAATAATAGCCATGGCGGCTAAAGGCTTGTTTCCTTGAGGCATCCATATCATTCCAGCAAACAACCAAACCACCGTTACTGAGAATATAAAAAAGTGAATTCGCTCAAAGATCTTTTTTTCTATCATTATTCATCACTACAAATTAGCTACAAAAATTAACTGAAACAACACATATGATATCTAACTATCGTTCATAGAGTAATGTTGTTTTAGCATAAACTTATTGTTGACACCCACCACAATAAAACGTATTCCTCTGCCCAATTTTGAGCTCTTCAATCGGCTCGCCGCAGGTTGGGCAGGGCTTTCCGGCTTTGCCGTAGACTTGTAGCTCTTGAGCAAAGTAGCCGGGCTTGCCGTCAGCTTGGGCGAAATCTTTTAGCGTTGTGCCGCCTTGTTTGATGGCGGTCGCCAGTACGGCTTTGATGTCGCCAACCAGTTGCTGCCACTCTGGCAGAGATAAACTGCCCGCCGCTCGGCTGGGGTGGATTTTAGCACTAAATAGCGACTCATTGGCGTAAATATTGCCCACCCCGACCACGACTTTGTTGTCCATAATAAACTGCTTGACGACAACGCGCTTGTTAACGGCTTTTTGTAGCAGGTATTCGGCGTTAAATGCCTCGGTCAGCGGCTCTGGGCCGCAGTTGGCGAGTACGGTGTGCTGCCCGTCCTCACTCCATAGCCACGCCCCAAAGCGGCGCGGATCGTTGTAGCGCAGCACTTTACCATTCGAGAGTTTTAGATCCACGTGATCATGTTTACCTGCCGGGATCTCAGCATCCAACACTCGCAGCGAGCCAGACATGCCCAAGTGCACAATCGCACAGCCCACTTGAGTTTCAATCAGCAGATATTTGGCGCGTCGCGTAATGGTTTGAATCACTTGCCCTTCGAGTTGAGCCAGCTCTGCGGGGATCGCCCAACGCAGTTTGGGCGTTCGAATGGTGATTTTGGCGACGGTTTGGCCGATAAGGTGGGGCGATATCCCCATCCGGCTCACTTCGACTTCGGGTAATTCTGGCATGGGTGTAAATTCCTAGTTTTGAGTGCCTAGTGCCTAGTGCCTAGTGCCTAGTGCCTAGTGCCTAGTGCCTAGTGCCTAGTGCCTAGTGCCTAGAAAAGTATGTCTGAGCCCCCAGTCAAGTCAACCCCCTCTAGGAACTATCAACTAGGAACTAGGAACTTTCATCAACTAGGAACTCCCCTCAATACCGCGGTTGTAGGAAATCGGGATCCACGGTGATCGCAATCCAATCGTCTTGCCAGTTTTTCAGTAGCCAAAATTGTTCGGTTTTGTACAGCGTGATGCGGTGGGGCTCATCTAGACCCTGATACCAGACTTCGATGGTTTCTGGATTGCCGAGACTGGCTTGCATGGTGTCGAAATTTTCTGGCGATACCAATGTCCCCTCAATCGAACGCCAGCGCTCGATGATGTCTGGCGGTGGAACGTCATCTTTCAATTTTGCGTTGGAGACCAGTTTGCCGTCTTTAAGCTCAATTTCCACGCCGCGATAATAGAGCGCGCTGACAGGGTAATTAGGGTTGAGTAACTTGGGTAATTTGGGCAGCGCCGTCTGCGACTCGCTCGATAGTGATGCATCCGACACGGCCGGCGTCGAGGGCTCGCCAATTAAGTACGCTTTGATGAGCGACGGGGCATTGAGAATCACCATAAAGGCGATGATGCCAAGGATAAGCCAGTTGTTCCAACGGCGGCGTTTAGCAATGGAAGCTCGAGGCATAGGGCGCTCCTAGATGACAGTTTCTAGTCACTAGAATATCGTTGATAAGTAAAAGTTCCTAGTTCCTAGATCCTAGTGCCTAGAGAAAAAGCCAAACATCAGCCTAGTTCGTAGAGAAAAACAAAATCTTAAATATTCCATCCTCTAGGAACTAGGCACTCGCCTCTAGGAACTCAAATATCCCACCCTCTAGGAACTAGGCACTCGTGTAGTGGTACGGTGAATTTGGCCACCTGATTAGAGGTGTTAAGATACACCTCATAGCATGACAGGTGAAACTATGACCAAGCGTACCAGACGCACTTTCAGTGCGGAGTTCAAACTCGAAGCAGCGCAACTTGTTCTCGACCAAAACTACACCGTTGTTGAAGCCGCCAAAGCCATGGGGGTGGGTAAATCGACAATGGATAAGTGGGTAAGGCAGCTCAAGCAAGAAAGAAAGGGAGTGGCTCCTCAAGCCTCACCTATGACACCAGAGCAAATTGAGATACGAGAGCTGAAGAAGAAACTTGCTCGCCTTGAAGAGCACAATGAAATATTAAAAAAGGCTACAGCTCTCTTGATGTCGGACTCACTGAACAACTCTCGATAATCGAGAAACTCAGGCAGAGCTTTAGCGTTACCACCTTATGTCATGTGTTCAGTATCCACCGCAGCAGTTACAAATACTGGCGTTGTCGCCCTAAACATGTTTCTCCAGAGTTGGTGAAACTCAAGAGTCTTATTAAAGAAGTTCATACGGCAAGCAACGGCTCTGCGGGTGCGAGAAGCATTGCCGACATGGTGACGGCTCAAGGTGTAAAACTTACACGTTATCGAGCTTCTAAGATGATGAAATTATTAGGGCTGGTAAGCTGCCAAACACCGAAGCACCGATATCGAAAGGCATCACAAGAA